>JBGUUX010000049.1:0-49088 GCA_045133915.1 Eubacteriales bacterium | reverse complement strand
TACGTTGCCCTCGGCTGCTTTGATTGCGGTACCGGTAGAGTAAGTTCCTACTGCGTATCTTATATCTTTGATAAGGTTCGCATTGGTGATGGTTACGGTGTAATTGTCAATAGAAATGACGGGTGCACCGATCTTAGGAACCGATCTTGTTTCGGTAGCGTCACAACGGCTGCAATATTTTGTTTCAACACCGCTTGACGTGGTTGTGGGAGGTGTTGTGATTATCCAGGTGCCAAAATTATGACCGAGCTTGGAGCCCTCGTCGGGTACTGTTACACTGTTGTTACAACCGTAGTCGCAGTAAGCGGTCTTTGTGCCGTCTGTAGTACAGGTAGCGTCTGCGTTGGATGTGTATACGGTATACTTATGTTCAACGGTATCGCCGTCATAAGGTATGGTGTTGGTGTTATTACAACCGAAATCACAGTACGCGGTTTGTGTTCCAGAGCTATTACAGGTTGCATTGTTGTCAAAGGTATAGGTTGTAAATACGTGATCCAGCTTTGTTCCTTTTTCAACGGTCAGCGAATATCTGCCGCAACCGTAATCACAGTATGCTCTTGCTGTTGAATCATTCTTACAGGTTGCGTTGTTATCGGAAACGTAGTTTGTAAAGGAATGCTTCAGCATAGCGATGCTTTCTTCGTAGCTTTCGCCGCAGAGAGTACATGTGTAGGTCTTAACGCCTATCTTGGTACAAGTAGCGTCTTGAGTTACCTTGCCGTTATCGTATACGTGGTTGCACAGCGCGTCCCTGGTTTCGGTAGTACCGCATACGGTACAGCTTCTGGAATCGGTACCGTTGCCGTTAGATTTCCAGCTGCCCCAGGTGTGAGTATAATCAAGGTATTCGTCATAGCTCAGCTTGCAGACTGAACAAGTATAAGTAACCTTGCCCTGTGTTGTGCAGGTAGATGCGGTGGAGGATACCTTTGCGTAAGAGTGAGTCTTGCACTCTTCCCATACCGCATAGAGCTTGGAATCTACGTCTACACCGTAGAGAGCGCCGGGCTTATACGTTACGGTATTTGAGAACTTACCGGGACCCCAACCCATAAACTTATATCCGGGACGTACCGGTGTCTGGGTGGTTAAGGTGAGGATGGTTCCCCAATACTTGGTCTGAGAAGCGGGAGCATTGCTGCCGCCGTTGGCATCAAATCTTACTGTGTGCTTTTCGGTAGCGCGCGCACCCTTGGTGCCGTCAGACCACTGTGCGTAAAGTACGATGGGGTCTGAAGAATCGTGATATATGGTTGCGCCTGCGGCATAAGCTTTTCCGCTACCGTCAGGCTCGGTGTTCCAACCCTTAAAAGAAGCGCCTGATTTGGTAAAACTGTTACTTCTTACTTTATAGGACTTGTACATATGGAGACCGTCCCAGTCCCATGAGATCCATTCTACCACGTCTTTGCCGGAACCGCCGTTTGCCTTATAGGTTACAGAGGGCTCCCAGATAGCGGGGAACTCAACTGCGGTGGTACCGTTTTCGGTGGTAGCGGTATGGAATACGTTCCAGGGAAGCTTTCCGCCCGTAGGAGGAATGGTAAGGTTCTGCTGTGCGGTTTCTGTGGTGAAAAATGATAAGTCAGCATAAAGCAGAGCGTAGAACACGGTTCCGCTTTGTGTGTAAAGACGGCAGCCGTCCTTTACGGGTTTGTTGGATCCCTGAGGGAAATCAAAGTTACCGTAAAGTGTCTTGGGGTTCTGATAGTTATTGTCGTCATAACCGCAAACGTACTTGAGGAATATGCTGTCACCTGTGAGAGGAAAGTATCCGCCGTCAGCGTTATACTGGATGGGATAACCCCAGATAGCATAGAGGGTTACGGAAGCGTTATTTGTGTAATTGAGATAATAGGATGTACCGGTACCCTTGGAGGTGGTGGAATCCTGCTTGGTGTTCCATTCGATAAAGGAACGCTGGTCATTATTCTTGGGATACATACCGTAGTTTGCTTTTACGGTAGCCTTGTCGTGATAAAGAGTTAACTCCTTAGCAGGGAACTTGTAAAGGGTCTTGGAAGCTGTTCCTGCACCTTCGTTACCGCATTTGAGAGTAACCGTGTATGCGTAACTTGCATACAGAGTCATATCTCCGTTTACAGTAACAGAAGTTCCTGCAGAATAAGCGATATCGCCTATTGCTGCTTTTTCTGCAGTTGTAGCCCAACCACGGAATACCATTCCGGACTTGGTGGGATTGGGTGTAGGGATCGTTAATTTAGTTCCAACTGTTGCGGTAACCTTACCGGGGCCGCCTGAACCGCCGTTAGAGTTAAAGAAGACGGTTGCAGAAGCATCCGCTGCAACGATGATAGTCGGAATTGTAGGGAGCAGCATTGCAAGGATCATTAAGACAGCAAGCACTCTTTTTGTGATATTCATCGCAAATTTCTCCTTTTAAAAGTATTTTTCGATACCACATTATAACATTATACTAAGTATTATGTCAATAGATATGGCCTACTTGTCAAAGTTATATAAACAGGGAAGGGCTGAAACGTAAGAACTGAATTTTGAAAATTGGTTTTATCCTGCTATTTGTTCAGTTTATATATTTTTTCGTTCGTGTTTTGGGTAATATGACAATAAACAGAATGTTAAATAAATATGTATGTATATTATTTCTATTGACAATAGGTGCGAAATTGTGATATACTATTTTAGGTCTTTAAGAGCGGTACAGAGATGCCGACAAGATGTAATAGAATAACATAGGTTTTTGCTGTGCAAGAGCCGGTTTTGTTGTATAGTTATATCTTGTCGCAGGACAAGATATTTTTGTTTTTAGATATAGACTAAATCGCTGACAATGAGATGGCGGATATCTGCCATCTAAAACCATATGGGGCTCGATTCCCCTGACCTTAAGGAGGATAAACCATGCAGATCAAGTTAAAAAACGCATTATGTCTGATCGACGGTAACATTTCTTCCCGTGACGTATATATTAATGAAGGAAAAGCTTCTTTTGCTCCTATGGGCGAAGAGGTTCTTTGTGAATTTGATAATTGTATTTTTTCACCCGGTTTCTTGGATGTTCATGTTCATCTGAGAGAGCCGGGCTTTTCTATGAAAGAAAGGGTGGCAACGGGAACAAAGGCGGCAGCAAGAGGCGGTTATACCGACGTATGCAGTATGCCTAACTTAAACCCGGTACCTGATACACCCGAGACCCTGCAAAAGCAGTTGGATATCATCGAAAGGGATGCGGTAATAAACGTTCATCCCTACGGCTCTATCACGATGATGGAAGTAGGGCAGGAGCTTGCCGACCTTGAGGGCATGGCAGACAAGGTCTGCGGCTTCTCGGACGACGGCAGAGGAGTCCAGTCGGACGATATGATGAGGGCGGCGATGCTGAAGGCAAAGAGCCTCGGTAAAATAATAGCAGCCCACTGCGAGGACAATTCGCTTCTCTTCGGCGGATATATAAACTCCTGCGCTTATCAGAGAGCTCACGGACACAAGGGCATTTCAAACGAAAGCGAATGGAAGCAGATAGAAAGAGACCTTAAATTGGTCGAAGAGACAGGATGTGAATATCACGTATGCCACATCTCAACCAAGGAAAGCGTGGAGCTGATAAGACAGGCTAAGGCAAAGGGCTTGCCGGTCACCTGCGAAACAGGACCTCATTACTTAGTACTTTGTGATGAAGATCTGCAGGAAGACGCAAGATTCAAGATGAATCCGCCTCTTCGCAGCAGAGAAGATATGATGGCGCTTCGTGAGGGTATAATCGACGGTACCATAGATATGATAGCAACCGACCACGCTCCTCACACCACCGAAGAAAAGTCTCTCGGTCTTGCAAAGAGCCCCATGGGAATAACCGGTATAGAGACTGCGTTCCCCATCATGTACACCGAGCTTGTAAAGCCGGGTGTGATCAGTATGGAAAAGCTCCTTGAGCTTATGATAACAAATCCCAGAAAACGTTTCGGTATTCCGGCATCAGAGGATAGCTTCACGGTGCTTTCTACCGACAGAAAATATGTAATTGATCCTAACGACTTTCTTTCAATGGGTAAGATAACACCCTTTGCAGGTAAAGAGGTCTACGGTGAATGTATAATGACAGTAATTAACAGGAGGATAGTATGGCAATCAAGTATGACAGAAAGATAGTGACCGAGGACGGTCAGGAATATTACGGTTTCGGCTTTGGTGACACCAAGGTTGAAGCTATGTGCGAGCTTCTTATGAACACCGCTATGGTAGGCTACCAAGAGGTAATTTCCGACCCCGGTTATACAGACGATATGGTGCTTATGACCTATCCCCTTATCGGTAACTACGGTATCGCAGAGGAGGATTTTGAAACTAAAGTCCCCACCATCGGCGGTCTTATCGTAAGAGAGTATAACGACTCTCCCAGTAACTTCAGATATACCAAGACTCTCTCCGAGATCCTTGAGGAAAACCACATTCCCGCAATTGAGGGAATAGATACCCGTATGCTTACCCGTAAAATAAGAGATAACGGCAGCTGCAAGGTTTATATCTGCGATGCTGACAAGCCTAAGGAAGAGGCTATCGAATATATGCAGACCCACGAGCTTCCCACCGATGCAGTTGCAAGAGTAAGTTGCAAGAAGAGATGGTACAGCCGTACCTTTAAGCCTAAGTACAACGTAGTTGTGGTTGACTGCGGCACCAAGCTCAGCGTTATCAAGGAGCTTAACGCGCGCGGATGTAACGTAACAGTTGTTCCTTACAACACCGAGGCAAGAATAATCGAGGGTATGAACCCCGACGGAATCCTTATCTCCGACGGCCCCGGCAATCCTGCAGACGTTCCCGTGGTTATTGACCTTATCAAGGAATTAAAGGGCAAGTACCCCATGTTCGGTATCTCCCTTGGCTTTGAGCTCATCTGTATGGCATACGGTGCATCCTGCTACAAGATGAAGTTCGGTCACGGCGGCGGAAGCCATCCCGTAAGAAACCTCATCAACAACCGCGTTGACGTGGTAAACCAGATCCACTCCTACACCGTTGAGCCCGAGAGCCTTAAGAACACAGCTCTCACAGTTACTCACCAGAACGTTATTGAGGGCACTATCGCAGGTGTAGAAAACAAAGAAGACAATATGTTCGCCGTTCAGTTTGAGGTTGACAACACAGTAAGACCCAAGGACTGCGAAAATCTCTATGATAAGTTTGTAAGCATGATGAAGGAGGTAAAGGAGAATGCCTAAGAGAACCGACATAAAGAAGATACTGGTTATAGGTTCAGGTCCTATAGTTATCGGTCAGGCGGCAGAGTTTGACTACGCAGGCACACAGGCTTGTCTTGCGCTTAAGGAAGAGGGCTATGAGGTTATCCTCTGTAACTCCAACCCCGCTACCATCATGACCGATACCACTATTGCAGATAAGGTATACATGGAGCCTCTTACCCTTGAATACGTTGCTAAGATCCTCCGTTACGAGCGTCCCGACGCTATCATCCCCGGCCTTGGCGGTCAGACAGGTCTTAACCTTGCTATGCAGCTTGCACGTAAGGGTATTCTCGACGAGTGCCGTGTTAAGCTTCTCGGTACAAAGTGCGAGTCCATCGAGCGCGCAGAGGACCGTGAGCTCTTCAAGCAGCTTTGTCTTGACCTGGGTGAGCCCGTGCTTCCCTCCGACGTAGCAAACACCATTGAAGAGGGTAAGGCTATTGCAGAAAAGATCGGTTATCCCGTAGTTCTTCGTCCCGCATTTACCCTGGGCGGTACAGGCGGCGGCTTTGCTGATAACGAGACCGAGCTTGTTGATATAATGAAGAACGCTCTTGCACTCTCTCCCGTTTCTCAGGTTCTTGTAGAAAAGTCTATCAAGGGCTATAAGGAGATCGAGTTCGAGGTAATGCGTGACTCTAACGACACCGCTATTACCGTATGTTCTATGGAAAATATCGACCCTGTTGGTATCCACACAGGTGACTCTATCGTTGTTGCTCCCTGTCAGACACTTACCAGCAAGGAATATCACATCCTCCGTGACTCAGCTCTTAAGCTGATCCGCGCACTTGAGATCGAAGGCGGCTGTAACGTACAGTTTGCTCTTGACCCTCAGTCCTTTGACTACTACCTCATCGAGGTTAACCCCCGTGTATCCCGTTCCTCCGCTCTTGCTTCTAAGGCAAGCGGATATCCTATCGCACGTATCACCGCAAAGGTAGCGGTAGGTCTCACTCTTGACGAGATCATGCTTTCCACTACTCCTGCAAGTTTTGAACCTGCGCTTGACTACGTTGTAGCCAAGGTTGCAAGATTCCCCTTCGATAAGTTTGCTACCGCCTCCAACAAGCTCTCCACACAGATGAAGGCTACAGGTGAGGTAATGAGTATCGGACGTACCCTTGAAGAGTGTCTTCTCAAGGCAGTTCGTTCTCTTGAGATCGGCGTATGCCATCTCCATATGGCAAAGTTTGACGAGATGAGCGTCAACGAGCTTCTTGACTACATCAAGGACGGTACCGACGACCGTATCTTTGCTATCGCTCAGCTTATCCGTATCGGTGTTGACCTTGGCGTTATCTGCGACAAGACACAGATCGATATGCTCTTCCTTGAAAAGTATAAGAACATCATCGACTTCGAGCATACACTTACCGCTAATCCCTTTGACTACGACACCATGTACGAGGCAAAGAGAATGGGCGTTTCGGACAAGTTCATTGCTAAGGTATGGAACTGTCCCGAAACAGAGGTTTACAAGTTCAGAAAGGACAACAACCTCTTCCCCGTATACAAGATGATCGACACCTGCGCAGGTGAGTATGACGGCTACGTTTCTTATATGTACTCCACCTACGAGCAGGAAAACGAATCTGTTGTTACAGACAGAAAGAAGATCATAGTTCTCGGTTCAGGTCCTATCCGTATCGGTCAGGGTGTCGAGTTTGACTACTCCACCGTTCATGCGGTACAGACCATCAAGAATTCAGGCTATGAGGCGATCATCATAAACAACAACCCCGAGACCGTTTCTACAGACTATACCGTAAGTGACAAGCTCTACTTCGAGCCCCTTACCGTTGAGGACGTTATGAACGTTATCGAGCTGGAAAAGCCCCTTGGTGTTGTTGCATCCCTCGGCGGTCAGACCGCTATCAACCTTGCTCAGCCCCTTATGAAGCACGGCGTTAAGCTCATCGGTACAGACTTTGAGGCTATCGAGCGTGCAGAAAACAGAGACTCCTTTGAGAAGATCCTTCATGAGCTTGACATTCCCCAGCCTAAGGGTCAGGCAGTAACTGATATCGAGGCTGGTGTAAGAGCAGCTACCGAGATTGGCTATCCCGTACTTGTTCGTCCCAGCTACGTGCTTGGCGGTCGTGCAATGCAGATCGTTGCAAACGAAGAGGCTCTCAGAACCTACCTTAATACAGCAATCAAGCTTGACTCTGACAACCCCGTACTTGTTGACAAGTATATCTTCGGTAAGGAGCTTGAGGTTGACGCAGTTTGCGACGGCAAGGACGTTTTCGTTCCCGGCATCATGGAGCACGTTGAGCGTACAGGTATCCACTCCGGTGACTCTATCTCCGTATACCCCACCTTCTCCGTAAGCCAGAAGGTAAAGGATACTATCCTTGACTACACCAAGCGTCTCGGTCTTGGTATAGGCATCGTAGGTCTCTACAACATCCAGTTCATAGTTGATGCAAACGAGGACGTATATATCATCGAGGTTAACCCCCGTTCCTCCAGAACCGTACCCTTCCTTTCTAAGGCTACAGGTTGGTCTCTGGCTGATATCGGTACCAAGGTAATGCTTGGCGAAACTCTCAAGGATCAGGGTATCGAAGTAGTATATCCCGAAGAGAAGAAGAGATGGTACGTTAAGGTTCCCGCATTCTCCTTCTCCAAGATCAGAGGTCTTGACGCATACCTCTCACCCGAAATGAAGTCCACAGGTGAGGCTATCGGTTATGACGACAAGCTGACAAGAGCGCTCTATAAGGCTCTTCAGTCCTCCGGTATGAACGTAGTAAACTACGGTACTATCTTCGTTTCTATCGCAGACTCCGATAAGGAAGAGGCACTTCCTCTTATCCGCCGCTTCTATAACCTTGGCTTCAATATCGAGGCTACTCAGGGTACCGCAAACTTCCTTAAGGCTAACGGAATCCGTACCCACGTTATGAAGAAGATAAGCGAGGGTAGCGACGAGATACTTCGTTCTATCAGACAGGGTCACGTAAACTACGTTATCTCTTCCCGCGACATCAACCGTGATTCTCACAGCTCCGACGGCTTTGAGATCCGCCGTTGTGCTGCTGAAAACAACGTAACCATGTTCACCGCACTTGATACAGTAAGAGTTCTTCTCGACGTTCTTGAAGAGACAACTCTCTGCATCTCAACAATAGATTCTTAATATGACAAAAGGTATTTATACGATATTAGAAAACAGAGCGCTCACACGGGACGTATATCTTATGCGTCTCGCGGGAGACACCTCTGCCTTGACCAATCCCGGTCAGTTTATAAACATAGCGCTTGAAGGTCTTTATCTTCGCCGTCCTATCTCTGTTTGCGATTATAACGACAAGGAGATCACCATTATCTACAAGGTGGTGGGCAAGGGTACTGAGAAGATGAAGGGCATGACAGAGGGTCAGACCCTTGACGTTCTCTGCGGTCTGGGTAACGGCTTTGATACCGCAAAGTGCGGTGACAAGCCCGTAGTTGTAGGCGGCGGCGTTGGTGTTCCCCCTATGTACGGTCTTGCCAAGGCTCTTATCGCAGAAGGTAAGGAAGTTACCGCTATCCTCGGCTTTAATACCGCTTCCGAAGTATTTTATAAGGAAGAGTTTGAGGCTCTCGGCGCAAAGGTTATCGTTACCACCGTTGACGGCTCTCTCGGCACAAAGGGCTTTGTAACAAACGCTCTCTGTGATATAGATTACACAGATTACTCTGCCTGCGGTCCCGAGCCTATGTTAAAGGCTCTCTATAAAACAAGTGACAAGAAGGGTCAGCTCTCCTTTGAAGAAAGAATGGGCTGCGGATTTGGCGCTTGTATGGGTTGCAGCTGCAAGACGATCTACGGCAACAAGCGTATCTGCAAGGAAGGTCCTGTCCTTGTAAGTGACGAAATTCTTTGGGATAAGGAGGCGTAATGATGAAAGATTTAAAAGTAACGCTCTCCGGATGGGAGCTTGACAATCCCATTATCCCCGCCAGCGGCACGTTCGGCTTCGGCTATGAGTTTGCTGAACTTTATGATATTAACGTTCTTGGTTCCTTCTCCTTTAAGGGAACGACCAAGGATCCACGCTTCGGCAACCCCACACCCAGAATTGCAGAATGTAATATGGGTATGATCAACTCTGTAGGTCTTCAGAACCCAGGTGTTGAAAAGGTCATCGCAGAAGAGCTGCCCAAGATGCGTAAGGTATTTAACAAAAAGGTAGTGGCAAACGTAAGCGGATTTTCTATCGACGAGTACGTTTACACCTGCGAGAAAATTGACAAAGAGCCTGACGTAGGCATTATTGAAGTAAATATAAGCTGTCCCAACGTTCATAACGGCGGTATGGCTTTCGGTACAAGCTGTGAGAACGCGGCAGCCGTAACAAAGGCTGTAAAGGCGGTTACCACAAAGCCTGTATACATTAAATTAAGCCCCAACGTAACAGATATCGTTTCTATCGCAAAGGCGTGCGAAGAGGCAGGTGCAGACGGTCTTTCTATGATCAATACCCTTCTCGGTATGAGAGTGGATCTTCGTACAAAGAAGCCTGTTGTAGCAAACAAGATGGGCGGCTTCTCCGGCTCTGCTATCCTTCCCGTAGCCCTTCGTATGGTATATCAGGTATACGAGGCAGTTAACATCCCGATCATCGGTATGGGTGGTGTTACCACAGCCGAGGACGTAATAGAAATGATGCTCTGCGGAGCAACGGCAGTTCAGGTAGGCGCGGCAAACCTTGTCAACCCCTACGCTTGCCGTGATATCATCGAGGATCTTCCCCGAGTAATGGAAAAATACAAAATTGATAAATTAACAGATATAATAGGAGGCGCACACTGATGGGACGCGACGTTATCATTGCCTGTGACTTTTCGTCAGAGGAAGCAACATTAAAGTTCCTTGATAATTTTAAGGAAGAAAAGCCCTACGTAAAGATCGGTATGGAGCTCTACTATGCGGCAGGTGCCGATATGGTAAGAAAGCTTAAGGAGAGAGGACACAAGATATTCCTTGACCTCAAGCTCCACGATATTCCCAACACAGTTAAGAAGTCTATGGCTGTTCTTTCCAGCCTCAACGTAGACATGTGTAACCTCCACGCAAGCGGTACCATCGCTATGATGGAGGCTGCTCTTGAAGGCCTTACCCGTCCCGACGGTACAAGACCCCTTCTTATCGCTGTAACTCAGCTTACCTCCACAAGCCAGGAGCGTATGACAAACGATCTGCTTATCGAAAAGCCTATCGACGAGGTAGTTATGCACTACGCTCACAATGCAAAGCTTGCAGGTCTTGACGGTGTTGTTTGTTCTCCCCTTGAGGCAGGCAAGGTTAAGGAAAAGTGCGGCAAGGAATTTCTTACCGTTACTCCCGGTGTACGTTTTGCTGACGGTGACATCGGCGATCAGGTTCGTGTAACCACTCCCGCTAAGGCTAAGGAGATCGGCTCCGACTACATCGTTGTGGGCAGACCTATCACAGCGGCAGGGGATCCCGTTGCAGCATACAGAAGATGTGTTGCTGAGTTCTGCGACTGATAACAATAAGTTGATTTAAGGAGAATATAAAAATGAATAAAGCAGTAGCAAAAGGTTTACTTTCCATAGGTGCAGTTTTTCTTCGTCCCGACGAGCCCTTTACCTGGGCAAGCGGCATCAAGAGCCCTATTTATTGTGATAACAGACTCACCCTTACAGCTCCCGAGGTAAGAACTCTTATCGAGTCTTCTCTTGCGCAGAAGGTTAAGGAGCTTTACCCCGAGTGTGAAGTACTTATGGGTACAAGCACCGCAGGTATTGCACACGCAGCTATCACCGCTCATATGCTTGATATGCCTATGGGTTACGTACGTAGTGGCGCAAAGGACCACGGCAGACAGAACCAGATCGAGGGTAAACTTCTTCCCGGTCAGAAGGTAGTTGTAATCGAGGACCTTATCTCCACAGGCGGCTCTGTTCTTGAAGTAGTTGACGTTCTCCGTGAGGCAGGCGCTGAGGTTCTTGGCGTTGTTTCCATCTTCACATACGGTATGCAGAAGGGTATCGACCGTATGGCTGCAGCTAACGTAGTTAACACCAGCCTTACCGACTTTGATACAGTATGCGAGGTTGCGGCTGAGATCGGTTACATCAAGGCTGAGGATATCGAAAGACTTAAGAAATTCAGAGCTAATCCCTCTGACGAAAGCTGGATAAACAAATGAGACATTTAATTGATATTTTAGATTTTACAACAGAGGAAATAACAGAGCTTCTTGACCGTGCGGATGATATTATCGCTAACCCCGATAAGTACCGTGACGTTTGTAAGTACAAGAAGCTTGCTACCCTTTTCTTCGAGCCCTCCACACGTACCCGTCTTTCCTTTGAGTCTGCTATGCTTTCTCTGGGCGGTAGTGTGCTTGGCTTCTCTGAGGCTAAGAGTTCTTCAGCTTCCAAGGGCGAGAGCGTTTCCGATACTATACAGGTAGTTTCCTGCTATTCTGACATCATCGCTATGCGTCATCCTAAAGAGGGTGCGCCCCTTGTTGCTACCTTCAAGAGCAACGTGCCGATAATCAACGCAGGTGACGGCGGTCATTTCCATCCCACACAGACCCTCACTGACCTTCTTACCATCAGAAGAGAGAAGGGAAGACTCAACGACCTTACCATCGGCTTCTGCGGCGACCTTAAGTTTGGCAGAACAGTACACTCTCTTATTTCTGCCCTCTCTCGCCACACAGGCATCAAGATCGTTCTTATCTCCCCTGATGAGCTTAAGCTTCCTGCTTACATCAAGACTGACGTTCTTGACAAGAATAATATGGAATACGTAGAGACTGCAGATCTTACTGCAGCTATGAAGGACCTTGACGTCCTTTATATGACCCGTGTTCAGCAGGAGCGCTTCTTTAACGAGGCTGACTATATCCGTCTTAAGGACAGCTATATCCTCACCAAGGATAAGATGGAATATGCAAACAAGGATATGTGCATTCTTCATCCCCTGCCCAGAGTTAACGAGATCTCGGTTGAAATAGACGATGATCCCAGAGCATGTTACTTTAAGCAGGTTGCTTGCGGCAGATACGTCCGTATGGCACTTATTATGAAGCTGTTGGAGGTAGAGGCATGAATATAGATTCCATCAAGAACGGATACGTTATCGACCATATCAAGGCAGGTATGGCTATGGAGATATACCGTGTACTTAAGCTTGACAGACTTGACTGTCACCTTGCCATCATCAAGAATGCGGTAAGCGGAAAGATGGGTAAGAAGGACATTATCAAGATAGACGAGCTCATCGAGCTCGACCTTAAGGCTCTCGGTTATATCGATCCCGGCATCACCGTTAACGTAATTAAGGACGGCGAGATAGTTGACAAGCATCACCTTGAGCTGCCTGAAAGCATAACCAATGTTATCAAATGCAAGAATCCCCGTTGTATCACCTCCTGCGAGCAGGAGCTTGATCACGTGTTCAAGCTCACAGACCGTGAGAACAGAGTTTACCGCTGTATCTACTGTGAGTCCGTGGCTAAACAGAAATAATCCTTATACGGACTGTCTTTGTTTACATTTGCGACATTGATTTAACTGCCTCTTTATGATAGAATTAAAGGGTAGTAAAAAGCACCTTGTAACTGACGGAAAAGTGGAATAAACCACAAGGAAGCAAGGTGGATATTATGTCGACCGTCTGGGCAGTCCTGTTCACAAGATAGGACTGCCCTTTTTGTTTTTCTAAAGGACGGTTGCTTTGAAAGATTAAAATTTAAGTGAGGATAGATCAATGAAAAAAGTTGCGATCATCATGGGCAGCACAAGCGACCTGCCCGTAGTTGAGAAGGCAGTTGATACCTTAAAGGATTTCGGCGTGCCTTACGAGGTAAGAGTTATGAGTGCTCACCGCACCCCCGAGGCTGCAAGAGAGTATGCACTTAAGGCTCGTGAAAATGATTTCGGTGCTATTATCTGCGCAGCGGGTATGGCAGCTCACCTTGCAGGTGCTTTTGCGGCAAACACCACACTTCCCGTAATCGGTATTCCCGTGAAGGGCTCTACCTTTGACGGTATGGACGCTCTGCTCTCTACAGTGCAGATGCCCACAGGTATGCCTGTTGCAACCGTTGCAATAAACGGTGCGGCAAACGCAGCTCTGCTTGCTATCCAGATGCTTGCCATCACAGACGCTGACCTTGCAGCAAAGCTTGATGCACAGAGAAGAGCTAATACAGAAAAGATCTACGCAGCAGACAAAGAAGTTTGCGAAAAATACAACTAAGGGAGAATATAAAAATGGAAAAGAGTTTCAGCGAAAGCTATAAGGCGTCCGGTGTTGATATTACCGCCGGCTATAAAGCAGTAGAATTAATGAAGAGTCATATCGCAAAGACAATGACCAGCGGTGTTGTAAGTGACATCGGCGGTTTCGGCGGTCTTTTCGAGCTTGACGTAAAGGGCATGGAGAGACCCGTGCTTGTTTCCGGTACCGACGGCGTTGGTACTAAGTTAAAGATGGCGTTCCTTATGGACAAGCACGATACAGTTGGTATCGACTGTGTTGCTATGTGTGTAAACGACGTTATCTGCGTTGGCGCAAAGCCCCTCTTCTTCCTCGACTATATCGCATGTGGCAAGAACTTCCCCGAGAAGATCGCTAACATCGTATCCGGTATTGCAGAGGGTTGTGTTCAGTCCGGTGCGGCTCTTATCGGCGGTGAGACCGCAGAGATGCCCGGTTTCTACCCCATCGACGAGTACGACCTTGCAGGCTTTACCGTAGGCGTGGTTGACCGTTCTAAGATCGTAGACAAGACCACCGTTACCGAGGGTGACGTTATCATCGCTCTTCCTTCCTCCGGTGTTCACTCCAACGGCTTCTCCCTTGTTCGTAAGGTATTTGACGTTGAGAAGAACGACATCAAGGTTCCCGTTGCAGAGCTTGGCGGCAAGAGTGTAGGCGAGACCCTTCTCACTCCTACCAAGATCTACGTTAAGCCTATGCTCGCTCTCTTTGATGAGGTTAAGGTTAAGGCTGTTTCCCACATCACAGGCGGCGGCTTCTATGAAAATATTCCGAGATCTCTTCCCAAGGGCTTCGGTGCTAAGATCGAAAAGTCTGCAGTTCGTGTTCTTCCTATCTTCGATCTTCTTGCAAAGACAGGCAACATCCCCGAGAGAGATATGTTCAACACCTTCAACATGGGCGTTGGTATGAGCGTTGTCGTAGCTAAGGAAGACGCTGACAAGGCTCTCGAGATCCTCCGTGCAAACGGCGAGGATGCATACATCATCGGCGAGACCTTCAAGGGTGACGAGCCTGTTGTAATTTGCTAAGCGGCAAGTTGCCGCGGCCAATAACGCCCTAAGTTTAGTGTGAACACATCACACGAAATGGAGGAATATCGGTAACAATGAATAATAACAAATGTAAAATAGCGGTTCTGGTATCGGGAGGCGGTACAAACCTTCAGGCGCTTATCGATGCACAGAACCCAGGTATTATAAACAGCGGCGAGATCGCACTTGTTATATCCAACAAGGAAGGCGCATACGCCCTTGAGCGTGCCGCAAAGGCAAATATAAAGACTGCGGTAGTCAAGAAGACAACACAGGAAGAGTTTGAAGCTAAGATCATTTCTCTCTTAGAGGAAAATGAGATTCAGCTTATCGTTCTTGCAGGCTTTATGTGCATACTTAGCGAAAACTTTACCTCCCGTTATCCCAAGCGTATATTAAACGTTCACCCCTCGCTTATCCCCTCCTTCTGCGGTGCGGGATTCTACGGACTTCGCGTTCACGAGGCGGCTCTGGGCTACGGTGTCAAGGTAACAGGCGCTACAGTACATTTTGTAAACGAGATACCCGACGGCGGTGAGATAATCATGCAGAAGGCTGTTTGTATCGAGGAGGGTGACACCCCCGAGGTGCTGCAGAAGCGTGTTATGGAAGAGGCAGAGTGGAAGATCCTGCCCGCCGCAGTTGAAAAGGTTAGCAACAAGATAATTTCGGAGGAATAATATAATGGCAATGTTTGATTTAAAGAGTTTACTTTCCGAGAACTCTTATCCCGGCAGAGGTATCGTTGTAGGTAAGTCTGCTGACGGCAAGTCTGCTATGATTGCATATTTCATTATGGGTCGTAGCGAAAACAGCCGTAACCGCATTTTTGAGCGTTTTGACGGCGGTATGAGAACCAAGGCTTTTGACGAGTCCAAGCTCTCTGATCCCAGCCTTATCATCTACAATCCTTACCTCAGTGCAAACGAGGGTAAGACCGACATCATCACCAACGGTGATCAGACCAATACAATTTTCGATTTTGTAAACGAGGGTAAGACCTTTGAGGAGTCTCTTAGAACTCGTGAATACGAGCCCGACCACCCCAACTTTACTCCCCGTATCTCCGGCATCTTAAACTATGCCGAGGGTGACTTCACCTACAAGCTTTCTATCTTAAAGAGCGCAAACGGACGTCCTGTTTGTCAGCGTTTCTTCTATGAGTATGCTTCTGAAGCAGGTATCGGTCACTTTATCCATACATATAAGTGTGACGGTAATCCCATTCCTTCCTTCTACGGTGAGCCCGAAGAGGTAACTCTTCCCAACACCGCAAAGGAACTTGCAGATCTCTGCTGGGAGAACCTCAATGAAGATAACAAGGTTTCTCTCTTTGTTCGTCAGATTCCTCTTGACGGCAGTGAGCCTACCGAAATTATTATTAACAAGAACGTGTAAGGAGATTATCAATGACAGAATTTGAACTTAAATACGGTTGTAACCCCAACCAGAAGCCTGCAAAGATCTTTATGCACGACGGCACAGAGCTTCCCATCAAGATCCTCTGCGGACGTCCCGGCTTCATCAACTTTCTTGATGCTTTCAACTCCTGGCAGCTTGTAAAGGAGCTCAAAGAAGCTCTCGGCTTGCCTGCAGTTACTTCTTTTAAGCACGTTTCCCCCACCTCTGCGGCAGTAGGCCTTCCTCTCTCCGACAAGCTCAAGAAGGCTTGTTTCGTTGACGATATCGAAGGTCTGGACGAAAGCCCCCTCGCTTGCGCTTATGCAAGAGCAAGAGGTACAGACCGTATGTGTTCCTTCGGTGACTGGGTAGCGCTTTCTGATGTATGTGACGTTACTACCGCTCTTATGATCAAGCGTGAGGTTTCTGACGGTGTTATCGCTCCCGGCTATGAGCCCGAAGCTCTTGAGATCCTCAAGTCCAAGCGTAAGGGTAATTACAACATCGTTGAGATCGATCCCAACTACGTTCCCGCTGAGATCGAGCACAAGCAGGTTTACGGTATCACCTTTGAGCAGGGAAGAAACAACTTCAAGATCGACCGTGAGCTTCTTACAAACGTTGTAACAGCTAACAAGGATATTCCCGAGTCCGCTAAGCGTGACCTTATCATCTCCCTTATCACCCTTAAGTACACTCAGTCCAACTCCGTATGCTTTGCAGTAGACGGACAGGCTATCGGTGTAGGTGCAGGTCAGCAGAGCCGTGTTCACTGTACACGTCTCGCAGGCTCTAAGGCAGATACATGGTTCCTTCGTCAGTATGACAAGGTTCTCAACCTCCCATTCAAGGATACTCTCGGCCGTCCCGACCGTGACAACGTAATCGACGGTTATATCAACCGTAACGAAGAGGACGTTTGCGCAGACGGCAACTGGCAGAAGTACTTTACCGAGCAGCCCGCTCCCCTTACCGACGAGGAGATCAGAGCATACCTTGATTCTATCGACGGTGTAGCTCTCGGTTCTGATGCATTCTTCCCCTTCAGCGACAATATCGAGCGCGCAAAGAAGTCGGGTGTTAAGTACATTGCTGAGCCCGGCGGATCTATCCGTGACGACGTGGTTATCGAGTGTGCCGACAAGTACGGCATGGCAATAGCCTTCACAGGAATGAGATTATTCCATCATTAAGCAGGCCCGGCCTGCAGCGAATAATCGGGCATGCAGTCACAGTTAACTGCTCTTTAGATGCCCGAAATAAGACATTGCTGTAAATAGAGGTAATAAATTAATGAATATTATGGTCGTAGGCGGCGGTGGCCGTGAACACGCAATAATTAAAAAGTTAAAAGAAAATTCTTCTATTGAGAAGATATATGCCCTTCCCGGTAACGCAGGTATGGCAGCTGATGCCGAGCTTGTAGCTATCGGAGCAAAGGATATAGACAACATCGTTAAGTTTGCACTTGACAACAAAATTGACTTTGCAGTTGTAGCACCCGATGATCCTCTGGTGCTCGGTTGTGTAGATGCCCTTGAGGCAGTTGGTGTTCCTTGCTTTGGTCCTAACAAGGCAGCGGCTATCATCGAAGGCTCTAAGGTATTCTCAAAGAACCTTATGAAGAAGTACGGTATTCCTACCGCAACTTATGAAGTATTTACCGATGCTGAGGCTGCTCTTGAGTATATCAAGACAGCTCCTATCCCCACAGTAATCAAGGCTGACGGTCTTGCTCTGGGTAAGGGCGTTGTTATCGCAATGACCCGCGAGGAGGCAGTTGATGCTATCAAGGCTGCAATGGAGGATAAGGTTTTCGGCGACAGCGGCAGCTCTATCGTAATCGAAGAGTTCCTCGAAGGTCCCGAGGTTTCTGTTCTTGCCTTCGTTGACGGCAAGACCTGCGTTCCCATGGTTTCTTCTATGGACCACAAGCGTGCCCTTGATAACGACCAGGGTCTTAATACAGGCGGTATGGGTACTATCGCTCCCAACCCCTACTATACAGATGCAGTAGCGGCTGAGTGTATGGAAAAGATATTCCTTCCCACTGTTGATGCTATGGCAAAGGAAGGCAGAGCATTTAAGGGTTGTCTCTACTTCGGTCTTATGCTGACCAAGGACGGTCCTAAGGTTATCGAGTATAACTGCCGCTTCGGTGATCCCGAAACACAGGTAGTTCTTCCTCTTCTTGACTGCGACCTTCTCTCTGTTATGAAGGCTTGCCGTGAGGGTACACTTACCTCCGACATGATAAAGATCAAGGACGCTTCTGCTTGCTGTGTTGTTATAGCATCTAACGGCTATCCCGGTAAGTATGACACAGGCTTTGAGATCACACTTCCCGAAAGAGAGGCTGACCGCGAGGTTTACGTAGCAGGCGCCAAGTTTGCTGACGGCAAGGTTGTTACAGGCGGCGGACGAGTTCTCGGTGTAGTTGCTATCGGCGACACACTTGAGACTGCAGTTAAGGAAGCTTACGCATATTCCGACAAGGTTCATTTTGAAAACGCATATCGCAGAAGCGATATCGGAAAACGTGCACTTGATGCGCTGAAATAAGGTGAAATTTATGGTATTTAGAATTTTTGTAGAAAAGAAAACAGGTCTTGACAACGAGGCAAGAGCCCTTCTCTCCGATGCAAAGTCTCTGCTCGGTATCGAGGGCCTTACCAAGGTAAGACTTTTTAACAGATATGACTGCGAGGGTATCGAAAAGGATCTCTTTGATTATGCGGTTAACACCGTATTCTCCGAGCCCCAGCTTGACGATACCTTTGAGACTCTTCCCGAGATGGACGGTGTAGTATTTGCTACCGAGTATCTGCCCGGTCAGTATGACCAGCGCGCAGACTCTGCGGCTCAGTGTATCCAGATCATCTCTCAGGGCGAGAGACCTCTTATCCGTACTGCAAGAGTTTACGCTCTTGAGGGTACACTTACCGCTGATGACGTAGCTAAGATCAAGAAGTACGTTATCAACCCTGTTGAGGCTCGTGAGGCAACCCTTGATATGCCCGAGACCCTCAAGGTAAACTATGAAATCCCCACAGAGGTAGCAACAGTTGACGGCTTTATCGATATGTGCGACAAGTCTCTTTCTGGGCTTATGGCTGACCTCGGTCTTGCAATGGACCTTGACGACATCCGTTTCTGCCGTGACTACTTCCGTACCGAAGGTCGTAACCCCACTATCACCGAGATCCGTATGATCGATACATACTGGTCCGACCACTGCAGACACACCACATTCTTAACCGAGATCGATAACGTTAAGTTTGAGGACGCTCTGCTTGAGGAAGCATATAACGACTATATAAATACACGTAAAGAGCTTGGCAGAACAAAGCCCGTATGTCTTATGGATATCGCTACCCTTGCGGTAAGATACCTTAAGAAGGAAGGCAAGCTTGAAAAGCTCGACGAGTCTGAGGAGATCAACGCTTGTACAGTTAAGATCGACGTTGAGCACGACGGCAAGCGTGAACCGTGGCTCTTACTCTTCAAGAACGAAACACACAACCATCCTACCGAGATCGAGCCCTTCGGCGGTGCTGCTACCTGTATCGGCGGTGCTATCCGTGACCCCCTGTCCGGACGTAGCTACGTTTACGCAGCTATGCGTGTAACAGGTGCGGCTGACCCCACCAAGCCCATCTCCGAGACCATGGAGGGTAAGCTTCCTCAGCGTAAGCTCGTAACAACTGCAGCTGCAGGTTACTCCTCCTACGGTAACCAGATCGGTCTTGCAACCGGTCAGGTTGACGAAATATACCACGACGGCTATGCGGCTAAGCGTATGGAGATCGGTGCGGTTATCGCAGCTGCTCCCGCTGAGAACGTACGCCGTGAGAGACCCGAGGACGGCGATATCGTAGTTCTCCTTGGCGGCAGAACAGGCCGTGACGGCTGTGGCGGCGCTACAGGTTCCTCCAAGTCTCACAATCTCCAGTCTCTTGAATCCTGCGGTGCAGAGGTTCAGAAGGGTAACGCTCCCGAAGAGCGTAAGCTCCAGAGACTCTTCAGAAACAAAGAAGCTTCTCAGCTTATCAAGCGTTGTAACGACTTCGGCGCAGGCGGTGTATCCGTTGCTATCGGAGAATTAGCTGACGGTCTTGTGATCGACCTCAATGCAGTTCCCAAGAAGTACGACGGTCTTGACGGTACCGAGCTTGCTATCTCCGAGTCTCAGGAGAGAATGGCTGTTGTAGTTGAGGCAAAGGACGTTGAGCGTTTCTGTGAGCTTGCTGACAGCGAAAACCTTGAGGCTACAGTTGTAGCAAAGGTTCAGGCGGAAGCCCGTCTTGTAATGCACTGGAACGGCAAGGCTATAGTTGACCTCTCCCGTGAATTCCTTAACAGTAACGGTGCTTCCAAGCACATTGATATAGCTCCCGCAAAGCCTGAGTGCTATTGCAAAAAGGTTGAAGGCAGCTTCACCGATAACTACAAGGCAGTTGCTTCCGACCTTAACACCTGCTCCAAGCGCGGTCTTTCCGAAAGATTTGACTCCACCATTGGCGCAGGCACAGTTCTTATGCCCTTCGGCGGTAAGTATCAGCTTACTCCCATCCAGGCAATGGTTAACAAGATCTCCACAGAGACAGGCGATACCTCTACAGTATCTCTTATGTCCTGGGGTTACAATCCTTTTATTACCGAAAAGTCTCCCTACCACGGTGCATACCTTGCGGTAGTTGAGTCTGTTTCCAAGCTTATCGCTACAGGTGCTTCCTACGAGGACGTATACCTCACCTTCCAGGAATACTTTGAAAAGCCCGGTACAGACGCAAAGCGTTGGGGCAAGCCTCTTGCTGCACTTCTCGGTGCATTCAAGGCTCAGAAGAACATGGGCATCGGTTCTATCGGCGGTAAGGACTCTATGTCCGGTAGCTTTGAGAAGCTGGACGTTCCTCCTACCCTCGTTTCCTTCGCTGTTACAACAGACGATATAAAGAATATTATCTCTCCCGAGTTTAAGTCTGCAGGTCACAGAGTTGCGATCCTTCGCACCGAGTATGACGAAAACCACCTTCCCAAGACTGACAGCCTTATTGCAAACTACAACAAGGTTGCTGAGCTTGTTCGTGCAGGTAAGGTTGCAGCTGCTTATACTCCTACTCTCGGCGGTATTGCAGAAGCTGTATACAAGATGGCTATCGGTAACGGCATCGGCTTCAAGTACGATGACGCTATGACCGTGGCTGACATCTTCGGTTACAACTACGGCGCATTCATCCTTGAGATGGTAGACAGCACAGAGGTTGGCGAAACTCTCGGTTACACCGTAGAGGAGGGTGTTATCTCCCTCGGTGACGAAAAGGTTTGCCTCTGCGGTCTCAATAAGCTCTACGAAGGTAAGCTTGAGGACGTTTACCGTTGCAATATTGATTTCAATACCGAAAAGCCTGAGAACTACAGATTCAACGCAGAGTCCTATCCTCAGGTTCGTACCAAGGTTACCAAGCCTAAGGTACTTATCCCCGTATTCCCCGGTACTAACTGTGAGTTTGATACCGCAAAGGCTGCACAGCGCGCAGGTCTTGACACCGAGATCATCGTTATCAAGAACCTTACCGCTCAGGGCATTGCAGATAGTGTAGATTACTTTGCAAAGCAGGCTGAGAACGCACAGATCATCGCTATCCCCGGCGGTTTCTCCGGCGGTGACGAGCCCGACGGCTCCGGTAAGTTCATTACCGCATTCTTCCGTAACAAGGCTGTTAAGGATGCAGTTCACGGGCTCCTTCGCAACCGTGACGGTCTGATGCTTGGTATCTGTAACGGTTTCCAGGCTCTTATCAAGCTCGGTCTTGTACCTTACGGCGAGATCATCGACACCGATGAAAACTGCCCCACACTTACATTTAACACCATCGCACGCCACCAGTCCAAGCTTGTTCGTACAGCAATCGCTTCTAACAAGTCTCCTTGGCTCATGGGTACAAAGGCAGGCGAGGTTTACACAGTACCGATCTCCCACGGTGAAGGTAGATTCCTTGGCTCCGACGAGCTTATCGCTAAGCTTGCTGCTAACGGTCAGATCGCTACTCAGTACTGTGACCTTGATGGTAACGCTACATACGACATTGCATTCAACCCCAACAACTCCGCTCACGCAATCGAGGGTATCACATCTCCCGACGGCCGTGTTCTTGGTAAGATGGGTCACAGCGAGCGTATCGGTACAGGTCTCTACAAGAACGTAGAGGGTACATACGAGATGAACCTCTTCAACTCCGCATTCAAATATTTCAATAACTAAGGAGAAAATACTATGGCTTACATGTCTGATATAGAAATCGCCCAGTCTGTAGAAATGCAGCCTATTACCGATATAGCAAAGGTAGCAGGTGTACCCGACGAATATCTTGAGCAGTACGGTAAGTATAAGGCAAAGGTTGATCTCTCTCTTCTTAACGATGAAACAAAGAAGGACGGTAAGCTTATCCTTGTTACCGCAATAACCCCTACTCCCGCAGGTGAGGGTAAGACTACAACCACAATCGGTCTTGCAGACGGTCTTAAGCGTATCGGCAAGAACGTTTCCGTTGCTCTTCGCGAGCCCTCCCTCGGCCCTGTTTTCGGTGTCAAGGGCGGTGCCGCAGGCGGCGGTTGGGCACAGGTAGTGCCCATGGAAGACATCAACCTTCACTTTACAGGTGACTTCCACGCTATAGGCGCGGCAAACAATCTGCTTGCCGCTATGCTTGATAACCACATCTATCAGGGTAACTCCCTTAACATCGATCCCCGCCGTATCACATGGAAACGCTGTGTTGATATGAATGACCGTCAGCTTCGCTTTGTAACAGACGGTCTTGGCGGACGTGTAAACGGCGTACCCCGTGAGGACGGTTACGACATCACCGTTGCAAGTGAGATCATGGCAGTTCTTTGCCTTTCCAAGTCTATTTCCGACTTGAAGGAAAGACTCTCTAAGATCATCGTAGGCTATACCTACGACGAAAAGCCTGTTACCTGCGGTCAGCTTAAGGCAGAGGGCGCTATGACAGCTCTTCTTAAGGATGCTCTTAAGCCCAACCTTGTTCAGACTCTTGAGGGTACTCCCGCATTTGTGCACGGCGGTCCCTTTGCTAACATTGCCCACGGCTGTAACTCTGTTACCGCTACCCGTATGGCAATGAAGCTCTCTGACTATGCTATCACCGAGGCAGGCTTTGGCGCTGATCTTGGTGCCGAAAAGTTCCTTGATATCAAGTGCCGTTTTGCAGGTCTCACACCCTCTGCGGTTGTTATCGTTGCAACAGTTCGTGCGCTCAAGATGCACGGCGGTCTTGCAAAGACCGAGCTTAACGCCGAGAACCTTGAAGCTCTTGAAAAGGGTCTTCCCAATCTTCTTCGTCACGTTTCCAACATCAAGGATGTTTACAAGCTCCCCTCTGTAGTCGCAGTAAACCGTTTTCCCACCGATACCGATGCCGAGATAAATCTGGTTATCGAGAAGTGTAAGGAACTGGGTGTAAACGTAGTTCTCTCTACCGTATGGGCAGAAGGCGGCAAGGGCGGCGAGGCTCTTGCAGAAGAGGTTGTACGTCTCTGCGAAGAAGAGAAGGGTGACTTTACCTTCTGCTATGATGATGCTGATACCCTTGAGGAGAAGATCGAGAAGGTAGTTAAGAAGGTATACGGCGGTGACGGCATCACAATTATGCCTGCTGCAAAGAAACAGCTTGACAAGCTTACTGAGCTTGGCTTTGGCTCTTGCCCTGTTTGTATGGCAAAGACACAGTACTCCTTCTCTGACGATATGACCAAGCTCGGCGCGCCTACAGGCTTTACCGTAACTGTAAAGAACGTTAAGATCAGCGCAGGCGCAGGCTTTGTGGTAGTTCTGACAGGTGACATTATGACTATGCCCGGACTTCCCAAGGTTCCCGCAGCAGAAAAGATCGACGTTGATGACAACGGCAGAATCAGTGGATTATTCTAAAAATGCAAATAAACCGCAGTGAAAACTGCGGTTTATTTTTTTCAAAAAGGTTGACATTCATTATGAATATGATATAATAAACTCAACTGTAAACCGTTTTTACGAAAGGTTATTTATTATGGAAAAGAAGAATTTAGTTGTCGTTGGTTACGGCGGAATGGGCGGCGGATATCACGTTGCAAAGGCTATAGAAAAGGGTGTTGTTAACCTTCTCGGTATCTATGATATAGATCCCGCTAAGTCCGAGCTTGCTCGCTCCAGAGGTATCTTTGCATACGATTCCCTTGATGCCGTTTTAGCAGACGACAGAGTTGATATAATCACCGTTGCTATTCCTAACGACGACCACCTCGGCACCGTTGTAAAGGCTCTTAACGCAGGCAAGCACGTTATCTGTGAAAAGCCCGTTGCTATGTCAAGCGATGAGTTTGCACAGATGGTAGAGGCTGCAGAAAAGAATAATTGCGTATTCTCCGTTCATCAGAACAGACGTTGGGACGTTGACTTCCTCGGTATGAAGCAGATCTGGAACTCCGGCGAGATCGGTAAGGTATTTAACTACGAGTCCCGTATCCACGGTTCCCGCGGTATTCCCAGCGACTGGAGAGGCGAGAAGGAGCACGGCGGCGGTATGCTTCTTGACTGGGGCGTACATCTTATCGACCAGGCACTTCAGCTCTTTAAGCAGAAGATCACAGGTATCTACTGTAAGTTTATCCATACCACCAACTTTGAGGTAGACGACGGCTACAAGCTCTTCATTTACTTTGAGGACGGCGCACAGGCTTATATCGAAACAGGTACGTATAACTTTATCGCGCTTCCCAGACTTTATATGCAGGGCGACAAGGGCACTGCTCTTATTACCGACTGGCGTGAGAAGGCAAAGGTTACCGTTTGTAAGCACTGGCACGAAAGTGACGTTATTCCCGTACAGACAGGCGCAGGTCTTACCAAGACCATGGCACCCCGTGATTCTATCACCGTTGACGAGTACGAGATAGATAGACCTACCGCTGACGTATACGATTATTACCGTAACTTCTGTGATGTTATCGACGGCAAGGCTGAGCTTATCGTTAAGCCTCACGAGGTTATGCGTGTAATGAAGGTTATGGAGGCTGCATTTAAGTCTGACGAGCTCGGTCAGGTAGTAGCTTTTGAAGAATAATAACTAAAGGCTTTTGTCTTCGGACAAAAGCCTTATATTTTTACTTGTAATATATAAACCAATCATTTCATTCATATCATATATAGGTGATAAAATGAATGAAATATTTGAAAGAACCGAGATAACAGACGGCAAACTACGTATCGGCTACGTCTCGGTGCGATACCCCGTGACCGAAAACAAGCGTATAGATAAATACTATAAGAAATTATCCGAGATTTTTGTAAAAAGGGCGGAGAAGAGTAAGCTCGTCGGTATGCTATCCTCGTCGGTGTGCTATGAGGATGAAGAGACCCTGTCGGTCATAACCGAGGCGAGATTGTATAAGGATTCAGAATGTGTGCGCCGCCACAGAAGCTCTTTGGTATGGGATAGGACAAAGGGCAGACTTTGTTATATCCGAAAATGGGGGATAAGGCATAGTAATGTATGCTATGACGGCAGGGAATTAAAGATTTTTGATTGACAAATTTATAGCTGTGTGCTATCATTATTATATCTATGAAAACAAACGAAAGGTAACTATATACAATGGAAAAGATAAGAATTGGTATTGTTGGTTTCGGTAACATGGGTCATACCCATTATAACTTCATCACCGAGGGCAAGGTTCCCGGTATGGAGATCACCGCCGTATGCGATATCAACCCCAAGAAGCTTGAGGTTGCTGCTGAACTGCTTCCCGGTGTTCCTCAGTTCGAAAAGGCAGAGGATCTTTATAAGAGCGGTCTCTGTGATGCGGTAACCATCGCAACACCTCACTACGTACATCCCGAACTCGCTATCAGTGCTATGGAGCACGGTCTCCACGTTCTTTGCGAAAAGCCTGCAGGCGTTTATACCAAGCAGGTAAACGAGATGCTTGATGCACAGAAGAGAACAGGCAAGCTCCTTGCAGTTAACTTCTGTCTCAGAGGTCTTCCTGTATATCAGACCTTAAAGAAGCTTGTTGCTTCCGGTGAGCTTGGTCATATCAAGCGTATCACATGGCTTGCTACTCAGTGGTACCGTCCTCAGGCATACCACGATAGCGCAGGATGGCGTTCCACCTGGGCAACAGAGGGTGGCGGTGCGCTTATCAATCAGTGTCCTCATCAGCTTGATCTCTGGCAGTGGCTGTTCGGTACTCCCGACTCTCTTATGGCAGACGTATCCTTCGGTAAGTACTATGATATCGAGGTTGACGACGATATCTCTGCTATGTTTAAGTATAACAACGGTACCACAGGTGTTTACCTTACCGGTACAGGCGAAACTCCCGGTACAAACCGTATGGATATCTCCTGCGATATGGGTCGTGTTGTTATGGAGAACGGCAAGATCTTCTTTGACAAGCTTGAGGTATCTGAGCGTGAGTGGAATGCCGCTCACAACGACGAAGAGCCTCCCAGAAAGAGAATCGAGGTAGAGGTTCCTCAGGTAGAAGATGATTATTCCGGCGTATTCAAGGATTTTGCAGATGCGCTTCTTACAGGCAGAACCGAGCTTCTCTCTCCCGGCTATGAGGCTATCAACGAGCTTACTATGTCTAACGCTATGTATCACTCCGCATGGAACGGTGCTAAGTGGGTAGACCTTAATAACTTCCCCCACGACGAGTTCTATAACGAGCTTATGGAGCGTGTAGCTACATCCAAGCCCAAGGAAGGCGTTGAGGACAGATTCTACGTAACAGGCGGTACTAAGTAATGAAGAAAATAGCTTTTGCAGGATTTAGACACGGACATATATTCCAGCTTTACAACCAGGTTAAGGAGTGCGACGCAATCGAGCTTACCGGTTGTTGGGAAGAGGACGAGGCAGCACGTAAGGCTGCTACCGATAACCACGGTGTAGACTTTAACTACGCTTCTTTTGAGGATGTACTTAACTCTGATGCTGATATCGTTGCTATCGGCGACTACTACGGCAGAAGAGGCGAACTTGCTATCGCAGCTCTTAAGGCGGGTAAGCACGTTATGGCGGATAAGCCTATCTGTACCAGCCTTACAGAGCTTGACGAGATCGAGAGATTAGCTAAGGAAAAGAACTTAAAGGTAGGTTGTATGCTCAGCCTCCGTTATTCCCCCTATACCGCTATAGCAAAGGAGCTTATCGATTCAGGTAAGCTTGGCGAGATCCACGCAATCTCCTTTAACGGTCAGCACGGCCTTGACTATGGCAACAGACCTATGTGGTACTTTGAAGAGGGCAAGCACGAGGGTGTTATCAACGATATCTCCATCCACGGTGTTGACCTTGTTGAGTACCTTACAGGCAAGACCCTTAAGAACGTAACTGCAGCAAGAACCTGGAACGCTTTTGCTACCGAGCAGCCCAACTTTAAGGACTGCGCACAGTTTATGGTAGAGCTTGACGGCGGTTGCGGTCTTATGGCAGACGTAAGCTATGCCGCACCCTGCCATATCGAGTACGGTGTTCCTTACTACTGGCAGTTCCTTATCTGGGGTACTAAGGGTATGATCCGTTTTGCTGAGGACGGCAAGAACGGTGTTGAGGCATATCTTGATTATGCTCCTGCAATGGAGTTTATCGAGGGCAAGACTCCCGCAAACAACCATATCACCGACTTTATCGACGAGATCGACGGCAAGACAGGCCTTCTCATCTGTACCGAAGAGGTGATAAAGAGCCAGAGAGATACTCTTACTATCCAGTGTGCCGCTAAATAATATAGCAGAAACCCGCTTTTAGCGGGTTTCTTTGGTTTTATTTAGAACGGTTTGAAAACCTTTGTGTAATTTGCCGTTATTTGTGAATTGTTAATATTCTATAAAAAGTGGCAAGTGTGTTTGACATATTGACTAATTTGTGGTATAATTGTACAGTATTCCGAAGCTAAAACTGTGAAAGTTGGCTACCTGCATAGACCCTATGGCCTTCAGTTAGCTTTTGAGTATTGTGATTTTTCACAAATCAACGTATACAAATTATGATTTCGGAGGAAGTCTTTATATGTCCAACAGACTGTTTCAAGGTATAATTCAGCAGATGAAGGAAGCCATTGACCGTGTTATCGGCATTGTAGACGAAAATGGTATCGTTATTGCCGCAAGCGAGCTTTCAGGTATAGGTGAGACCCGTCAGGGTGTTCGCGAAGAGCTCTCTTATGCAGGTGATATGATCCGTTACGAGGGTTACACCTACCGTCCTATAGGTAACGCAGTTAAGTCGGAATATATCGTATTTGTTGAAGGCACCGACGAGGTAGCAGAGAAGAACTCTCTGGTGCTTGCCATTACCCTCAACAACATAAAGAGCCTTTATGACGAGAAGTATGATAAGAGCTCTTTCATCAAGAATATCATTCTTGATAACATTCTCCCCAGTGATATCTATATTAAGTCCAAGGAACTGCATTTCAGCACCGACGTTTCAAGAATAGTTTATCTTATTAAGTTCTTCGGTAAGGTAGACGTTGTTCCCTTTGATATGGTGCAGAACATGTTCCCTGACAAAAGTAAGGACTACGTTATCAGTGTTGGTGAGAACGATATCGTCCTTGTCCGTGAGGTCAAGGCAAACTATGATACCCGCGAGGTAGAGAAGATAGCTCATACTATGGCAGACACCTTCTCTTCCGAGTTCTATACCCGTGTTGCTATCGGTATAGGTACAGCGGTAGACAACATCAAGGATCTTGCCCGTTCCTACAAGGAAGCACAGGTTGCTCTTGAAGTAGGCAAGGTGTTTGATACCGAAAAGAACATTATCAGCTACGAAAACCTTGGTATCGGCAGACTTATATATCAGCTGCCTACCACACTTTGTGAGATGTTTTTGCAGGAAGTATTCAAAAAAGGTTCTCTTGAGTCCCTTGACAGCGAGACACTGATGACTATCCAGTGCTTCTTTGAAAACAACCTCAACGTTTCCGAGACCTCCCGTAAGCTTTTTGTACATAGAAACACCCTTGTATACAGACTTGAAAAGATCCGCAAGCTTACCGGACTCGATCTTCGCGAGTTTGAGCATGCTATCACCTTCAAGGTAGCGCTCATGGTTAAGAAATATCTCACATCCAAGCCCGTCAAGTTCTGATAAACGCCTAAAGGAGGCAAAAATATGATTGAATTCAAGAACGTCTGCAAGAAGTACCCCAACGGTACACTTGCTCTCGATGATGTCAGTCTTAAAATTGAAGATGGAGAGTTCGTATTTATAGTAGGTGAGTCGGGCGCAGGTAAATCCACCATGCTCAAGACCCTTTTCCGAGAGGAAAAGATATCCTCGGGAACTCTTATAGTCGACGGTTACGATCTTAAGAAGACTCCTAACCGTAAGATCCCCTATTACAGACGAAATCTCGGCATCGTGTTCCAGGATTTCAGACTTTTCCCCAATAAGACTGTTTTTGAGAACGTAGCCTTTGCTATGCGCGCTATCGGTGTTCCTACAAGAGACATCAACCGCCGTGTACCTACTATCCTCAGTATAGTAAACCTTCAGGATAAGGCAAAGTTCTTCCCCCGCGAGCTTTCAGGCGGTGAGCAGCAGCGTGTTGCGCTTGCCCGTGCGCTTGCCAACAACCCCAGCATTATTATTGCAGACGAGCCTACAGGTAACATCGACCCCAAGCTCAGTCTTGAGATAATGAACCTGCTTATTAAGATACATAAGCACGGTAAAACAGTTATCGTGGTTACTCACGAAAAGAACTTCGTTGACTACTTCCAGCAGCGAGTTATTACCATCAAGGACGGTCACGTTGTTGATGACAAGGTAGGAGGTATGTTCGATGAGTAAGAAGCAGAGAAGCAGATACAGTCTGGGCTATCTTATCTCCCAGGCATTCAAGAGCCTTTTCCGTAACGGAATGATGACTGTAGCATCTATAGCGGTGCTCATGTCCTGTCTTACCGTAATGGGTAGCTTTGCGCTCTTGGTATATAACATCGATCACAACCTTGATCAGTTGGGATCTCTTAACGAGATAGTAGCTTACTGTGATACAGACCTTACCGACGAGGATGTAGACTCTATCGGCAGACGTATCCGTCTTATGGATAACGTAAACGAAGAGGCTGTAACCCTTATAACCAAGGAAGAGGTACTTATCGAGGAGAGACAGAAGTACTCCGACTTTACCGACCTCTTTGATCAGATGGACGAAACCGGCATTAACCCCTATCCCGACACCTTTGTTATCCAGTATGAGGACAACAACAAGGTAGCTTCTCTCCAGATGGAGCTTGAACAGATAGAGGGTGTACACAAGGTACAGTGCAGAGCCGACCTTGCAGAGACTATCGAGGGTCTTAAGAACAGCATAGTATTTATCTTTATGTGGTTCTTGGCAATACTTTTCCTTGTCAGCGTATTTGTTATCATCAACACCATCAAGCTGGCGGTACATTCCCGCAAGCAGGAGATCTCCATTATGCGCTACGTAGGCGCAACAAAATGGTTTATTACCACTCCCTTCGTTATGGAGGGTATCATCATAGGTGTCGTTTCTTCCGCTATTGCTTTCGGTATAGAATATTTCTTATACCGTGCGGTATATAATGCAGTAAGCGTTAATTACGGTATGATAGACATAGTACCCTTCACCGAGCTTCAGAACGTTCTTCTCATAGGCTTCGCTGCAGTAGGTATCATCACAGGTATCATAGGTACGTCTATCTCGCTTTCCAAGCATCTTAAGGCTTAAAGGAGGCAAAACATGAAGAAAACAAATTTAATCAAGGCTATAACAGCTGTTTTAATGGCGTTTGTTATGGTGTTCGTTGCTATTCCTTACGGTACCGACGTTTATGCGGTGGATACCAGCAAGGAAGCAGAGAAGGCTCTTGAGGACAAGATAGACTCTCTCCAGAACGAGCAGGCTGAGCTCAAGAAAAAGCTTGAAGCTGCAAAGAATAACGAAGCAGAGCAGGAAAGACAGAAGGAATATCTTGACTCTCTTGTGCTCTCCACCCAGAACGAGATCGACGCTACAAAGCTCCTTATCGAGGAGTATACCGTAAAGATCGATGATAAGGGTAAAGAGATCACCGCCCTCGAAGAAAAGATTGCTCAGAAATACGATATAATGGTAGAGCGTCTTCGCTTTACCTACGAGGAGGGTAACGCAAGCTATCTTGAGATGATATTTGAGTCCAAGAGCTTTGCTGATTTCCTTATGACGGTTGAGCGTGTGGGCAGTATGCTCGACTTTGACCGTTCGCTTATGCAGGATCTTCAGGATTCCCTTAAGTCTCTTGAGGAAGAAAAGCACGTTCTTGAGGAGACAAAAAAGTCTCAGGAAGAGACCAAAACTTCTCTTATCAACAAGGAAGCAGATCTTAAAAAGCAGATAGACAACACTCTTGCTTATATAGAAAAGCTTCAGTCCGACCAGGTGGCTCTTGAGGCCGAGTACAAAAAGGCTAAGGCAGCCGAGGACAAGGCTAATAAGGATATCGCAGCCCTTCTTGCACAGAGAGCTAAGGAGCAGGCGGCGGCAAACAAGAACAACTCTACCGAGTACCGTCCTGTATTCGGCGGCAAGTTCATTTGGCCCGTACCCGGATATTCAAGAATTTCCTCACCTTTTGGTCCCAGAACTCTTTGGGGCAGATACGACTATCATCTTGGTATAGATATTCCTGCGCCCTCCGGCACAAACATCTATGCATCTGCCGCAGGCGAGGTACTGATAGCTACTTATCATTACAGCTACGGTTACTACTGTCTTATCGACCACGGCGACGGTTACGCTACACTTTATGCGCATAACAGTCAGCTCCTTGTTTCGGCAGGACAGATAGTAAAACAGGGTCAGCATATTGCAGAGATGGGTACCACAGGCTCATCCAGCGGTAACCACCTCCACTTTGAGGTGCGTGTAAACGGCCAGGTGCAGAATCCTCAGAACTACGTTTCTCCGTAAGGGGTTCGTAGTATATAGGAGCTTTTGGCTCCAATACGCCACAAACAGATAAAAAGGCAATTTATAATGAAAAAAAGATTTTCGATCTTGGTGCTGATATCAGCGATGCTGATATCGGCACTTATCGCAGTTCTTATTACCTTTGGAGCTACCTACAATTTTGTCCGTGGACAGAATAGCTATGAGGGTAATATAGAGAACATGGAGATGCTCAAGGCACTTGATCACGCTTACCGTCAGTATTATTACGGTGAGCTTGACGACAAAGCTCTCGAGGAGGCTCTTATAGCCGGTTATATATACGGAACCGGTGACAGATACGGCGAGTATATGGATGCCCAGCGCGTTGAGTCATTTACCGCTGACAACAACGGTGAAAGCGTTGGTATCGGTGTTTCTGTAATCTATAACGACGAATACCGGATGCTCGAGGTCGTAAACGTTGTTCCTCATTCTCCGGCAGAGGAGGCAGACGTAAGGATAGGTGATCTTATATCTGTTATAGGTGGAAAAGACGCCTCCAACATGACCTATACCGAAGCCCTTGACGCTATGGCGGGTAAGGCCGATACCATAGCAGAGTTTTCTGTCTTAAGAGGAGACAAAACGCTCGATTTTTCCATTACCCGTCGAAAGGTGACACAACAGAACGCCAAGGGACGTATGCATGCCGACGGTGTTACGGGTGTTATCCGACTTGAAGAATTTGATATAAACACTCCTTCCCAGTTTAAGTCTGAGATTGCAAGATTGCAGAAGGAGGGAGCAACCCGATTTGTATTTGACGTAAGAAACAATCCGGGCGGAGATCTTGAAAGTGTAGTTGATATACTGGACTTTCTTCTCCCCGAGGGTCCTATCATACGTATCTGTGCAAAAGACGGAACCGAGCAGCAAAGGACCTCTGATGCCGAGTGCTTTAAGGCTCCTATGGCTGTATTGATAAATGAGAACACCGCCAGTGCCGCAGAGCTCTTTGCTTCGGCATTAAGCGATTATGAGCTTGCCACTCTCGTAGGCAAGACGTCTTACGGAAAGGGAAGTATGCAGACGATATTACCGCTTATTAACGGTTCTGCGCTTCGTATAACCTACCGTATGTACAAACCGCCCTTCTCCGACAACTACGACGGCGTGGGCATTAAACCGCATATCGATATCGACATGGCAGAAGATGTCAGAGATATCAGTCTGTACAAGCTTACAGACGACAATGATACACAGCTCATTGCTGCTGTACAAAACTTTGAAAATGATAATTAATTAAAGGAGATATAACAATGGCAGAACCTATTATTGTAACCCCCGAAGGTCTTAAGAAATTACAGGATGAATTAGAATACTTAAAGACAGTCAAGCGTAAGGACAACGTAGAGGCTATCCGTGTAGCTCTTTCCTTCGGTGACCTTTCCGAGAACAGCGAGTACGACGAGGCTAAGACCGAGCAGGGTAAGACCGAGTCCAGAATCATCGAGCTCGAGGAGATGCTCAAGCACGTTAAGGTAATCAGCGATACCGACATCAAGACAGATGTTGTTAACGTAGGTAACACCGTTCTCGTACATGACGTAGAGTTTGACGAAGACGTTGAGTACGCTATCGTAGGTTCTACAGAGGCTAATCCCCTTGAAAATAAGGTTTCCGACCTTTCTCCCATCGGCCGTGCTCTTATGGGCGCAAAGGTAGGCGATACCGTTGAGTTCACTACTCCCGGCGGTGTAGCACACCTTGAGATCCTCAAGATATCCAAGTAAGACGTATAAAAGGTAATAACAATGGAACAGAACAACAATATTGAAACTCAGGACCTTTCCGAGATCCTGCAGATAAGAAGAGACAAGCTTGCAGCTCTTCGCGAGGCAGGCAACGATCCCTTTGAAATAACCAAGTTTGATTTTACCCATACCAGCAAGACCATCAAGGAAAACTTTGCAGAGCTTGAAGCGGGTCAGACTCCCGTTATGATCGCAGGACGTATGATGAGCCGCCGTATCATGGGTAAGGCTGCTTTCTGTCATGTTCAGGACAACGACGGCAGAATCCAGGTATACGTAAAGAGAGACGACATCCCCGAGGGTATGTACCCCGAGTTTAAGAAGTGGGATATCGGCGATATTATCGGTATCAAGGGCTTTGCGTTTACCACCAAGACAGGCGAGATGTCTGTTCACGCACAGGAGATCACTCTCCTTTCAAAGTCCCTTCTTCCTCTGCCCGAAAAGTTCCACGGCTTAACCGACCGTGAGACCAGATACCGTCAGAGATACGTTGACCTTATCGTTAACCCCGAGGTTAAGGACACCTTCGTTAAGCGTAGCCTTATCCTTCGTGAGCTCCGTCACTTCCTTGACGCTAAGGGATTTCTTGAGGTTGACACCCCTATCCTCACACCTTTTGAGATAGGCGCGTCCGCAAGACCTTTCTATACCCATCACAATACTCTTGATATGGACATGGTTCTCCGTATCGAGACAGAGCTTTACTTAAAGAGACTTATCGTAGGCGGTATGGACCGTGTATACGAGGTAGGCCGTATCTTCCGTAACGAGGGTATGGACCCCAAGCACAATCCCGAGTTCACCTCTATTGAGCTCTATCAGGCATATACCGACTACCACGGTCTGATGGATCTCGTTGAGGATATGATGAAGACCGTAACTCTCAAGGTTTGCGGCACTCTCCAGATTCCCTATCAGGGTCATACTATTGATATCTCCAAGTGGGAAAAGCTCACTATGGTTGATGCTGTTAAGAAGTATAGTGGTGTTGACTTTAACGAAGTTAAGACCGATGAAGAAGCAATTGAACTTGCAAAGAAGCATCACGTTGAGCTTCCCGAGGTTCCCAGTAAGGGCGCTATCATTGCAGAGTTCTTTGATGCATTTGTTGAAGAGAACCTTATTCAGCCTACATTTATCTACGATTACCCCGTAGAGATCAGCCCTCTTGCAAAGCGTAAGCCCGAGGATCCTATGTTCACCGAGCGTTTTGAGTACTTTATCAACGCTACCGAGTTCGGTAACGCATTCTCCGAGCTTAACGACCCCATCGACCAGAAGCAGCGTTTCGAGAAGCAGGTTGCAGACCGTAAGGCTCTTGAGCCCGACACCAAGGCAGAGGTAGACTATGACTACATCAACGCTCTTGAGTACGGTATGCCTCCTACAGGCGGTCTTGGTTTTGGTATCGACAGACTTGTAATGCTCCTTACCGACTCCGCTTCCATTCGTGACGTTCTCCTTTTCCCCACAATGAAGCCTACAGATGCTCCCAAGAAGGAAAAGAAGGAAGAAAAGGCTGCAGTTGTTGAATCTAAGCCCGAGATCATCGATTTCTCTAAGGTAGAGATCGAGCCCCTCTTTGCTGACTGTGTTGACTTTGAGACCTTCTCTAAGTCCGACTTCAGAGCAGTTAAGGTAAAGGCTTGTGAGGCTGTTAAGAAGTCCAAGAAGCTTCTTCAGTTCACTCTTGACGACGGTACAGGTGAGGATAGAACCATCCTCAGCGGTATTCATGCGTTCTACGAGCCCGAAGAGCTTGTTGGTAAGACCCTTATCGCTATCACCAACCTGCCTCCCAGACCTATGATGGGTATCGAATCTTGCGGTATGCTTCTCTCCGCTATCCATACCGAGGAAGGCGAAGAAAAGCTCCACCTCCTTATGGTAGATAACCATATCCCCGCAGGCGCAAAGCTGTATTAAGCGGTCGCCGGACCGCTGCGATAATCGGGACTCTTACTGAGATTAAACTGTTTTTGCGGTGCCCGATTTGGAGAAATTACTGTATATTTAGATAAAGGACTATGATATTTCATAGTCCTTTTAAGATAATGATATGAAAAAAGTATTAGTTATCGGCTGTCCGGGAGCAGGTAAGTCTACCTTTGCCCGACGCTTACGTGAGGAGACCGGCTTGCCCTTATTCCACCTTGATATGATATGGCATAAGCCTGACAGAACAAATATCAGCCGTGAGGAATTTGACCGTAAGTTGACCGAAATTTTAGAAAAAGACGAATGGATAATAGACGGAAACTATGACCGCACACTTGAGGTCAGATTCAAGAATTGCGATACTGTATTTCTGCTTGATCTACCCACAGAGCTATGCTTACAGGGGGTACGTAACCGTATTGGCTGTAAGCGGGAGGATATGCCTTGGATAGAGGAAGAGTTTGATGAAGAATTCAGAGAGTGGATACTGGATTTTCCCAACAGGGCGTTGCCTCATATCTATGAATTGACCGAAAGATACAAGGATAAAAAGATAATCATATTCCGATCTCACAACGAGATCAATGACTATAGGATAAGAAAATGACTGATAACAAACAAATGTTGGGGACTGCTCCCATAGGAAAGCTGCTATTTAAGTTAGCCGTGCCTACGGTTGCGGCACAGCTTATAAATATGCTCTATAATATAGTTGACCGTATCTATATCGGTCATATTCCCGAAAAAGGAGATCTGGCTCTCACAGGTGTAGGCGTATGTATGCCTATCATTATGATAGTATCCGCCTTTGCCGCTCTCGTGGCATCGGGCGGAGCCCCCAGAGCTTCTATATTTATGGGGCAGAGGGAAATGGATAAGGCAGAAAAGACTCTTGGCGGTTGCTTTGGATTGCAGATAATCATTTCCGCAATGCTCACCGTAATTCTGCTTATATTCAACCGACAGCTTCTCCTTGCTTTCGGTGCCAGCAAAAACACAATAGAGTATGCGACAAGCTATATGAATATTTACGCTTTGGGAACACTTTTCGTTCAGCTGACTTTGGGTATGAACTCCTTTGTCAGTGCCCAAGGTTTCACTAAGATATCTATGGTTTCGGTGGCTATAGGAGCAGTTACAAACATTATACTTGATCCTTTGTTTATATACACCCTTGACATGGGTGTCAGAGGTGCCGCTCTTGCTACCATCATTTCACAGGGCGTGTCCTGTATCTGGATCGTATCCTTTCTTTGTTCCCGTAAGCCGATACTGCGCTTAAGAGTAAAAAATCTTATAACATCTCCAAAACTTATACTGCCGTGTATAGCTCTTGGATTTGCAACCTTCGTTATGCAGGCAAGCGAAAGCGTCATATCCGTATGCTTTAACTCCTCGCTTCTCGGTTACGGCGGAGATATAGCGGTGGGAGCAATGACCATACTGACAAGCGTTATGCAGTTTGCTATGCTTCCTATGCAGGGGATAGCTCAGGGCGCACAGCCTATACTCAGTTACAACTACGGAGCAAAGGACGCCCTGCGCGTTAAAAAGACTTTCAAGCTTCTGCTTGTGTCCTGTCTTAGCTATTCGGTGGTACTGTGGGCGCTGGTTATGCTTATACCCGGAGCCTTTGCTGCAGTTTTCACCTCGGATAAGGCGCTTATAGACTTTGCCGCGGGGGTTATACGTATCTACTTTGGCGGTATGATAATTTTCGGCATACAGATAGCCTGCCAGATGACCTTTGTTTCTATGGGCAAGGCTCTGTCCTCGGTAACGGTGGCGGTGGTGCGAAAGTTCGTTCTTCTTTTACCTCTGATATATATAATGCCTCATATTATCCCCGATCCTACCCTTGGCGTATATACAGCCGAGCCCGTGGCGGATATAATAGCGGTGACCTTTACGGCAATACTTTTCTTCTTCCAGTTCGGAAAAGCAATGAACAATATAGAAAACGGTGGTTAAAAACCACCGTTTATAGACCACTGACAAGCCCACCGAAAAATCGGTGGGTTTGTCAGTGGTCTGAAGCGAGCAAATTAATTTTTGCTCGTTTCTTTATATTATTTGTTCATTTCAGGTTTGTCGGTACGTTCAAGAAGATAGTCTACCGATACGTTGAAATAATCTGCAATTTTTATCAATTCCATTATTCCGGGTTCTCTTTCTCCCGTCTCGTATCTGCTTATAGTGTTCTGATTTGTGTTAAGGTCAAGTGCTAACTTAAGCTGAGATATATTTTTCTTTTTTCTTAGTTCCTTCAATCTCATCAAATCCCCCATTGACATAATTATCCCATAATGGTATAATTAAAATATCCCGATACGGGATATTTAAACAAATAACTGATATTATTGCTCTCATAGAAATACAAAAATGGTTATTTCAAAATGAACTATGATGTCTTATACCGTTTGAGTGATTGTTTGTCATATCTTAAGATTTATTTAATGTTACCTTAAGATAGCGTTAAATCGATTGACTTGGCTTGTCGGTGAGTATATTATATTATCGAAATGGGGGAGAAAATGAAAAAGGTCGTCAACAATATATTTAAGTATATTTATAAGACAATACTTTTAATCACGATAGCAGTATTTACGATCGCTTTAATCGGGGCTTGCTTTTTCTACACTAACAGAAGTTATGATACTTTGAACCCTGTTTTGTTGATAACGGGTTCTCTGATATATTTATTTTTTGTTATTAAGCTTTACCGTTTTGCCATTACTCTTAATGAGAAAAGGCAGAACATACTTGTAGCCATCCTACTGATATGCCAGTTTTTATTACTGTTTTTAGTTACGCAGGTCGTCAGCAGTATACCGCAGGTGGATCTGATACATATACTCACCGAAATAAACAGCTTGAGAGAAACGGGTAGAATATTGAACGATAACTATTATTCGGTATATCCAAACAACAAGTTTTTGCTGATGTTTTTATACTGGGTCAGCAGAATATCTCCGGAACATACGGATATTGTTTTCGGTTTTTTAAGCAGTATATCTGTCAGTATAACGAGTCTTTTAACATACAAGGCTGTAAAGCTGATAACGAACAGACACAAAGCGTTGGTATGTTTGTTTATATGCGTACTATCCCCGATTTTTTATCTTTACGCACCTTATTATTATACCGACATACTTATGTTGCCTTTTGCGGCATTACTGTTTTATTTGATAATCAAAAATGAAACAGAAAATAAACTCGGCACGAGTATATTTTATTCCCTTATAATAGGGGCGATAGCTGTTATAGGATATAAGATAAGGGCGGTATCGGTATTTATACTTATAGCATATTTCGTATATCAGATATTGTCGAAAAAGTTCAGAGCTTTTGTTCAATGTATGGTTCCTATACTTCTGTCAGCTGTGCTGACATTAACGGTGATAAACTCGCTTGAAGTGCAGTTTTTTACCGAAAACGATCCGTCGAAGGAATTTCCTATTACTCATTGGATTATGATGGGTGTAAACGAAAAAAGCGGAGGATATTACAGTCAATCGGATTATGATATGAGCTACAGTGCCGAAAACAAGGAGGAAAGAACGGAGCTGAATATCAACGAGATAAGGAACAGACTGAAGGAACTCGGCTTCGACGGAACTCTCAAGCTTGCGGTGGGAAAGATAAACGCTGTGTGGGCAAAGGGTGATTACAGCTATCAGAAATATCTGGAGCTTAGCGGAAACTACAACAGAATATACAGATATCTGATCGAGGATGAAAATATAGTCTTGAACTACATACTGCAGGTAAATAAGATAGGTGTATTAGTTCTTTGTATATCCGCTCTGCTGAGATTGTTAAGGGAAAACAGATATTCGGTCATAGCCATTGCTATGTTCGGTGCAGTAATCTTCTATCTGGCGTGGGAGGTATGTCCCAGATACGGATTGTCCTTTTTGCCGTGGATGATAATACTTTGTGCCTATGCTCCCGAATACAGCTATGATCTCAGTAGTAAGCCGATACGTTATATCAAATACACAGTTGCGGCTGTTACGGCTGTTGCTCTCTGTATAGGTATCTTTACCTGTATGAAGGTAGAAGACAGAAGCAATATAATAGCGAAGGATACTGTCAAGAAGGTAAAATGTATTTCTCTTGACAAAGATACCGTGTTGACTCAGACTCTTGACCTATACGGAGATTTTGACGAGCTGAGATTAAAGTTCAAAACAGAGAATGCTTCTCCCAACGGTATATATAAATTAGAGCTTATCAGGGACGGTTCCGAAATAGTCTATGAAAAGGATATCAAATTTTCGGAGCTTAATGACGGTAAGTATACAAGTATTAAATTCGATGATGCCTATACCGAGGGTAAGTACAGTATTAGACTAAGTACCGACACTGATGAGGGCGTACAGATATATATATCGTACAAGGAAGGATTCGATTATTATCCCAAGGGTGAGCTGTACCTAAACGGTAAAAAAGAAACGGGCGATATGATGTTCGAAGTGTTAAATACCGAGCCGAGGTCTTTGTACAGTATGGCAGGATATATCATATTATGCGTAGCTGTTCTCGGTGTTGAGTATTTAGTATTGTTTAAGAAGGAGCGCAGAGAAAATGAATAACGGTATTCCCGTATTATATTTAGTTATCCCTTGTTACAACGAGGAGGAGATATTACCCCTAACGGCAGAGTGTGTGAGGGATAAGCTGTATATACTGATAGAAAAAGGAAGTATAAGCAGTGACAGCAGGGTTGTCTTTGTAAACGACGGCTCACGGGACAGGACGTGGACGTTAATAACCGAGTTACATAAATCAGACCCTATCTTTACAGGGATAGATCTGTCAAGAAACAGAGGGCATCAAAACGCGCTGTTGGCAGGATTAATGTATGCCAAGGAATATTGTGATATCACTGTAAGTATGGATGCAGATCTGCAAGATGATATAAATGTTATAGACGATATGCTGATAAAGTATGGTAAAGGTGCAGATATCGTATATGGAGTCCGCAGTTCAAGAGCCAAGGACAGTTTCTTTAAGAGAGCTACGGCAGAGGGTTTTTATAAGTTTATGAACATAATGGGAGTTGAGATAGTATTCAATCACGCAGACTGCCGTTTGATGAACCGCAGAACGCTTGACGCTTTAAGCGAATATAAGGAGATCAATGTTTTTCTTAGAGGTATAGTTCCGCAACTCGGATATAAAACAGATATATCCTATTATGAGCGCAATGAGCGTTGTATGGGCGAGTCAAAATATCCGTTAAGAAAAATGCTTTCCTTTGCTGTAGACGGCATAACTTCATGTAGCGTTAAACCCTTGAGATTTATAACCTTTCTTGGAACGGTAATTTTTCTGATATGCACCGTATCATTGATAGTATCGTTTATTTGTGAGGGTTCATATGGGATAATGATGTCTGCAATCGGTATTCTCAGCGGATTACAAATATTATGTCTCGGTGTTATAGGGGAGTATATCGGTAAGATATACGGCGAGACCAAGCATAGGCCCAGATATATAATCAGAGAGATATTAAAATAAGGCGGTAATTTACCGCCTTATTTCAATATCTTTTTGAGATACTGTCCCGTATAGGATTTCTTACACTTTGCCACTTCTTCGGGTGTTCCGGTGGCAACTATAGTACCGCCCTTGTCACCACCCTCGGGACCGAGGTCTATTATATAGTCGGCAGTTTTTATCATATCAAGATTATGCTCTATAACCACCACGGTGTTTCCGGTATCAACAAGACGCTGTAATACCTCTATCAGCTTCTTTACGTCGGCTGAATGAAGTCCTGTGGTAGGCTCGTCAAGGATATATATGGTTCTGCCTGTAGAGCGCTTGGAGAGCTCTGTAGCTAACTTAACTCGCTGTGCCTCACCGCCCGAGAGCTGTGTGGAGGACTGACCGAGCTTAATATAACCCAAGCCCACGTCAAAGAGGGTCTGGAGCTTACGCTTGATCTTGGGTAAGCTGGAGAAGAACTCAAGAGCCTCCTCAACACTCATATCAAGGACGTCATATATGCTCTTGCCCTTGTATTTTACCTCGAGGGTGTCGCGGTTATATCTCTGTCCCTTACATACGTCGCAGGTAACGTATACGTCGGGTAAAAAGTGCATTTCTATCTTTTTTACGCCGTCTCCCTCGCAGGCCTCGCAACGTCCGCCCTTAAGGTTAAATGAGAAGCGGTTTGCCTTATAGCCTCTCTGCTTTGCATCGGGGGTAGCAGCAAAAAGCTCTCTTAGATCTGTGAACACACCTGTATATGTGGCAGGGTTGGATCTGGGAGTTCTGCCTATGGGAGCCTGGTCAATATCTATTACCTTGTCCAGATTTTCTGTTCCCTCAATGCGGTCATGCTTGCCGGGGAAGGTTATGGCACGGTTAAGGGTATGAGAGAGTGAACGCTTGAGTATTGCATTTATAAGTGAGGACTTACCCGAGCCTGAAACGCCTGTTACGCATACAAACTCGCCTAAGGGGATCTCAACGTCAACGTTTTTAAGGTTGTTTTCCTTAGCACCCACTATCTTTATAGTTTTGCCGTTGCCGCTTCTTCTTGTTTTGGGCACGTCTATCTTTTCTTTACCGGAGAGGAATCTGCCGGTAATAGAGTTTTCATCAGCCATAACCTCAGCGGGAGTACCCTGAGAAACGATATGACCGCCGTGTATACCTGCACCGGGACCTATATCAACGATGTAGTCGGACTCAAGCATGGTCTCCTCGTCATGCTCAACAACAATAAGGCTATTACCAACGTCACGGAGCTTTTTGAGGGTGTCTATGAGCTTAGAGTTATCACGCTGATGCAGACCTATACTGGGCTCGTCAAGGATGTAGAGAACGCCCATAAGGGAAGAACCTATCTGTGTGGCAAGTCTGATACGCTGAGCTTCACCACCGGAGAGAGTTCCTGCCTTACGGTTGAGGGTAAGATAGTCAAGACCCACGTTCATCATAAACTCAAGCCTTGATCGTATTTCCTTGATTATCTCACGGGCGATCTGCATTTCTGTCTCGGTAAACTGAAGTTCGTCTACGAACTTAATTGCTTCTGCCACCGACTGAACGCAGAACTCGTGTATATTCTTACCGCCTACCGTAACGCTGAGTATCTCCTTTGACAGACGCATACCCTTACACTTGGGACAGGGAACCTCGTCTATAAACTCCTGATAATATTCGTTGTTAGACTGCTCGTATCTCTGCTGAATGATGTTGATTATACCGTCGTATTTTACATCCTTTGCAGGGTGAGCCACACCGTCAAAATAACGTACTACGTTGATCTTTTCATCGCAACCGTAGAGCATTACCTCAAGAGCCTCGGGAGAATAGTCGCATATCTTGGTATCAAGGTCAAAACCGTATTTCTTACCAACCTCAAGTATAACGGGGCCTGTCCAGGTGAACTCATCCATAGTCTTAAAGCCGTTTACCTGTATCGCACCTTCACGCAGTGACAGGGTCTTGTCGGGGATGACACGCTCGTAGGAAACACGGGGAAGCTCACCTATACCAAGACAGGTAGGACAAGCTCCCAGGGGATTGTTGAACGAAAACATACGGGGAGAAAGTTCACCTATACTGATACCGTGCTCCTCACAGGCATAGTTAAGTGAGAAAGAAAGCTCTTTTTCGCCCTCGTATTCTTCACCCTCTCGGGTAACTATTGCTATAGCGCAGATACCCTCGGTGAGCGCAAGGGCACTTTCCAGAGAGTCAGAAAGACGTGAGCGTATCGTCTCACGCATTACAAGACGGTCTATAACTATCTCAACGGTATGCTTGATGTTTTTGTCAAGGCTTATCTCCTCGCTGAGATCATACATTATCCCATCTACACGTACACGTACGTAACCGCTTTTACGGGCCTTTTCAAAGACCTTTTCGTGCATACCCTTCTTTGCCTTGACTACGGGGGCAAGCACCATAAATCGGGTTCCTTCAGGCAGAGACATGATCTTATCTATGATCTGGTCTACAGTCTGCTGTCTTATCTCACGTCCGCATATGGGACAATGAGGAATACCCACACGGGCATACAAAAGACGCAGATAATCGTATATCTCGGTAACGGTACCTACGGTAGAACGGGGGTTCTTGGAGGTGGTCTTCTGATCTATGGATATAGCGGGAGAAAGTCCCTCTATCGAGTCTACGTCAGGTTTGTCCAGCTGACCCAAGAACATACGGGCATAAGAGGACAGAGACTCTACAAAGCGTCTGTGTCCCTCGGCGTATATTGTATCAAATGCAAGGGAACTTTTACCCGATCCCGAAAGACCGGTAAAGACAACCAGTTTATCACGGGGAATAGAGATATCCACGTTTTTCAGATTGTGTACCCTTGCTCCTGTAATAGTAAGATTTTTGTTTGACATACAGTAACTCCATATGAAAAATTGAAAATTTCATTTCTATCATATTATTATACCATACATAAAAAAATAAGTAAAGATATAATAAAAAAAGACTTTTGGCATTAGCCAAAAGTCTTTCTTAATTTTGCATTATTTGTCTTCGTCTTTAAGTGCAGCAATCTGATCTCGTATAATTGCCGCTTTTTCAAAGTCAAGAGCTGCTGCAGCTTCACGCATCTCGGTATTAAGCTGCTCGATGAGAGCCGCTTTCTGCTTGGGCGAGAGCTTGCGGTTGCTTTCCTTACGTTTGCCCTTATCCTTAACACCGATCTGTATAAGATCACGTACCGTCTTTTGTACGCTCTTGGGCTCGATGCCGTTTTCACGGTTGTAAGCCTCCTGAATACCTCTACGGCGGTTGGTCTCATCTATTGCGGTCTGCATAGCATTTGTTATCTTGTCCGCATACATGATAACCTTGCCGTTTACGTTACGTGCCGCACGGCCTATGGTCTGTATAAGGGCGGTCTCACTACGCAGCAGTCCTTCCTTGTCCGCATCAAGTATAGCCACAAGGGACACCTCGGGGATGTCAAGACCCTCTCTTAAGAGGTTGATACCCACAAGCACGTCAAACACGCCGAGTCTGAGATCTCTTATTATCTCGGTACGCTCCATGGTCTCAACGTTGTGGTGGATGTACTTTACCTTAATGAGATTAAGCTCAAGGAACTCTGTCAGATCCTCTGCCATCTTCTTTGTAAGAGTGGTAACGAGCACACGTTCACCCTTTTCGGTACGCTCTCTTATCTCACCGATAAGGTCGTCTATCTGTCCTTCTACACCTCTTACCTCAACCTCAGGGTCCAGAAGTCCCGTAGGTCGGATTATCTGTTCAACCGTCTGCTTGGTGTTTTCCTTTTCATAGGGACCGGGGGTGGCGCTTACATATATGGTTTGATTTAATTTATCCTCAAACTCCTCGAATACAAGGGGTCTGTTGTCATAAGCCGAGGGAAGTCTGAAACCGTAGTCTACGAGATTTTTCTTTCTTGCGTGGTCGCCGCCGCTCATACCTCTTACCTGAGGTAATGTAACATGACTTTCATCTACAAACAGCAGAAAGTCCTTGGGAAAATAGTCAAGCAGAGTATAGGGCACAGAGCCGGGCTCTCTGCCTGAGAGAACTCTCGAGTAGTTCTCAACACCCGAACAGTAGCCGATTTCACGCATCATCTCAAGGTCGTAGAGGGTACGCTCCTCGATACGCTGTGCCTCGATAAGCTTGTTGTTAGCCTTAAAGTACTCAACACGCTCCTCCATTTCCGCCTCGATCTCCTCAAGAGCCTTCTCACGGCGCTCATCGGATACGGCATAGTGGGTAGCGGGGAAGATTGCGGTATAGCTGACGTCCTGTATGACCTTGCCGGTTACGATATTGAATTCAGAAATACGGGTTATCTCATCGTCAAAAAATTCTACTCTTACGCCCACATTATCCGACGAGGCAGGGAACACCTCTACCACGTCGCCTCTTACCCTAAATTTGTTACGGGTAAAGTTGATATCGTTTCGGTCGTATTTGATAGCGATAAGACGACGGATAAACTCATCGCGGTCCATAATGCCGCCTACACGGATGCCTATAAGAAGGCTGTTGTATTCATTGGGGTCACCGAGAGTATATATGCAGGAAACCGAGGAAACAACAATAACGTCACGGCGCTCAAAGAGAGCCGAGGTAGCAGAATGACGGAGCTTGTCTATCTCGTCATTGACAGAGGAATCCTTTTCGATATAGGTATCCTTGCCGGGGATATAGGCCTCGGGCTGATAATAATCGTAGTAGGAAACAAAATATTCAACTGCATTCTCGGGGAAGAACTCTTTAAACTCAGCACATAGCTGAGCCGCAAGGGTCTTGTTATGAGCCAAAACAAGGGTAGGCTTGTTTACGTTGGCAATGATATTTGCCATAGTAAAGGTTTTACCCGAGCCTGTAACACCAAGAAGCACCTGCTTGTCAAGACCGGCTTCAACACCTGCCGAGAGCTTGTCTATGGCTTGTGGCTGATCACCGGTTGGAGAATATGGAGAAACTAACTTAAACTTATTATCCTGCATAGCTTTCCTCGTGAAATAATTTTCTATTATATCATTATACCATAGCTTTTCCCATATTTCAATCTTTATCGAACGTGCTTGAAAGAAATTGCTCAGAATAGCTCTTGGCATTAGTGTTTCTGGTATACACTACGTGGAATGGGTGAGGATTGGTCACGGGCTCAACCTTAAACGTTCCTATCAAGGGATCACCTATAACCACCGATTGATATAAAAAACTTATTCCTATACCGCTTTGAACTAACGCTTTTATAGATACAAAGCTGCTGATAGATACTTGTCTTGAAAAATCGCTTAGTTCATAGCCCGCTTCAGCCAATCTTTCCTCAGATATCCGTCTGGTACCCGATCCTTCCTCACGGACGATAATAGTCTCACAAAGAAGTTCTTCTACAGTTACGTTTTTACCGCATAAGGGGTTGTCCTTTGCACATATACCTACAAATGGCTCCATACGCATAAGATAATGATCGTATTTAGTTTTGCTGAATCTACCTTCGATAACCGCAAAGTCAAGACGGTTTTCGTCAAGCATCTGTAACAGATTCTTGGTATTATCAACTACAAGGGACAACTCGTGATCGGAGGAAGACAGATAGTCCTTGATAGCATCTATAAGAACGTAATCACCTATAGTTTTGGTTGCTCCAACCCTCAGTTTTAAACGTTCTCTGCCTGTGATAGCCAACTGCATCTCCTCAAACTGATATTGCATAGATATGGCATAACGCTCCAACATCAAGCACTTTTCGGTCTTATGCAGTGAGTGTCCGTCATAAACAAACAATTTTGTCTGCAATGCGTTTTCTAATGATTGTATCTGCTTTGTAACCGCAGGTTGGGACAGATGCAGTTTTTCTGCGGCTATACGGTAATTCATAGTCTGACACAGCGTCAGAAAGGTACGAAGCTTTTGATCCATATTACACCTTCAATAAATAAAAGGAATGAGGTCATTCCATATAATAACTTTATTTTATCACAAAACTATGATAAAATAAATAGGTAAAAAACAAAAAAGGAGAAAATTATGACATCAAAAGTTAAAGACAACCTTCTGTTTATGCTGGGTATTATAATATGCTTCGCTGTTGCAGGCGTATCGGTTATATTAGAGGAGCTCATTCCGGGAGGAATGCTGGGAGCATCTATAATAGCTCTTTTTATGGGTACGATAATCAACAGCTTTTTTCATCCGGTATGGATAAAGCCCGCACTTAAATTTACATCCAAAAAGATATTAAAGTTAGCCATCATACTTTTGGGAGCATCCCTTTCTATTGGTACTGTTATGAACGTAGGTAGGATGACCTTTTTTGTAATGTTGTTTACATTTGCCATGTGTTTTGGCGGAGGATATTTTATACGTAAGCTGTTCGGTCTTAACTGGAAGCTCTCCAACCTTATATCTGCCGGTACGGGAATTTGCGGCGGCTCGGCTGTAGCGGCGCTTGCTCCTGTTATCGAAGCAGATGACAAGGACGTTGCATTTGCTATGTCCTCTACCTTTATCTTTGATATGATAATGGTAGCGGTTTATCCTATTATGGGTAAGCTTCTTGGTATGGGTGATATGGGTTACGGCATATGGGCAGGTACATCGGTGAACGATACCGCAAGTGTTGTAGCATCGGGATATGCTTTTTCTGAGGCGGCAGGTGACTTTGCCACTATGGTCAAGCTCACCCGTACCGTTGCAATTATCCCCACCGTTCTGGTGTTTGCTTATATCAGTATGCGTATCAAGCGTAAGCAGTTAAGTGCCGAAAACAATGGACAGAAGGTTAAACTCACAAAGATAATCCCTTGGTTTATATGCGGATTTCTGGCACTTGCCATCCTTAACAGCGTGGGATGTATTCCGGTTGCTGTAGCTACGGTTATTAAAAACACAAGTAAATTTTTAATGGTCACCGCACTTGCGGCGATAGGTTTGTCCACCAGTCTAACCGACTTTAAGAAAGCGGGACTCAAACCTATGTTCTACGGTGTTACCATAGATACACTTGTAACCCTGACGGCACTTGCGGTAGTATGGTGTATGGGAGTTATGTATAAATAAAAAGAAATCAGTAAGGCATTAGCCTTACTGATTTTTATATAGCTGATTTACCATATATGTGACCGCAACGCCTGTATCAACCGAGAAGGCAGGGTCTATATCCTCAAGCATAAACTGCTTCAAGGGATGGAACATACGGACACTTTCTTCAACTACCACCTCGTCCTGACCTTCAAGCTTCATGGTCAGCTTATCGCAGGTAAAGAGACAGCGACCTACCTCACCGCATATCTCGATGGTCAGCGGTCCCGAGGTTACAGATGAACATTCGTTTACCGCTATCATTCCGTCATCGTATGCCATGACAGCAATCGAGTTGTCCTCCACCATATCCTTGTTCTTTTCAAGAGAGCCCTTGTTTGTTGTAGAGACAGAAAGCATCGACTTATATCTTGTGGGCAGACCAAAGAGGTGATATATAACCGATAGCCCATGCACACCGTGGTCTATGACCGAGCCGCCGCCGGCAGTCTCTCTGTCATAGAAGTGCGGGGGAAGCTCGTCCTCACTTGCAGCAGTGTGGGAATAGCGGAATCTCACCGAGTTCACCTTACCGAGGAGATTCTTGTCAAGTATCTCTGCCTTGATAGTCTGGGTAAAGCCGTAGGCAATGTTAGGGAAGCATATAGCAAAGAGCAGTCCGCTTTTCTTTACCGCCTCTGCAATCTCCTGTGCATCCTCATCGGTTATAGCAAGTACCTTTTCGGTAAAGATATGCTTGCCCGCTTCAATAAGCTTCAAGATGACCTCTTTATGTCTTGAGGTCTCGGTGCAGACTATAACTCCCTCAACGTCGGATGAGAGCATTTCTTCAAGGGAAGAATAAGCATACAAATTATGCTTACGGCAGAACTCATCCTGCCATTCGCGGTTGTCCTCCCAAACACCGACAACCTCGCCG
>JBGUUX010000048.1:0-34449 GCA_045133915.1 Eubacteriales bacterium | reverse complement strand
ATGCAGATCCATGACACCCCGTATCTTTGATACGGTTGGTGGAATTATACAGCGCAATGGCGTAGCCATGGAGTCGTAATGCAAAATTAAAGATGATTTCTGTGCGTAGGCACAGAAATCTCCATTAAATAATATTCAGTTTTTTCAGTTCCTTCCTTAACTTCTCCTTACCCTTATCTGTCATTTCCACAAGGGGAAGACGAAGTCCCCCTGCCTTGAAGCCTAACATATTCATTGCGGCTTTGACAGGGATGGGATTGACCTCGGAGAAGAGAAGTGAGTTTAGTTCACATAGGGCAAGGTGCATATCTCTTGCCGTATCGTAATCACTTTCAAACCATCTGTGGCAGATATCCCGTATGTATCTCGGAATGATGTTTGACGTGACCGATATCACCCCCGAGCCTCCTACCGCAAGGGTAGAGATAAGATTGTCGTCGTTGCCCGTGTATACGGTATAATCATCCCCCATCTCGTGGCAGAGCCGTGCGAACTTGCCTATAGAGCCGCTTGCCTCCTTTACCCCCACAAGATTAGGATGCTTTGACAGAGCTTTGTATACCTCGACAGGGATATCCACGGTAGTTCGACCGGGTACGTTGTAGATTATCATAGGCATATCTACCGAATCTGCTATTTTAAGATAACTTTTTATAAGCCCTTCGCTTGTGGTTCTGTTGTAATAGGGCGTGACCAACAATAGTCCGTCTGCGCCGTTTTCCTTGGCGCATTTTGACATCATAACGGCGTGAGCCGTGTCGTTGGATCCGGTCCCGCATATAAGGGGAACTCTTTTGTCAATTAGCTTTGCGGCATGGGAGATCATACGCTGATGTTCTACGTCGGTGAGGGTAGGAGCTTCGCCGGTGGTACCGCAGAGCACTATGGCGTCGATGCCTTCAAGTATCTGGAACTCAAGTATACGGCTAAGCTCTTTGTAGTTTACCTCACCCATATCGTTAAAGGGTGTTATAACCGCAGTTGCCGCACCCTTGAAAATAATCTTTTTATTCATAAAACAACCTCATTGGAGATAAATATGATCAAAAATTCTTTACCCGAAACCAATCTTACCAAGCAGGATTTTTACTATGACCTGCCCGAGGAACGCATTGCCCAGACCCCTCTTGCGGTACGTGATTCTTCCAAGCTTATGTGTGTTGACAGAAGCACGGGAGAGCTTGAGCACAAGATATTCCGCGACGTTATAGATTACCTTGAAGAAGGTGACGTTCTCGTTGTCAACGACTCTAAGGTTATCCCCGCCCGTCTTTACGGCGTAAAGGAGGACAGCGGAATCGATATGGAGGTACTGCTTCTTCGTTCCCACGGACTTGACACCTGGGAGGTGCTCTGCCGTCCGGGTCGACGTGCAAAGCCGGGTACTGTCATTATATTCGCAGACGGTCTTCTTCGTGCCACCGTTACCGACGTTATCGAGGACGGAAACCGTATAGTTAAGTTTGATTACGAAGGTGACAACCTCTATTCTGTTTTTGATCAGATAGGTCATATGCCCCTGCCTCCCTATATTACCGAAAAGCTGGAGGACAAGGACAGATACCAGACCGTATATGCAAACGAGCGTGGCTCTGCCGCCGCTCCCACCGCAGGACTTCATTTTACTCCCGAGCTGCTTGAGGCTATCCGTGCAAAGGGCGTACAGATCGCACCCGTTATGCTCCACGTGGGTCTTGGCACCTTCCGTCCGGTAAAAGAGGATGCTCTTGCTGACCACATCATGCACAGCGAGTATATAAGCGTATCTCAGGAGAGCGCTGATATTATCAATAACCGTAAAGGCAGACTTATCTGCGTAGGAACCACCTCCTGCCGTACTATAGAGAGCGTAGCAACCGACGACGGCAAGATACAGGCAATTTCCGGCGATACGGGAATATTCATCTACCCCGGATATAAGTTCAAGGCGGTGGATGCTCTTATCACAAACTTCCACCTTCCCGAAAGCACGTTGCTTATGCTTGTTTCCGCTTTTTCAAGCAGAGAAATTATGCTTAATGCATATAAAGAAGCTATAGAAAAGGAATATCGCTTTTTCAGTTTTGGCGATGCAATGTTTATACACTAAGCCCCCAAAAGCTGACGCTTTCGGGGGAACCCCCGATTAGACCCGTACGCTCGCGCCGCACTCACCGCGGTCGGGTCTGCAAGGTGTAAAAACCGTGGCACATGTCCCCGGTTTTTACGGATTTATCGTATAATAAAGGACTATAATATGTCAGAAAAAATAAAGATAGCCGCCGTTGTGGGACCTACCGCCGGCGGCAAGACCTCTCTTGCCGTGGAGCTGGCAAAGCGGGCTGACGGCGAGATAATCTGCTGTGACTCCATGCAGATATACAAACAGATGAAGATAGGCTCAGCCGCACCAACCGAAGAAGAAAAGCAGGGAATACCCCATCACCTCTTTGACTTTGTTCCCGTGGATGTGAATTTCTCCGCTGCAGAGTACGTTCCGCTGGCAAGAAAGGCGATAGAAGAAATTTCAGATAGGGGTAAGCTCCCCATACTATGCGGAGGTACGGGACTTTATCTTGAGAGCCTTATGTACCAGAGCGATTACAGCCCTTCGGTAGATCCCTCTATAAGAGTTGAATTACAGACTAAGGATGATGATACTCTCTATAATATGCTGAGTGAATACGATCCCGAATCGGCTGCGGCTATCCACAAAAATAACCGTAAGCGTGTGATACGTGCCCTTGAGATATATCTGGGTACAGGCAAGACCAAGACCGAGTGGGACGCCCTTTCCCGAACCAAGGAAAGTATCTACGATGCAAACGTGTTTGTGCTTTCATACCGTGACCGTGATACCCTTTACGAGCGCATCAACCGCCGTGTGGATATCATGTTTGATATGGGCCTTGTGGACGAGGTAAAGTCTATCGACTTTCCCGAGGGTTCAACCGCAGGAGATGCCATAGGCTATAAGGAATTAAGAGAATATTTTAACGGAAATATCACCTTGGAACAAGCCAAAGAGGATATCAAGCAGGCAACCCGCCGCTACGCAAAGCGACAGATAACCTGGTTCAAGCGTGAAAAAAGCGCCCTGCAGCTCTATGCCGACGACTATAGCGGCGTAGAGGATATTGTAAACATTGTATTAAAGCACTTAACAAAATAAGGGTTTTGTGATATAATTACTTAATTAACAGAAAGGAGAGAACTTATGGATAAAAAATATCTTAAAAATGCAGGTATATACGTTCTCTCTGCCGTTCTGTCCCTGCTGTTTATAGCATATATCATCTATCACCTGGTCAACAGCTTTTCCCAGGAGGTAGAGACTATGGCTGCCGAGATAGTCACAGTCAGCGAGACCTACAGCGCCGATGCATATATATTCCGTGACGAAACGGTGATATACTCGGACAACACGGGAAGCGTTAACTTTATGTATGACGACGGCACCATGGTGCGTAAGGGCGCTGCCATTGCCAGCATATATTCGGGCGGCAATACCGATGAGATAAAATCGCAGGTAATGGATCTTGAAAGACAGATATCCATACTTGAAAACTCCAGTATTGCAAAGGACGTTACCCTGTCTGACTCCACCACTATAGACTCTCAGATAGCATCCCTTTATTATACTATAGAGTCAAAGCTCAACTCAGGTGATCTGGACTACGTTTTCAGACGTAAGGACGAGCTTCTTACCTTACTCAACAAGAGACAGCTTCTGCTTAAATCGGTAGAGAGCTTCAATCCTCAGTTAGCAGAGCTTCAGAGCCAGAAGACCTCGCTTACCACGTCTCTCGGAGGCGCTTCCGAGACGGTGTCCACCGATATATCCGGATACGTATACTCTGACGTTGACGGTTACGAGAGCATATTTACCCTTGACGTGGGTGATAGTTTTACCCTGGGCGATTTTCGTGAAATGACCGAAAAAGAGCCTATAACCTCAAAGAGAAATGCAGTAGGCAAGATAGTTACCGATTACAGATGGTATATAGCCTGCGAGGTGCCTTCGGTCCAGCAGCAGTACTATACCGTGGGCAATTCATATACGGTAAGATTCCCCTACAGCGGTGACCAAGAGGTTCCCATGCAGCTTAGCCGTATCGTTACCTCGGGCGAGGAAGAAAGCATAGTTCTGGTGTTTTCTACCGGTAACGTTCCCGAAGACTTTAACTTCTTACGCAAGCAGACGGTAGAGATAGTACAGCAGTCTTATACAGGCTACCGTGTTCCCGTATCCTCGGTGCGTATCGTTGACGATAAGCAGGGCGTCTTTGTAAAGAAGGGCAATCTTGCTCTGTTCAAGCAGATAACACCTCTGGTAGAGATAGACGGATACTTTATAGTTGCCGAGCAGGACAGACAGGAAGACGAAAACTATGCCGACAAGCTGGGTATGTACGATCTTATAATCACGAAGGGAAAGAACCTCTATGAAAACAAAATTATCCAGTGAGTATAAGGCGGCGATAGCCGAAAATCTGAACGATATCAAGAAGCGTATGAGTGAGGCAAACGGTATGGGTCAGGAGGTAACTCTCCTCTGCGCCACAAAGACCGTTCCCGCCGACGTTATAAACTACGCCACACAGGAGCTGGGGGTTACCGATATCGGTGAAAACCGTGTTCAGGAGCTTCTTGAAAAGTATGACGATCTGGCAAAGGACAACGTCAACATCCACTTTATCGGATCACTTCAGACCAACAAGGTAAAGTACATTATCGACAAGGTCTGTATGATACACTCGGTAGACTCGCTTAAGCTTGCAGCCGAGATAGACAAACAGGCAAAAAAGCATAATAAAATAATGGATATACTGGTTGAGATCAACATCGGAGAGGAAGAGAACAAAGGCGGTATCGCCCCCGATGAAGTGGAAGGCTTCCTTGAAGAGTTGAAGGCTTTTGATAACCTTAGGGTCCGCGGTTTGATGACTATAGCCCCTTTTTGGTGCGAAAAAACCGATTATCAAAAATATTTTACAAAAACATATCAATTTTTTATTGACATTTTGCCTAAAAAAATACATAATATATATAAGCCTGTCCTTTCGATGGGTATGAGCGACAGCTTTGAGACTGCCATAGAATGCGGCTCAACTCTTGTTCGTCTCGGAACTGTGGTTTTTGGCCGCAGAGAATATAAGTAAGCAATTTTCCAAAAAATAAAGATTTCAAAGTATATGGAGGAATATTACAATGGGATTCATGGATAAGTTCAAGGATATGGTAAATCCTGAAAGAGAGTATGAAGAAAACTACGACGAATACGGCTACGAGGGCGAAGAGGTTGCAGTAGATGCACCTGCAGCAAACCAGACTTTCGGTTCTGCTTCCACAGGCACCGCTCTTGAGCTCAAGGTTATCCGTCCCGAGCGTTTCGAGACTGTTACCCAGATAGCTGACCACCTTATCAACAACCGTACAGTAGTTCTCAATCTTGAGGCTACAAACAAGGAGACCGCAAGAAGAATGATCGACTTCCTTTCCGGTGTTGCATATTCTATCGAGGGTAATCTTAAGAAGGTAGCTAACAATACATTTGTTATCACTCCCGGCAACGTTGCAGTTTCCGGCGAGCAGCAGGCTCAGGCTTTTGCTCAGGCAAACCAGGCTGATGTATTTTAATCAAGTCTAACTTTACTTATACTTGGGAGACTAATTTTATTAGTCTCCCATAAAGTGTTTTTTAGAGAATATAACGAGGTAGTAAAAAAGATGTATATTATGGGTTATGTTGTCGGTTCTTTGCTTGCAACCGTAATAGATGTTCTGCTGGTGATAATGCTTGTCTCAGCGGTAATGTCATGGATACCCAACAATATAGACCATCCTATAATGACCTTTATAAACGGCGTTACAGACTTTCTTGTACGCCCTATGAGAAAGCTGCTTTGGCGCTTTGAGTTTGTGCGCAGCTTTCCCCTTGACCTGTCCTTTTATCTGACCAGCGTGGTGCTGGTTATCCTGCGCTCACTATTCAGATCGATATGATCGATAAGCTTTTTTCTTCACGTATCGACGATATGCTTGACCGTGCCGAGCGGGGCGAGGCGGTATACTCTGCCTTTCTCAACGAGACCGAGCGGGCAGAGGCAGAGGCTTATCTTCGCGGCAAGGCGCATGACCTTACCGTGAGCTTTTTCGGCGGATATAAGGATGCTGAGAGGACAAGACTATTTATCTATCCCGACTACTATGAGTTCGCAGATATCTGCGATTGTATCACGGCAGTTGAGATCAGAGGAAGCGGATATGAAAAGCTCCGTCACTCCTCGTTTTTGGGAGCCCTTACCTCTCTTGGTATAGACAGAGCCAAGATGGGAGATATTGTGTTAAGGGATCACTCGGCAATACTCTTTGCCGACGAAAGGATAGCGCAGTTTTTGCTGTCCGAGCCGTCTCCGCTTACAAGAGTTGGCAGAGACACCGTTAAGATAAGCGATTTTAAGATATCCGAGGATTTTGAAAATCAAAAGGAATACAAGGACGTTTTTGATACGGTAGCTTCACCCCGTATCGACTGCGTAGTTGCCGCTCTTGCAAACCTGAGCCGCGAAAAGGCAAAGGGTCTTATCCTATCCGGTCAGGTCATGATAAACCATATCATTGAAGAAAAGACGGACACGCTTATCCAGGGAGGCGACGTGGTTACGGTTCGTTTCTACGGAAAGTTCCGTATAGAGTCGCTTTGTGACAAAACTAAAAAAGACAGATACAAGCTTATAGCGAAGAAATATATCTAACGATTTTTGAAAGGAGAACGGTATGGTACCTCCCCACGAGTTAAAAACCGTTGAGTTTACCCGCGGGATACGTGGATATAACACACAGGAAGTTGACGAGCATATAGCGTATCTCACACAGAGCTACACCGAGCTGTACAGACATACGGCTGAGATGGAAAAAGCATATACCGACCTCTATCGCAAGTACAAGGAAGCAACCAAGGAACGCGAGGCGGTAAAGAACGATCTTATAGACGTACGTATCGCAGGTGACAAGATAGTAGAGGCAGCCGAGGAAAAGGCTGAGATGATAATACGCGCTACAAAAACTAACTGCGATTACATAATCAACGACTACAGACGTACAGTATCCGAGGAGAGAGAAAAGCTCCTTAAGATACAGTCTGAGATACAGGCATTCCGTGAAAAGATGCTTGAGGAATGTCACAACTATATAGACCGCATAGAAGAGATGACAGAGATAAGCGACACCACCCTCTATTATTCTACCGACGACGAGCTGACCGCAAGAGCTCTTGACGAGATCAAGACCGACGTCAGATACGCTATGGTAGAAAAGGAACAGCTTGATACCATAAGCGACGAGGACGCAAAGGTGGACCTTAAATTCTTTACAGAGGACACTCCCGATACCGCAACACCCGAGGCGACCCGTACCGACGTGTTCCGCGGCTCTAAGGTAGATCTTTCTGAAACGATACAGATCTCGGATAACTATTCCGAGCTTTTAAATAAACTTGAGGGGTGAGTCACCCCTGGCATACTGCACTTTGTGATGTAACTTCATCTTGTTGTTTATCACATGACACAGTGCAACTTTACACATTGAAAATAACTAAGGAGTAATATGAAAATGGCAATGGATTACACCGAAACATTAAATCTGCCCAAGACCGAGTTTTCGATGAGGGCAAACCTTCCTACACGTGAGCCTGATATGCTTAAGGCTATGTACACAAAGGATCTTTATCACGCAATGCTTAAGAGAAACGAAGGCAAGGAGTCCTTTATCCTTCACGATGGCCCTCCCTTCTCCAACGGTAATATTCACATGGGTACCGCGCTTAACAAGGTTCTTAAGGACTTTATCGTAAAGTATAAGTCTATGCAGGGTTATTATGCGCCCTACATTCCCGGCTGGGATAACCACGGTATGCCTATCGAGAGCGCTATCATCAAGCAGAACAAGCTTGACCGCAAGAAGATGTCTATCTCCGACTTCCGCCGTGCCTGCCACGAGTTCGCTATGAAGTTCGTAGGCATCCAGATGGATTCCTTTAAGCGTCTCGGCGTTCTTGGCGAGTGGGATGATCCCTACCTCACTATGGATCCCAAGTTTGAGGCAAGAGAAGTAAGAGTATTCGGCGAGATGTTTAAGAAGGGTTACATCTACAAGGGTCTTAAGCCCGTTTACTGGTGTCCCAACGACGAGACAGCTCTTGCTGAGGCTGAGATCGAGTACAAGGATGCTCCCTGTACCTCTATCTTCGTTAAGTTTAACGTAACCGACGACAACGGCAAGCTTGCAGGCATCTGCGACCTTAAGAACACATATTTCATTATCTGGACAACCACTACATGGACTCTTCCCGGCAACCTTGCTATCGCAGTTCATCCCAGAGACACCTATGCAGTTGTTAAGGCAGATAACGGCGAGTGCTACATCGTAGCTGATATGCTTGCAGACCGCACCATGAAGCAGGGCGGTATCGAAAACTACGAGATCATTGCTACCTTCAAGGGCTCTGATCTTGAGTACATGCAGACAAAGCATCCCTTCCTTGACAGAAACTCTGTTGTAGTTAACGCAGACTACGTTACCATGGATTCCGGTACAGGCTGTGTACACACCGCTCCCGGCTTTGGTGCAGAGGACTACCTTACCGGCGTTAAGTACAAGATGGATATCATCGTTCCCGTAGACGACCGCGGTTACCAGACCAAGGACGCAGGCAAGTTTGCAGGTATGCATTACGAAGAGTCTAACGTAGCTATCCTTGCTGACCTTAAGGAAAGCGGCGCACTCTTTGCTTCCGAGGACGTTGTTCACTCCTATCCTCACTGCTGGAGATGTAAGAAGCCTATCATCTTCCGTGCAACTCCCCAGTGGTTCTGCTCTGTTGACGCATTCAAGGATGCGGCTATCAAGGCGGCAGATGATGTACAGTGGATGCCTAAGTGGGGCGAGGACCGTATGAAGTCCATGATCCGTGAGCGTGCAGACTGGTGTATCTCCCGTCAGCGTCATTGGGGTCTTCCTATCCCCGTAGTTTACTGTGAAAAGTGCGGCAAGCCCGTATGCACAGATGAAACAATAAATAAGATCGCAGATACCTTTGCAGCAGAGGGTTCCAACGCTTGGTTTGATAAGGACGCATCCGACCTTGTTCCCGAAGGCTTTGTATGTCCCTTCTGCGGTGACAACCATTTCGTAAAGGAGACCGACACCCTTGACGGTTGGTTCGACTCCGGTTCCACACATTTCAGCGTTCTTGAAAACGCAGCTGACCACACATGGCCCTCCGACCTTTACCTTGAGGGTGCTGACCAGTACAGAGGTTGGTTCCAGTCCTCCCTCCTTACCGCAGTTGGCGCTAAGGGCGAAGGCGCTCCCTACAAGGCTGTTCTTACCCACGGTTGGGTAGTTGACGGCGAGGGTAAGGCAATGCACAAGTCCCTTGGTAACGGTGTTGACCCTGCTGATGTTATCAAGAAGTACGGCGCAGACCTTCTCAGACTCTGGGCAGCTTCCGCTGACTATACAGTTGACGTAAGATGCTCCGACAACATCTTCAAGCAGCTCTCCGAGATCTACCGTAAGATCAGAAATACCGCAAGAATGTTCATGGCTAACATCGGTACACCCGAGACCGACTTTGATCCCAATAAGGATATGGTCGATGTAAATGAGCTTCTTGATATAGATAAGTGGGCACTTGCCCGCATGAATAAGCTTGTTGCTAACGTAAACAAGGCTTATAACAACTATGAGTTCCATATCCTTTCTCACGACGTTGCAAACTTCTGCACCATCGATATGTCTAAGCTCTATATTGATATCGTAAAGGACAGACTCTACGTAGAGAAGAAAGATTCCAAGGAAAGACGCAGCGCTCAGACCGCTATGTATCTTATCCTTAACGCTCTTACCCGTATGATCGCTCCTATCCTCTCCTTCACAGCAGACGAGATCTGGGGCTCTATGGCTCACGCTGAGGGTGACGACGTTCGTTCCGCGCTTCTCAACGATATGCCTGTATACGAGGAGAAGTACGCATTTGCTGACATCGAGGCTCATTGGAACAACCTCTTCGATATGCGTGACGACGTAATGAAGGCGCTTGAAGAGGCAAGAGCAGCTAAGCTTATCGGTAAGTCCCTTGAGGCTAAGATCACCATTACTGCAAACGCAGAAAAGCTTGAAGTATTAAAGAGCTTCGGTGACGAGCTTAAGACCGTATTCATCGTTTCTCAGGTTGAGCTTTGTGAGGGTGACTCTGACGAGCTTAAGGTAGAGGTTGCAGTAGCTGACGGCGAAAAGTGTGACCGTTGCTGGATGCACTCCACCGACGGCGTTAAGACCGAGGACGGTTATCTGTGCAAGAGATGCGCGGCAATTCTTGGTTAAAGGTAGTCTGGCTTGCAGTTATATCCCTCGTATGTGTGGGACTTGACCAGCTTACCAAAATACTTTGTGTAAACAATATCGCACTTGGGGATAGCATTACCGTTATCCCCGGGGTGCTTGACTTCACCTATATACAGAACCGCGGCGCTGCTTTTGGCAGTTTGAGCGGTGCCAGATGGGTGTTTATGATAGCCTCGGTGGTTATGATAATAGTCATTACCGCTTACGTTATCTCTAACCGAAATACAATGAGCTATCCTACCGTTATTACCCTTGCCTTGATAGTAGGCGGCGGTATCGGTAATATGATAGACCGTATAGCCCTTGGTTACGTTATAGACTTTGTGGACGTTAGGTTTATTCCTTTTTGGAAGTGGATATTTAACGTTGCCGACAGCTTCGTATGTATAGGTGCATTTCTTCTCGTGATAATATTTATTATTGAGGAGTTCAAGAATAAAAAGGAAAAAGATAACGATGTCACAACAGACCTTTAAGGCTGATGTTACCGATATCGGTAAAAGAATCGACGTTTTTGTGGCGGAACGGGAAGGTATAACCCGTTCCGCTTCTCAAAAGGTCTTAGCGGACGGCGGTATAACCGTAAACGGCAGACCTATAAAAAAGAATTACAAAATTTTAGAAAATGATGTAGTTGAGGTAGAACTTCCCGAGCCCACCGAGCTTGACTGTGTCCCCGAGGATATCCCCGTTGATATCGTCTACGAGGACGAGTATCTTGCGGTAGTCAACAAGCCGAAAGGGATGGTAGTTCACCCTGCTCCCGGTAACTATACGGGAACTTTGGTCAATGCTCTGCTTTATCATATGAAGGGCAGGCTCTCCTCTATAAACGGAGTGATACGACCCGGTATAGTCCACCGCATCGACAAGAACACAAGCGGTCTCTTGATGATAGCCAAGACCGACGAAGCCCATCTGGGCCTTGCCGAGCAGATAAAGGATCACAGCTTTGAGAGAGTTTACGAGGCTATCCTCGTTGGTAATCTCAAGGAGAATGAAGGAAGAATAGACGCTCCCATCGGACGTCATCCCGAGGATCGCAAAAAAATGGCGATAGTCAAGGACGGACGTGAAGCGGTCACCCACTACCGTGTGCTTGAGCGTTTTCAGGGGTTCTGTCACGTAGAGTATACCCTTGAAACAGGCAGAACTCACCAGATAAGAGTTCACTCTAAGAGTGTGGGACATCCGGTTTTAGGCGATACTCTATACGGAGCAGGCAAGACAAAATTTGAAACACAAAATAAGAGTATAATTGAGGAGCAGACCCTTCACGCAAGGACGCTTGGCTTTATACATCCCGTAACGGGTGAGAAGCTGTCCTTTACAAGCGATCTGCCCGAATATTTTGATACGTTACTTACTAAATTAAGAAAAATGGAGGGTTAAATAATGGAAAAAGAAAAGTTTTATATAACCACCGCCATAGCTTACGCATCCCGTAAGCCCCACATCGGTAATACCTACGAGGTTATTATGACCGATGCTATTGCAAGATACAAGCGTATGATGGGCTATGACGTATTCTTCCTTACAGGTACAGACGAGCACGGTCAGAAGATCGAGGATCTGGCTAAGGAAGCAGGTATCGAGCCTCAGCAGTACGTTGACGGCGTTGCCGCTGTCATCAAGGATATCTGGGATATGGTTGGCGCAAGCTACGATCACTTTATCCGTACCACCGACGATTATCACGAAAAGGTAGTTCAGCATATCTTCAAGAAGCTCTATGATCAGGGCGATATATATAAGAGCGAATATGAGGGCTGGTACTGTGTACCCTGCGAGTCCTTCTTTACCGATACTCAGATCGTAGACGGCAAGTGTCCCGACTGCGGCAGACCTGTAGAGCGCACCAAGGAGGAGGCATACTTCTTCAAGATGAGCGCATATCAGGACAGACTTATGAAGCATATCGAGGAGAACCCCGGCTTCATCGAGCCCGAGTCCCGTAAGAAGGAGATGGTAAACAACTTCTTAAAGGCCGGTCTTCAGGATCTCTGCGTTTCCAGAACCAGCTTTAAGTGGGGCGTTCCCGTTACCTTTGACGACAAGCACGTTATCTACGTTTGGATAGACGCACTTTCAAACTATATCACAGCTCTCGGCTATGACGTTGATGAAAAGGGCGAGCTTTACTCCAAGTACTGGCCTGCTGACGTTCATATCATCGGTAAGGACATTCTCCGTTTCCATACCATCTACTGGCCTATTATCCTTATGGCTCTTGGCGAGCCCCTGCCTAAGAAGGTATTCGGTCATCCCTGGCTTCTCTTCGGTACAGACAAGATGAGTAAGTCTAAGGGTAACACAATCTACGCTGACGATCTTGTAAAGCGTTTCGGTGTTGACGGCACACGTCACTACGTGCTTTCCGAGATGCCCTATAACTCTGACGGTTCTATCACATACGAGAACCTTATCGCACGTTACAACAGCGACCTTGCAAATAACCTTGGTAACCTTGTTAACCGTACCATTGCTATGACCAAGAAGTACTTTGACGGTATCGTTCCTCAGAGAGGCGAGGTAACCGACCTTGACCGCGAGCTTATCGCAGCGGTTGAAGAGGGAAGAGCTGCAATGTGCAAGAATATGGACGAGTACCGTATTGCAGATGCAGTTGACGCAGTATTCACCGCACTTCGCCGTGCTAACAAGTATATCGACGAGACCACACCCTGGATCCTTGCAAAGAACGAAGAGGACAAGCCCAGACTTGGCTCTGTAATGTATAATCTTCTTGAGTCTATCCGTGTATGCGCTAACCTTCTTTACCCCTTTATACCCGAGACATCCGAAAAGATACTCACTCAGCTTAATACCGAGTGCAAGTCTCTTGAGTACGGTAATCTTGAAGAGGGTAAGGCTGTTGGCGAAGCACAGATGCTCTTTGCAAGAATAGACGAGGCAAAGATGCTCCAGGAAATCGAAGAAGAGCTTAAGGCAAACGAGCCCGTAGCAGTAGAAAAGCCCGAAGGTCTTGCTATCATCGGCTTTGAGGATTTCCAGAAGGTAGAAATGCGTACCGCCGAGGTAATTGAGGCTGAGCCTATTCCCAAGGCAAAGAAGCTTCTTAAGCTCCAGCTTAACCTTGGTTACGAAAAGAGACAGGTAGTGTCCGGTATAGCTAAGTTCTACAAGCCTGAGGACCTTATCGGCAAGAAGGTAGTTATGGTAGCTAACCTTAAGCCTGCAAAGCTCTGCGGTGTAGAGTCTAACGGTATGATCCTTGCTTCAGGTGAGGAGACAATCCGTGTAATATTCCTTGATCCCGAGACCCCCAACGGAGAAAGGGTTTGCTAAATGGAGATTATCGATACCCACGCTCACTATGATGACAGCAGGTTCGATGATAATAGAGATGAAGTTATAGCCGATGTTCTTAACATCGGCTATATTCGAAACATCATCAATGCAGGCTGTTCTATAGAGGGCTCTAAAGCAGGGCAGGCACTTTCAAAAAAGTACCCTCAGTTCTATTTTACTGCGGGTATTCATCCCCACGACAGTGTAGAAATCAAAGACCGTGACCGCACCCTCTTTGAGCTTGAAGGATTGCTTCGCGATCCTAAGTGTGTAGCTCTCGGCGAGATAGGTCTTGACTATTATTACGACTATGACCGTGAGGTACAGAAAAACTGGCTTGAATTGCAGATGCAGATGGCACAGCGTATGGGCAAGCCGGTAGCTATCCACGACCGTGAGGCTCACGGTGACTGTATGGATATGGTGCGCAAGTACCCCGACGTTATCGGAGAGTTCCATTCCTTCTCAGGCTCCGCCGAGATGGCAAAGGAGCTTGTAAAGAGAGGTTGGTATATCTCATTCTCGGGAGTTATCACCTTCAAGAACGCTTCAAAGATACTTGAAGCGGTAAAGGCAGTACCCCTTGACCGCATTATGATCGAGACAGACGCCCCCTACCTTGCTCCCGTACCCATGAGAGGCAAGACCAACGTTTCTTCTTATATGAAGTACACCGCAGAGGCGGCGGCAAACGTTCTTGGTATAGATGTTGAAGAGTTTTGCAGCATCACTACAGAGAATGCTAAAAGACTTTTCGGTATTAAGTGAATAGAGAATAGTGAATAGAGAATAGTGAATAACAAAATGACAATTACTTACGAAGACGGCAGCGGACTTTATATAAATTCCACCAACCGCTGCACCAACAACTGCGACTTTTGTGTCCGTACTACCGAGGACGGTCATTATGGTGACCTCTGGCTTGACCGTGAGCCTACGGTAGAGGAGATGATCGCAGATATAGATAAAAGAGATTTATCAAAATACACCGAGGTTGTGTTCTGCGGCTACGGTGAGCCTACTATGAGACTTGACGATATCTTAGAGGTAGCAAAGCATATCAAAGAGGTATGCGACCTGCCTGTACGTATCAACACAAACGGTTTGGCTAACCTCTATTATGAGGATGATATCACCGAGAAGTTTGACGGCATCATAGATGCAATATCGGTCAGCCTTAACGCCGCAAACTCGGATGAGTATGTCCGTGTATGTCACCCCGTGTTCGGTGACAAGGCCTTTGAGGGTGTTCTTGACTTTACCGCCAAGGCTACAAAGTACGTACCCAAGGTATATATGTCTGTGGTTGAGGGCTTTTTAAGTGAAGAGGATATAGGTATCTGCCGTGTGCTTGCATCCTTTGTGGGCGCAGAGCTACGTGTACGTGAATTTATAGGATGAAGCGTATAATCCTTTTTATACTTGCCCTTTGCTTCTGTGTTCCTTTTATATCCTGCAAAGCTGATACACAACCCGAAAAAAAGATCATATCCGATATTCTCTTTTTAGGTGACGATCTTATGGAAACCAGCAAGGTGTACGACTACTTTGAAGAGCTTTGCCATATCAACGGTAAGACCTCTGTAAGCGTGAGCCATTATGCTATTGAGGATGCCCGTATGTATACCTATGCCGATATGTGTAAGGAGGATAAGGAGTTTCGCAAAGCGGTGTCAGAAGCCGACGTTATTCTCTTTCAGGAGGGCTCTGCCGAGACCGTAACTACGGTAGACTCGGTAACAACGATACTGGAATATGCCAATGATCCCTTGGTAGTCTGTATCTCCTACTACGGATATCCCAGATGGATGCACCGTAATATCTTTCTTAACTCACATCCCGATTTCAGATATGCAGACTCAAATACCGTTATCGGCGGAATACTGACCCCCGAGGACGCTCCCATCGGTTACGAGCATCTCTACGAGGCAGATTACCGTCACCCCAATGAGCTTAACGGCTTTATAGTTTCGCTTATATGTTACGCCAAGGTATACGACGTCAGTCCTGCCAATATAGCATGGCAGGGGATGGAGCAAAAAGCAACAATTCTGTCTGTTTCTCCCTGCGAGACCACGGACGAACTGTCACTTTTGCTTTCAGACCTCCAAAAAAAGGTGAATAAACACATTAATTAATGAAATAATATGATAAAAAATATTGATTTTTTGTTAACGGTGTGGTAAAATATCCTCAGAAGAGAATATTCTGTAAAAGGGAGGTTCAGATATGAACAAAATTATTACAATAAGCCGTCAGTACGGCAGCGGAGGCAGAGAGATCGGAGACAAGCTGGCTAAGCGCTTTGGTATCCCTTTTTATGATCACGCTCTTATTGAGATGGCAGCTAAGGAAAGCGGATTTTCCGAAAAATATTTCGAGGATCCCGAAAAGAACGCAACAAATTCATTCCTTTATTCCATAGTACGCGGTATGCAGTATCAGTACCGTAACGCTACTCCCTGGAGCCTTGAGGAGACCGTATACACTACCCAGTCTGATATCATCCGTAAGATGGCTGACGAGGGTCCCTGTGTTATCATCGGCCGTTGCGCAGATTATATTTTGTCCGACTATGACGATGTTATAAAGATCTTTATCAAGGCGGATATGGATTTCCGTATCGAACGTGCCATCAAGATCGACTCTATCGATCCCAAGGAAGCAAGAGAGCACGTACGCAAGAAGGATAAGCGCCGTATGAACTACTATAACTATCATTCTGATACCAAGTGGGGCGATGCGCTTAACTATCATCTGTGTCTTGATTCCAGCGTTTGCGGAATAGATACCGCGGTTGATATTATCGCTAATTTTATCGGAGAATAAACCAATCTAATAAAAACTAATGAGGGCTAAGCCCTCATTAGTGTTATATATGGAGAAATTATGTTTATAGAAAAAGTAAAAGAAATAGTTTGTAAGGTACATCACCTTAACAAGAACAAGGATAACACCCTTCCCGACAACTCGTATTTTCTTGATGACGGAAGTGTGCTTTGCTATCCCCGTAAGTACGGTGACAGCCGTTATCCTTATCAGACCGACGGTCTTGTGCTCTTTGCTCATACTAACGGTTATATCGACGTAACCGAGGGTATGTTCAACGTTTTCAGACAGGCGCATTATAACGAGGATACCGTTATAGGCTTTTTTGGCGGACTTAAGAGAGAAAACGGCTATATGCCCGTATCGATAACCGGTGCGGCTCAGGTCTTTGGTGACGAGTTTAACCGTTATACCGTATTTACCCCTACCGCAGTTTATTATATCACCGAGGCAGAGGGAATCGTCTTTGCGGTAAGAGCATACGTTGACAGCGACAAGCATCTTCGCTTTACCATGGGCGCTTATAACGAGGGTGAGGAGCAGGAGATATATCTTACCTCCTTCTTTGAGCCTATGCTCAGATATATTGCGGCAGAGGGCTTCTTCAACCGTATGACCAAGTACGGTAAGCGTTTCGGTAACGGCAGCTATATCCATAAGAGCCTTAATATGTGTATGGATTGTATGTCTGTCCGTTACAAGGTAACAGGCACTCCTACAAAGGAATACCACACCACTTCAAAGGGTGATTTTATAGGCTACAAGGGCAGATGCCTTTCTAATGCCGAATCTCTGAAGAAGGGTTGCTTTGAAAAGTGTGTTTCCAACACCAATACAAGCGAGCTTCCCATCACCGCAGATATGCTCTACTTTAATCTTGCCAAGGGCGAGTGTGCAAGAGTAGACTACGAGATGCTGGTGACAGACAAAGAGCTCAATGCTGAGCTCTTCACTATGTCGGCTATAGACGTTGAGGGTTCTGACAAGGCGCTTTGCGAGATGGCAAAGAACGAGCCTGAAATATACGATAACCTTAAGCTCAGCTTTGAGGGTTGGGACGAGGAGCGTATAGGAGCAGGTGTGCTCAACAGATTCCTTGAATACGTTAAGCGTCAGGTTAGCCTTTGTGCTCTGGGCAAGAGCTATGCAGGTAATATGCTTGGTATCCGTGACGTGTTCCAGCAGCTTGAAACAAGCCTTATGTGGGATCCTGTGGCTTCCAGAGCTCAGATAGTACGCGTTATGAACTATATCCTTGACGACGGACGCGCACCCAGACAGATATCCTTCCCCAATGCAGAAAAGCCGGTACCCGAGTTTGACCTCCGTCCCTATATCGACCAGGGTCCTTGGATCATAGAGACCATACATTCCTATCTTGCCTTTACAGGTGATTACAGCATCCTTGATGAGGAGTGCAGTTATTACCATGCAGAAGAAACCTTCGGTCCTCTTTCCTTAAGTGACAAGAAGAGCTCTATCCTCTGCCATATGGTAGACATCGTAAACTACCTTGTTTCCAAGATAGATCCCGAAACAAACTGTCTCAGAGCTCTCTGGGGTGACTGGAACGACGCTCTCGACGGTCTGGGACATACTAAGGACGAGGGCAAGGAGTTTGGTTCAGGTGTCAGCGTTATGGCCACCGAGCAGCTTTATTCTGCTCTTAACAAGATGATCGAGATACTTGGCGCTACAGGCAATATGCCCGAGGTCGCAGACTCTTACCGTGATACTGCGGACAAGCTGGCTAAGGGCTACCGTGAAAATGCTATCACCGAGGAGAACGGAGTAAAGAGAGTTCTTCACGGCTGGGGTGACAAGAAGGAATACTACGTGGGCAGCTATAACGACTATGACAAAAAGAGCCGTATCAGCCTTACCGCCCATGCCTTTGCGGCTATATCCGGACTTACCGAAGCTTATCCCGAGCTTAAGGATGACGTTATTGCCAATATCTTAAGCCTTGACTCAAAGTACGGTCTTTTGACCTTTGATGCATCCTTTGACAAGATAGATCCAAGGGTGGGACGTATCTCTACCATCACTCCCGGCACGTACGAAAACAATGCGGCATACGCCCACGCTTCTACTTTTGGTATTATGGCTCTCTTTATGATGGGTCGCTCAAAGGAAGCATGGGATCAGCTGGAAAAGACTATGGTCATTACCCATGACAATCCTACCATGACAACCTTCGTTATGCCTAACTCCTACTGCTACACCGAGGAATATTCTATAGACGGAGTTTCTATGGGTGACTGGTATACAGGCAGCGGCACAGTGCTTCTTAAGGAGCTGGTTAAGAACGGATTTGGTATCCAGCCCACGCTTGACGCTCTTTATATCAAGCCTCCCAAGTACTTCCCCTGTGACAGAGCAGAGCTTGAAATCAGTATTGACGGCAAAAAGCTGTCCTTTGAGATACAGGGCAAGGGCGAGTCAGACCGCCACGTATACTTTGACGGCGATGATATCACAGCGGCAGACGGTTATAGCTGTATCAGCAAGTCTATGCTTCGCGATGGCATGAAGTTCATAATAAAATAAAAAATAAGCACCGAAAGGTGCTTATTTCACTTGACCTTTAAGAATAATAGTGATATAATATTCGACAGTTTTATTTTTAGGAGTTTTAGTATAATGAAGCAGAAAAGAAGCAGCTTTACAGGTAAGCTGGGATTTGTCCTTGCGGCGGCAGGCTCTGCTGTCGGTCTTGGCAACATATGGCGTTTCCCCTACCTTGCGGCAAAATACGGCGGAGGAATATTCCTTTTAGTATATATAATTCTTGCACTTACCTTTGGCTTTGCACTGATGTGCGCTGAGATAGCTCTGGGCAGACGTACAGGCAAAAGCGCTATTGCGGCGTTCGGTTATTTAAATAAAAAATGGTCCTTTGTAGGCTGGATAGCGGCGCTTGTACCCGTACTTATTCTTCCTTATTACTCTGTAATAGGCGGTTGGATAACCAAGTATATCGCAGTATATCTTACAGGTAACGGCTCGGATGCGGCAATAGACGGATTTTTCGGTAACTTTATTGCCCTTCCCACAGAGCCTATCTTATGGTTCCTCATGTTTATAGCGCTTACCGCATTGGTAGTGCTTTTCGGAGTAGAGAAGGGAATAGAAAAGGTATCCAAGGTGATGATGCCCGTACTGGTTATACTCAGTATCGGTATTGCGGCGTTTGTTGTTACCCGTCCCGGAGCCTTTGAAGGTGTTAAATATTATCTCATGCCCGACTTTTCCAAGTTCTCGGCAACCACCGTACTTGCGGCTATGGGTCAGCTCTTCTATTCCATGTCCCTTGCCATGGGTATTATGATAACCTACGGCTCTTATATGAAAAAAGAGATTCATCTCGAAAACTCTGTCAAGCAGATCGAGGTTTTTGATACGGGTATAGCTTTCCTTGCAGGTCTTATGATAGTTCCTGCGGTATTTGTCTTCTCCGGCGGAGACGAAGCGGCGCTGAACAAGGGTGCCAGCCTTATGTTCGTGACCCTGCCCAAGGTATTTGACTCTATGCCCGGCGGTGATATAGTTGGCGCTGCCTTCTTTATCATGGTATTCTTTGCGGCGCTTACCTCCTCCATATCTCTTATGGAGACTATAGTGTCCATCGTTCGCGACAAGACAGGCTTAGGCAGAAAGAGTACTTGCGGTATCGTTTTTCTGGTGACCGTGCTTCTCGGCTTGCCTTCGGCTCTTGGTTACGGCGTGCTTGACTTTATCGTTCTTAATATTAACGGTGAAAGTCTCTTCTTCCTTGAGATGTTCGACTTTGTAAGCAACTCCGTTATTATGCCCGTGGTGGCGTTTCTGACCTGTATATTTGTCGGATATATTATTAAACCCAAGACTATTGCTAATGAGATCGAGGCTCAGGGAGCAGCGTTTAAGCGCAAGAAGCTCTTTGAGGTTATGATCAAGTATATAGCCCCCGTATGTATCGTACTGATACTTATCAGCTCCGTGCTTGACGTACTTGGAATAATGAAAATATAAAAACAGGCACCTCAGGGTGCCTGTTTTCGTTTTGATTCCAAAATATATAGACTATTCTTTTTCTTCTTCCAAATTCTCAAGAGCAACACGCACAGCCTCTACTACAAAGGCGGAAAAGGTACACTCCTTTCCTCGTATAGCATCCTCGACCTTTTCTACGATATCATTGGGAAAACGTATTGATTTATTTGTTGTAAGGGGAATGGACGGGATCTTGAATTTTTTCATAAGCTACCTCGTAATACTATTGTATATATAATTGTATTACAAAATTAAATACAAATGCATATTGTAATTGTAGCACATATGTGCTACAATATATGTATGATATTATGGAGGTAATCTTATTATGAATTGTGAAAATGAATACTGTATATACAACAAGGAATATAAGTGTATATTGGATGAGATAACCTTGGATATACAAGGAAAATGTATCGAATGTATATATGTGGATATTCCGTCTCAACAGCTGGAAAAATTAAAGGAAGAACAAAGATTATAATACAAAGCACCCCGAGAATTTTCTCGGGGTGCTGCGATATATTTGCTTCGCAAATGCGATATGTTTATTACATAAACGCGATATAACACCTATGGTGTTGCGATATGATATAAATCCCTATCCTTGTGCCCCGCAGGGCATATCGCGTCCGAAGGACATATCGCTCCACTTGTGGAATATCGTAAATCCCGTATAGGGATTTATATCGCGTCATAATGCCTTGCATTATGACCTGTGTCTGTCAAGATAATCCTGCAATATTATCTGCGCCGACAGGGTATCTACCACGTCTTTGCGCTTTTTGCCGTGGGTGCCTGTAGCGTCAAGATAGGTATGCGCCACCATGGTAGAGCATCTCTCGTCAAAAAGTTCTACCGGCAGGTCTGTTTTTTCTCTTAAAAAATCTGCAAACAGATGCGCCTTTTCACTTCTGGGACCGCGGGTACCGTTCATATTAACGGGGTCGCCTATCACTATCTTACCCGCACCGTTTTTTGTAGCGTGTTCAATAACTATATCACACAGGTCGTGCATTCCCTTTGCCTTAACCGTGCCTATTCCGTTTGCCATCATGCCCAGAGCATCCGAAATTGCAAGTCCTGTACGCACGTCACCGTAGTCGACCGCTAAAATTTTAATATACGCCATAGCCTCTTGCCTCAAGTACTCCTTCTATGACCGACTCACAGAACTCTCTTACGTCATCGCAAACCTCATGCTTGTTTTTCTCGTTAAAGAGCTCGTGACGGCAGTCATCGTATAATTTGTATTTTAAGAAATTAAGCTCACATTCGTTAAGTCGGTCAAAGACCTCGTCAACGCCCTTGCCGTAAGCACCTACAGGGTCGTCACGTCCGCTTATTATGTATACGGGAAGCCACAGGGGAACTTTTTTAGCCCAATCCTCGCTTGAAACGTATTTAAGCAGATTGAACATATTTTTGTATGCGCTTACCGTAAAGGTAAAGCCACAGTAGGGATCTTCGTCATAGGCTTTTCTAACCGCTTCATCTCGGCAGAGCCAGGAGTTAGGATCCTTTTCGCTCTTAAAGAGCTTGTTATATCCCGAGAAGGAGATATCCTTTATAAGTTTGCTTCTGTGCTTGGGACCCTTAATTTTTTCTATAAGTGAGCAGAGGGTAAGCCCCGCCCCTATAGCCTTGTTAGAGCCTGACGTACCGCAGATAACACAACCGTCGATACTGTCGGCATATCTTGTTATATAATCGCGTACCACAAAGGAACCCATAGAATGTCCTATAAGTATATAGGGCAAAGATCGGTAGCTTTTTCTGACTATTGTGTTGAGCTGCTTTAAGTCGTCTGCAAAGCATCTCCAGGTGTCAGAGCCAAAGTATCCCAGCTCCTCTACGGCTACACCCTTGCCGTGTCCCATATGATCGTTACCGCATACAACGTATCCGTTGTCGGTAAAGTATTTTATTGTGTCTTCGTATCGGTCAAAATACTCGCACATACCGTGGGATATCTGAATTATACCCTTGGCATTACCGTCGGGCAGACAGATACGGTAGGTTATATTGTTTTCTCCGTTTGAGGATAAAAATGTTCCGTTCTTTTCTCTCATAATATCAGTCAAATTTTATTTTAAGTTTTCTTTCGTTTGCAAACTCTCTTACGTCGTCGTTACAGGGTACCGAGTTAAATGAGCCGTGTCTTGTAACGGTTAGCGCTCCTGCAATGTTTGCATACTCGCAGGCACGCTTGATGTCTCCCGATCGCAGATATTCCACCGCAAGAGCCGCGGTGAACACGTCTCCGGCAGAGGTAGTATCAACCGCCTTGACCTTGTGGGGAGTTATGATGTCGTGATACAGTCCGTCGTAGAAGAACACACCTCTGTTGCCTAACTTAAGTATATAGTACTTTGCCTTGATAAGCTTAGCCAGAGCCATACACGCCTTAAGGCAGTTATCCTTGTTTGTAGGTCTGATACCGGTGTATATATAGGTTTCTTCTTCGTTGGGAGAAAATATTTCTACAGGACCGAGAGCGCTTAAGGGGAAATCCTTTGAGGCAGGACCTGCGTCCACTATTATAGGCACCTCGGTTCTTTTTGCATAACCTGCGGTGTCTATGATGGTGTCGGTCTCTATCTCCATCTGCAGTATCAGAGCATCGGGACAGCATTCCATAGCGTAAGCGGTATCGTCGTAGGATAGCTTGCGGTTAGCTCCGGGATAGGTAACTATACGGTTTACTCCGTCCTTTTCTACCATTACAAGGGCAAGACCCGTACGCTCCTCAGGATCCTCGGTTATGTAGTCCACGTTTATATGCGCTTTACGGTACATCTCCATAAGCTTGTCTGCATAATCGTCGCAACCCAGCTTTGCGCAGAAGACGGATTCGCCTCCCAGTCTGCTTACTGCAAAGGCGGCGTTTGCACCCTTACCTCCGGGGGTAATGGTATAACCGTAGTTTGATTTGAGGGTCTGCCCCGCAGAGGGAATATAAGGCATATTGGCGGTCAGATCGATATTTGCGCTGCTGACGGTAAGTACCACCGGTCTCTTTTTGGTTAACATAGGTTTATTCCCCCTTTGGACAAGTAATATAATCATAATTATGTTAACATATTATCTATATAAAATCAATAGTTCATAAATTTTTTCTTGCAATTTATACTGTAATATTATATAATGAATTATTATTATACACAGAGGTGAACCCTATGAAGCTTAAGTCTTTATTTGCGATTCTTATTTTAACAGTTATGATATTTTCGGGTTGTGCTGAGCAGAGCGACGTTCAGGCTCCCGACGGAATGAAGCTCTTTTCCAACGAGCATACCGACTATACTGCATTTGTTCCCGTAAACTGGATAGTTGATATGTCTACAGGTACTCTCAGCGCTTACGTTTCCTCCGCTGATGCCTCCAACGTCAGCATTACCGCTCAGGCTCTTGAGGCTCCCACCACCCTTGACGATTACTGGAAGGGTTACGAAGAGGACTTTAAGGCTACCTTTGCAGATATGGAATACGTAGGCGAAGCTCCCACCACAACAACTCTCTCCGGTGAGGCGGCAAACAAGTACGTTTATACCGCTACCGTTACAGGCACACAGTACAAGTTTATGCAGGTGGTATGTATCCGTGAAATGACCGTATACGTTATCACATATACCTCCACTCCCGAAGCTTACGACGGTAATATGGAGGACGTAGAGAAGGTCCTTGATAACTTCTCCTTTAATAAATAATGGAACTCTATTTTGATAACTCTGCCACCACCAAGCCTTATAACAGCGTAATAGAGGTTATGAGCGAGGCTATGAGAGATTACTGGGGCAATCCCTCCTCTCTTCATACCAAGGGCTACGAGGCAGAAAAAAAGCTGAACGAGGCGAGAAAGACGATTCTCGATTCGCTTAATATCCGTGACAGCCGCTGTGAACTGTTTTTTACCTCAGGCGGCACCGAGGCGGACAACCTTGCTCTGCTCGGCACAATGCACGCAAAGGCAAGGAACAAGGGCAAGAAGCTTATCACCACCAAAAGCGAGCATCCCGCAATCCTTGAGACCGCAAAGCAACTTGAGGCAGAGGGCTTTGAGGTAGTATACCTCTCCTGCCACGGCGGTAAGGTGGATATGAACGAGTATATGGCGGCTCTTGACAAGAACACCGTTATGGTCAGCATTATGACCGTCAATAACGAAACGGGTGCCGTATACGATATAAAGAAGCTCTTTTCCATGGCAAAGGCTATATCCCCCGATATAGTTACCCATACCGATGCGGTACAGGCGTACATGAAGATGCGGCTCTCACCCGAGGCAATGAAGTGCGATATGATGACCATTTCGGGACACAAGATCCACGGCCCTAAGGGTATAGGCGCTCTTTACGTGTCGTCAGAATGTATGAAGAAGCGTACCCTCTCCCCCCATACCTTCGGCGGCGGTCAGGAAAAGGGGGTCAGAAGCGGTACCGAAAATCTTCCCGCTATCCTGGGCTTTGCAGAGGCGGTAAAGGCAGGTGTTTATCCTGCATCGGTAGGTGAGCTTCGTTCTTATATACTTGAAAACCTCCCCTCCGAGATAAGACCCAATCTCCCCGCAACACCCGCACCCCATATACTTAACGTGACACTTCCCGGTATCAGAAGCGAGACTATGCTCCACTTCCTGTCAAGTAAGGGTATATACGTTTCCAGCGGCTCTGCCTGCTCTTCAAACTCGGGACACCAAAACTACGTGCTCCCCGATTTCGGACTTACCGATAAGGAGGCAGACCACTCTATCCGCATCAGCCTTGATGCATCTCTTACCCGTGACGATGCAGATAAGCTCATAGAAGCGTTAAACGAGGGACTTGAAACCTTGGTAAGAGCAGAAAAATGAGTGCAGAGTGCAGAATGCAGAGGACAGAATTGTGGTGATTTTTGACACGTAAGTGTCAAAAATTTCATTCCAATTTCTATTTGCATAATATTGATACTCGATTTTTATATATTTAGTTAGATACAGGTTGAACTTCAAATTTAATTAAACTAAATAATAGAATGCAAAAAACAGTTGCTTCAAAAAGCAACTGTTTTTCTCATTAATTCTGCATTCTGCATTTTGCATTTATAATACGCTTTTTCCCTTCCAGCACTGCTGCTTCTCTACTTCTAAAAGATCGCATACGGTGGGTGCAATGTCAATGATAGAGGCTTCGATCTGTTTGCCTGCTTCAAAATTGTCACCGATAAAGAGGATGGGAATATTGATATCCTCGGGCATTGTGCTTCCGTGGTCGTGGTCATGTCCGCCGTGGTCTGCGGTGATGATATAGGTATATTCATCGCCAAAAGTATCTATAACACGCTTGATACACTCAACTGCGGTGTTTACCGACGCCATATACTTATCCGACATCCATCTGTGATGATGTCCGAATATGTCAACGTTACCTAAGTAAAGGAAGGTAAAGTCGGGCGAGTTTTTCTTAAGATATTCGATGGCATAGTCGGTGATGGCAGCATCCTTTTCGTCTCTCATAAAGAGGCTGAAGTTGAATATACCGGGAGCTGCAATATCGCGGAGCTCTCCCCAGTTATAGAACATAGCCGCCTTTTTACCTTTAGCATCGAGCTGCTCTACCAAGCCTCTGACCTTGTTTACAGGGGGACAGTAGGTGTTGCTTGTAGTCTGGTGCTGAATAGGGTCCACAGAAGTAAAAAGTGACATATGGCAGGGCAGGGTGTCGGAGGGATATACGGTCTTGCCCTCAAGTGTATAAGATGCCTTTGCTATCAGCTCCTCTGAATAGGAGTGTCCGCACTGCATCAGGGCATCGGGACGCATACCGTCAACAAGTATAAGAATAACCTTTTTCATTTTATATACCTCGTTGCTTTCAGTGTTATATTAAGTATATCAATTCTTTATATTCCTGTCAACAAGATTTTTACGTAAGGGGTACAATTTGCGACAGAAAACGGCATACTCGATATGGTAAAATAATGGAAAATTTTAGGAGATGTAGCCTTGAATATCAATACTGCCTATAATATCAGCCTTTGCTGTATCATTGTCGTTTTCTTTTTGAGCTCATATTTTTTGGGAAATTATTTGTATGCTTCGGACAAGGATCTTGCTGATACCACCAAAAAGGAAATAACCTTTACACTTGCAAAAAACAGTATGGACGAGCAGCCTGCGGCTATAGAAAATATATCCGAACCAAAGGTGACCGAAGTCCCGAGCCTATCTGTAAGCCCATATTATTATGATATACCCTTAAGCGACGGACAGCAGGACTACGTCTTTGAAAAGTGTGAGGAATACGACGTCCCCTGTGAGCTTGTACTTGCGGTGATGGAGGCAGAGAGCACCTATACAGAGGATCGAATATCGGCTAACGGTGACTACGGAATAATGCAGATAAACGAGATAAACCACCCACAGCTCACCGCCGAGCTTGGAGTTACCGATTTTACCGATTTTGAGCAGAACGTGCTGTGCGGTGTGTACATGCTATCCCATTATTACCACCTCTATACCGACTTTAACAAGATAGCCATGTGTTATCGCTACGGCGAAAACGGAGCAAAGCAGATGTGGGACAAGGGTGTATACGAGACCGACTACACACGGCAGATAGTACGGACTATAGCTACGCTTACCTATAGATAAAAGCCTTGCAGAGCAAGGCTTTTTTTGAATGCAGAATGCAAAATGCAGAATGCAGAATTGAGGAGATTTTTGACACCTATAGGTGTCAAAAATACCATTAATAATTAAATTGACATATTGATAGTATGCAATGCTTTTTTGATCTGGTCTTTCTTTTTTCTGTTTGTGATCTTGTCAACATCATCGACTAAATCAACCCAAATGAGTATTTTTGATCTTTTAAGGTACGTAACGTTCAGCCGTTCGACTTGATGCTTATCTAAAACGGCAAATTGCAAAGACCGCTTGGATGACATTACCGATCTTAACTTGTTTTTCTCGCCGTTGCTGTCGGTTACGTATATTTTATACCTACATACGTGCATTTCTTTGGGATAGAAAAGACGAATGTTGCTATGCCCAAGCCTGTCTCCCACAAATGAATATTCTTCACTGAATTTATTTATACTTACCTTTTCGGTTATACAATCGTTTTTTCGCTTGTCTGTCAGTGCTTGAATTATCACTCTGTAGTGAAGAAATAAAGCAATAGCAAAACAGCCCACCACAACTGCAATAGTAGCAATCAAAGGAAAATTTATAAGGATAAATATGATCGATATTATTGTCGCAATAAGTATATCCAATATTATCTGTATTGCGGTTTCTTGAAGATAAGGCGTGATCCTTAAACCGATTGTTTTTTTGTTTATCAAAGGGCAATTTCCTTTATATTACAAAATCTGTTTGACTAAATCGATAAGCTTTTGCAGTTCCTTCTCGCAAACTTTTTCATCGGGATGAATAACGCGGTAGCGGATATCTTCAAAGATGGGAGTAGCCTTTTCAAGCTCGGGCTTGCGTGCGGCGCATAGCTTTGCGGTAAGGACTCTCGGTGTATCAGAAGCCTTTACACCGTATTTATGACCTCTTATAAGCCTTGTATAAACCGAATATGCATAAGCATACTTTTCTTCAAGAGTTGATCTCGTTTCAAGGGCAGCTTCAAAGCTCTGACGGGTCAGCTCTTCTTTTATTTTGTACTCACGGTATTCTATAACACAGTCGATATCAACGTCCTTATCGGTATAGCTTTCGGGAAGAGGAATATCGCTTTTTCCCTCGAACAGGCTCAGCAAGCCTTCAATAAAATCACCTATACTTGTAAAGAACAGCATTACAAAATAGAAGAACTTTTTTAAAAGATGTTTACGGTATATCCACCATAGGACAAGGATAAGAAACGCTCCTACCACCACGAACATGGAGACCTTCATTATTCCCGACATTCCCTCGGCGTCCTTTACCGCAAATAGTGCTGCCCAGAAGCCCTTAGCGCTGATACCGTCAGGAGTAACGTGTTCGTCGTGCAGGGTATCGGTTTTGCTTATGTCGTTCTTCTGGGACAGGGTGATATCGGGATGCAGTGCTCCTATTGCCAGCATAATAAGGCAGAAGATAAGCAAAGCCGCAACCAGAGTTACCGCATAATGCTTTACGGTCAGCTTGAGATTATATGATCTGAAATTATTTGAAGGAACACGGAACTTGGATGCCGAAAGAGATTCGTCTATACAGCCGAGGTTACTTACGGTAAAAAAGATTCCTATAAACAGAGCAAAGGCTATAGTTACCGGAACAAGAGATACACCAAAGATACCCGAGATTATAAAGCATATAAGATAGAGAGCTCCGTATCCAAAGGCGGACTCGGTATATATGAGCTTGTGATAGGGCAGGAACCACAATAACACGCCCAGGATCATCATAGCCGCGGCGATGATAGGCGGTATATAGAGGTATAGTGCATAGGGGTCGATAAAGGTATCTACCGACAAACGGTATCCTCGGTAGAGCATTATCAAGGGTATCACCGTCAGCGCAGACAGTACTATCGGCAGGATACAGGCGGCAAGGTCAATGTACTTTACACCGCCGTCAAAACGGATGTCCTTGCGTTTGTAGCCCGTTACACGCCCTACAAAGGACTGCAGGAGATAACCAAGAGCTATAAACACCACGGGTCCCGCAAAGGCAAACAGGAGATCAAATATCTCGGTTTCTCCTGCGCCCATAAAAGCAAAGAGAAAACAGGAGCAAAGCAGTATGATACCGATAAGCGAAAGCAGCTTTGCGGTCTTGGCAAATCTTTTATTAGTATTCACTTGCTTTTCTCCTTTCTTTTACTTTATCTGTATGTCTTATAAAATATCTTTACCCCATCGGGTAATTCGGCAGTGCTTTTAAGGGTAGAGGTAGCAAATATAATTACCTCTATTCCCAACCCTTGCATCTTAAGCGCAAAATCGGTTATGACCTCGTCTATATAAGAGGTCACAAGAACGAGATTTTTGCAGGTAGGGTTGATTTCGTTTTCACTTAGCAGCTCTTCCAGCATATTTTCAATTCGGCAGGACAGCTGCATTTCTATACCCGCAAGCATACGAAGGGCGTCTTTGACGTCAGAGCGACCCGAAAAATATTCGGATATAAAGTAATCCCTTTCGTCGTTTTCGCTTGTGGTGTTACATATCATCCTCAACGGTATCTCATCACACAGGGCTCTGTCAAAGACAGAAGCGCATACCGAGATACCCAGCTCTACAAGCTCGGCAGATTCGGGTGTAGTGCCCGTGTCCTCTCTGCCTCTTGACTGGAGATTAAACACAAGGTCAAAGGAGTTACGCTCGGTATACTCGTCTATATCCACCATCTGCTTCTGCATTCGTGCCGAGGCCTTCTGATTTATACGGCTGACAGGGTCACCGGGACGGTATTCTCGGGTACCCAGATATAAAAGCGGATCGGGTATAAGCGAAAAGTCGGTGGTGTTATCCCCCATAGGATCGGTTACGGGAATAAAATATTCTTCAAGGTCTATGGGAGAGGGGAGCACGGTTATAGTGTTTTCCTTTTCTCCCGTGGCTTCAAAGAAGGCGGAGAGCTTGTTTACGCCAAATATATCGCTTACCACCATACGGGCTTCACCTAAGCGGTATACGCCTCTTCTGCCCGCCTTGATACGCCAACGTCTTTCTACCGCAGAACCGGGCTTTAAGACGAATACGCTCTCTATATTATGCATATGCGCGGTCTTGTAGTGATCTCCCTCTTTGTCATAGAGACAGAAATCAAGTCCGGTAGGTAGGGTAACGTCTACCCTTACGTTTGGCAGAGGCATAGACTTTGCGTTGGCTATAGTTTCGTATAGAAAAAAATCATCACCCTCGCTGACCTCTCTTGCCTCGGTACGCACCTTGTATACCATATTGTTCAGAGCTCTTTTGCGGAACTGCGCGGCTCTCAGGGCAAACAAGAGGATTGCCACTATCGCTAAAACTATAAACGGCATTATTCTATAGGTGCAGGAACAGAATCGAGTATGGAGGTGATAAGAGTCTCGTTAGACTCGGTCATAGAGAGACTTCTGCCCTGGTTTGAGATTATACGGTGACTAAAGCAGGGAAGGGTCATAGCCTTAACGTCGTCGGGCAGTACGTAGTCTCTACCCTTGATTGCGGCGTAAGCCTGTGAGAGTCTCATTAAGGCAAGAGAGCCACGGGGGCTGACACCCAGTCGGATACGCTTATCTGCCCTTGTAGCGTTAGCTATGGCTACTATATATCCCGCCACCGCATCGCTTACTTTTACATCAGGAACAGCCTTCTGTGCGTTTGCTATTTCTTCGGCTGTACATACCGCCTTAAGGGTGGCGGTAAGCTCCCCCTTGCCGTGTCCCTTTAAGATATCAAGCTCCTTTTCAGCCTCGGGATAACCTAAGGTCATCTTTATTATAAATCGGTCGGTCTGAGCCTCGGGCAGAGGGAAGGTTCCCTTGGTCTCCACGGGGTTCTGTGTGGCTATAACAAAGAAAGGGGATGCAAGTGTATAGGTAGAGGTGCCTACCGTAACCTGCTTTTCCTGCATTGCTTCAAGAAGTGCTGACTGAGTACGGGGTGTAGCACGGTTGATCTCATCTGCAATAACTATATTTGCAAACACGGGACCGGGATGGAAGGTAAACTCCTGTGTCTTCATATTAAAGAAGTCTATACCCGTGATGTCCGCAGGCAGAAGGTCGGGGGTAAACTGTATACGTTTTACTTCTCCGCCGATAGATGCTGCAAGAGCCCTTGCAAGGGTGGTCTTGCCCGTACCGGGCACGTCCTCCAGAAGGATATGACCGCCTGCAAGTACCGCGCAGAGTACAAGATCTATCTCCTCACCCTTGCCCATAAGGACGGAGGAGATGTTATTTTTAAGCTTTGAAGCTAATTCTGCAATATTCATACGCTTTCTCCTAATATTATTAAGAACATTTTACCACATCAGCCACTTTAATGCAACATATTATGTGCACCTTGTACAAAAAAATAAAAAAGTTGAATTTTGCTTGACAAAATTAGTTCATAGTTGTATAATTATGCGCATACAGATGAATAAACACACAGAAAGTTGAGGACATAAAAACATGAACAAGAAAGATATCAAAAAAGTAGTATTAGCATATTCCGGCGGTCTCGATACCTCTATAATTATTCCGTGGCTCAAGGAAAACTACAACAACTGCGAGGTTATTGCAGTGTCCGGTGACGTAGGTCAGGGTACCGAGCTTGACGGCCTTGAAGAAAAGGCTATAGCTACAGGTGCTTCTAAACTCTACATTGAGAACCTTGAGAAGGAATTTGTTGAAGATTACATCTTCCCCACCATGCAGGCAGGTGCAGTATACGAAAAGGACTACCTCCTGGGCACATCCTTTGCTCGTCCCTGTATCGCTAAGCGTATCGTTGAGATCGCTATCGCTGAGGGTGCTGACGCTATCTGTCACGGCTGTACCGGTAAGGGTAACGACCAGGTTCGTTTCGAGCTTACCATCAAGGCTTTTGCTCCCGATATGGCAATCATCGCTCCTTGGCGTGAGTGGGATATCAAGTCCCGTGAAGAGGAGATCGAGTATGCCGAGGCACACAACATTCCTCTTAAGATAAACCGTGAGACCAACTACTCTAAGGACAAGAACCTCTGGCACTTAAGCCACGAAGGTCTCGACCTTGAGGATCCCGCAAACGAGCCTCTCTACAACAAGCCCGGCTTCCTTGAAATGGGCGTATCTCCCGAGATGGCTCCCGATAAGCCCACCTACGTTAAGATCAGCTTTGAAAAGGGTGTTCCCGTAGCTATTGACGACGTTAAGATGGATTCCGTATCTCTCGTTAAGAAGCTCAACGAGCTTGGCGGCGCTAACGGTATCGGTCTTGCTGACCTGGTTGAAAACCGTCTCGTTGGTATGAAGAGCCGTGGCGTATACGAAACTCCCGGCGGTACTATCCTCTACCGTGCTCATCAGGTTCTTGAAACAATTTGTCTTGACCGTGATACACAGCACTACAAGGAAGTTATTGCAGTTAAGTTTGCCGATCTCGTTTACAACGGTCAGTGGTTCACACCTCTTCGTGAGGCTCTCTCAGCTTTTGTTGAAAAGACTCAGGAGACTGTTACCGGTGACGTAACCCTCAAGCTCTACAAGGGTAATATGATCAACGCAGGCGTTACATCTCCCTACACCCTCTACAGCGAGGAGATCGCTACATTTGATGAGGATCATGTTTACGATCAGACAGATGCAGGCGGATTTATCAACCTCTTCGGTCTTCCCATCAAGGTTAAGGCTCAGAGCCAGCAGAAGAATAAATAAGCATCAAGGGGCGATCAGCCCCTTGATTTATTTCTTAAAATATGTTATTGTAAAGTATATTTCATTTTACGGAGAAAACAAATGGAAAAAATGTGGGCAGGCCGCTTTGCAAAAGAGCTTGACGTAGCGGCAAACGATTTTAACTCTTCAATAAGATTTGACTCTAAGATGTACCGTGAGGATATCACAGGCTCTATGGCGCATGCGGCAATGCTTGGTGCTAAGGGCATTATCCCGGGGGAGTCAAGTGAAAAGATAATAGAGACTCTCGGATATATCTTAGCCGATATTGACGACGGAAAGCTTGAGTTCGATATGAACGCCGAGGATATACATATGTTTATCGAGGCGGAGCTGACAAAGCGTATAGGCGATATAGGCAAGCAGCTTCATACCGCACGCAGCCGTAACGATCAGGTTGCTCTTGACCTTAAGATGTATATGAAGACCCGTACCGATGAGGTTATAGAGCTTACACGTAATCTTATGGGAGCGCTCCTTGATATCGCAAAGGAGCATAAGGGAACTATTATGCCCGGCTATACCCATCTTCAGCGCGCTCAGCCCGTGACCCTCGGTCACCATATGATGGCTTACGCTATGATGTTCAGCCGTGATATCCGTAGACTGCAGAACGCAAAGGCTCTTATGAACACCTCTCCTCTCGGCTCCTGTGCTCTTGCAGGTACTACCTACGATACCGACCGTGATATGGTAGCAGCCGAGCTTGGCTTTGACGGTGTGGCGCTTAACAGCCTTGACGGTGTATCCGACCGTGACTACTGCGTTGAGCTTACCGCTTGCTTCTCTATAATTATGATGCACCTCTCCCGCCTCTGCGAGGAGATTATCATGTGGTCAAGCTGGGAATTTAAGTTCATCGACCTTGACGACAGCTATTCCACAGGCTCGTCCATCATGCCCCAGAAGAAGAACCCGGATATGGCTGAGCTTATCAGAGGTAAGACAGGCCGTGTTTACGGTGATCTTATGGGTATTCTCACCGTTCTTAAGGGTATTCCCCTTGCATACAACAAGGATATGCAGGAAGACAAGGAGGGCATATTTGATGCAGTAGAGACTGTTTCCGCATGCCTTTCCATCGCTACCCCCATGCTTGCTACCATGAAGGTAAATAAGGAAAATATGTACCGTGCGGCAGGCGGCGGATTTATCAACGCTACCGACTGCGCAGACTATCTGGTTAAGAAGGGAATGCCCTTCCGTACAGCATATAAGATCGTAGGTCAGAGCGTGGCTATGTGTATTGAAAACCGTACCACTCTTGAGGAGCTTCCTTTAGAAAAGTACAAGGAAATGAGCGAGCTCTTTGAGGAGGATATCTACGAGGCAATAAACCTTGAGACCTGCGTTAACAAGCGTATATCCAAGGGCGGCACCTGTGTAGCCTCAGTTGAAGCGCAGATAGAGTATATAGAGAACTTTCTTAAGTAAACAATAAAACAAACCCCAAACCGATTGGTTTGGGGTTTCAGCGTGTCGATAAACTTATCGGCACGCTGGCAGACTTCGAAAAAGGAAGGTAGGTTTCCACGAAAAGGGTCCGTAGGCGTAC
>JBGUUX010000047.1:0-7067 GCA_045133915.1 Eubacteriales bacterium | reverse complement strand
ATATGATAGATAATAAAGACTTCGAAAAAGGAAGGTAGGTTTTCGTGAAAAGGGTTCGTAGATCTCGTTGACACCAACAACTCCTACATCGCTCCGTGAAGTCGCTCGGACTCGTCGGGTATCTGCCGTCCTCACAGACACGTTTCATCCGCCTCTGGCGGCACGTGTCTGCTCGGCGTACTAAGTACGGTAGTAACCCTTTTCGCGGAAAAGTGTGAAAGGACGGCATAAAACTCGATGTTTATGCCGTCCTTGAATGCTTATCTGACTATATTGGGAGATATAATCGTTATATAATTGCTCTCCTTTAGTTGGAGAGATGATCTGAAATAATAATTATATCACACGTCCGACCGACTTTTTCGACAGTCTAAAAATGCATCCCATAAGGGATGCATTTTGATTATTCTTCTGTTACCTCTACAGGAGCTTCTGCCTTGGGCTTGTGAGGTCTTCTGCCTCTGTTACCCTCAAGAGCTACAACAACGCGGCGGTTGTTGTCTGTGCCGATAGAGTTGGTGGTAACACCCTTGAAATTCTGGATCTCAGCGTGGATGATCCTTCTTTCGTAGGGACTCATAGGTTCAAGGGTAATAGCCTTCTTGTACTTAAGCACTTTCTGAGCAACGCCTCTTGCAAGACGGCGAAGAGTCTGCTCTCTTCTGCTTCTGTAGTTCTCGATATCAACGGTCATCTTGATATGCTCAAGGCCGTCTGCATCGCACTTGCGGTTAGCTGCGAGGTTGCAGAGGTACTGAAGAGCCTCAAGGGTCTCGCCGTGGTGTCCGATAAGGATACCTGCGGACTCGCCTGTGATATTGATCATACGGTCGCCGTTAGAGATATTGTCAGCGCAAAGCTCTGCCTCGGCATCAAGACCGAGATTGTCAAGCAATGTGTTTACAAAGTTGAGAGCTGTAAGGTCAGCTCTTGCCACGGTAAATACTCTTACCTTAGCGTCTACCTCACCGAAGCCAAGAAAGCCCTTCTTGGGGTATTCAAGAACCTCGTGATCTACGTTAGTAACAGGCACTCCAAGCTGCTCGGCACCGCTGGCGATAGCCGCCTCGATGGTTCTGCCTGTAGCAATAATTTCCTGCTGCATCTTAGTTTTCCTTTCCGTCGGTCTCATCCTTTAAGGGTACAGACTCGATTATAGAATCGTTTTTCTTTGTTTCGGTCTTGGGCTTCTCCTCCATTACCTCCATATCGTCATCGTCGATATGATGAAGGGACTTGGGGTGACGCTTCTGAGGACCCTGGGGCTTCTTCTTCTTTTCTGCCTTACCCATAAGTTCCTTTTCAGCCTTCTTGTAGTCCTCCTCGGTAAATACGGGGATGGGATACATCTTCTTTAAGATAACCTGCTGAACAACACCTAAGAGGTTCTGGAATATCCAGTAAAGACCGAGAACTGCGGGATACATAAATGTAAACCAAGTACTCATTGCAGGCATCATGAGATCCATGATAGCGCCGGAGGTCTTTGCATCACCTGTCTGCTGAGGCTGATAAGTCAGCTTCTTTGTCAGCTTCATAGAGAGGAATACGGTGATGAAGGTGATGATAGGAATAAGAATAAGAATGTTGAACTTAAGTTCGGGAGTTGCGGACAGGTCAAGACCGCCAAAAATAGTAAGGTTGGGAAGATCTGAAATCGCTCCAAGCTTGTCGGGCACGATATCTGCGATAAGCTCAAAGTTTTCCTTATCCTTGATGAGCTTAAGGATCTCAAGGTCGCCTGTTGCAAACTTCTTTACGGAACCTACGCCTTCACCTATAAGTCTGTTACCGATAGCACCGATCTCGGACACGGTAAGACCTGTGATATAACGAAGGGGGTTACGGATAACGCTGAAGAGCGCAAAGAGTATAGGGAACTGAAGAAGCAGAGGCAGACAACCGCCCATGGGGTTGAAGTTCTCCTTCTGGTAGAGATCCATGATCTCCTGCTGAACCTTCTGCTGTGTAGCCTTGTCCTCACGGCCGGCATACTTTTTACGGATAGCCATTTCCTTGGGACGAAGGGATGCCTGCTTCATAGAATTCTTCTGCTGCTTGATACCGAAGGGGAAAAGAATAACCTTCATGATAATAGCAAAGATAAGCAGAGCAACGGCATAGTTGGGAATAAGATTATAGCAAACGCGGATTATCCATCCAAAGGGGATAGCTACCTTCTCCCAAATTCCGTCTGCGGGTGTGTAGGTCTCTGCTGCCGCCTCGGAGCCCTCCATAACAGGCTGTGCCATACAACCCATAAGAGTAACGCCAAGAACGATGATCATAGCCATTGCGGCTACAATACGCACCACGCTTTTTTTGTTTAAATTAAATCTGTTCATTATACCAATTTCCTTTGATATTGATATTTGTGTCAGAAACGGTCTTTGTGTTCCTGACGCGAGGAATTACACGATCTGTATATTAATTCTAATATAGGGCAAAGCCATCGGGGTCAATGCCTCGTGCGCTTTGTTCGCACCTCTTTACGGGCGTTTTTGCCCGCGGGTGCTACCCGCCGATTTCTCTTTGGCACAGGGTCATGCCCACCCTTGCAAAAAGGGTTGCATCTCAGTATTCGCCATATGCTGAGCCCCAAGCCTATAACTGCTCCCCATTCCTCAAATGCCTCTATCGCATACTGAGAGCAGCTGGGATAAAATCTGCAACACGGTTTTTTTAATGGTGATATGAACTTGCGGTAAAGCTTGACTATAGCAATAAAGACGTGCTTCATTGTGTCAGCATACCAAGGCGTTCAAGTGCCTTTTCCAATTCTTTTTTCATGTGATAAGACTTTGCCTCTGTCGCCGCCCCGCGAGCCACAATAACAATTAAAAAACCGCACTTCACACTGCGTTCCTTATCTACTGCTCGGTACGCTTCCCTGATAATTCGCTTTGTACGATTACGGACAACGGCACCGCCCAGTTTCTTTGAAACTGTCAGTCCTATGCGGTTGATCTTCAGTTTTTGCGGATGCGCCTTCTGCAGCTTTCTTGCAGCAAGGTCGGGCAACACGTAGACAGCAGCTAAACGTCCCACATGTTTTTTACCCTTGGCATAAGCCTTGGAGTAAAGATGGTTTTCGCCGATTGCAACATATTTCATAGTTTGCACCCGTATACCGCACAGAGAGCCATGTTAAACGGCTCTCTGTAACGGTTATTATTAAGTGTAGATTAATAAGTTAATCTTGCTCTGCCCTTAGCGCGTCTTCTCTTGAGGACCTTTCTACCGTTAGCGGTAGCCATTCTCTTTCTGAAGCCGTGGTCCTTCTTTCTCTGGCGCTTCTTAGGCTGGTAAGTTCTAAGCATTTACGGTCTCCTCCTTCCTTAGTTTGAAAAAAACCATGTGTCATATGATTATACAGTAAAAGACCTTAATTGTCAAGGTTTTCAAAGAAAATTCACATTTACTGTTAATATCCAAATCTATTCATCAGCCAAAGGCTGCACATCTCAACCCATTTAGCAACGTTACGGTGCTTACGGGAATCATAGTTATCGCTGTCGGTATTGCGGTTGAATACGCTCATACCGTGGTCACAGAAGTCCCAGAGATGGAACTCGTAGTCGATATCAAAATCGTCAAGACGGTATGCAAAGTCTATAGAATGCCATGTGGGAACCGCAGAGTCACGGCGTGTATGCCAGATAAAGCAAGGAGGGGTATCCTTGTCTATGGCGTTGACGATATAATACTCGGGTTTGCCCTCTGTTTTAGGCATACCAAGTTCTTCGGGAGTAGGTGTATCCTCACGAACGATAGGCGCAAGGTCATAGTCGCCATAAGCAAGAACACAGGCATTGGGACGAAGATACTTGCCCTCTTCTGTCTTATTCCACTGGGTTGCGGCTATAGCACCCATGGTGCCGCCTGCAGAGAAGCCCATAACAGCAAGGGCGTCGGGGTTGATGTTCCATTCCTTTGCGTTATCACGTACGGTCTTGATAGCCCACATCATTTCGGTTGTAGCTGTGTTCCAAGAACAAGCATCGCCTGTTGTATAAGTAAGAACAAAGGTGGAAAAACCCTGACCAAGGAATGTGAGCGCTACAGGCTCAGCCTCGGAGCAGCTGATATCGTTAAATCCGCCGCCGGGACAGATAAGTATTGCGGGATGGCATTTGTTCACCTTGCCTACGATATCCCACTGATAGGTCTCGTGTAGATAACAGTCAAGATAAGCTGTCTCTGAAAAATTTATTCTCTTGTATATCATAACAATATCACTCCTGCCTTTTCACATTCATCTACGGTATACTGATCCCACAGGGAAACCTGCACTTCACCAATATGAGCCTTGCCGAGAAGCAGCATACAGAGTCTTGACTGACCGATACCGCCGCCCATGGTAAGGGGAAGCTCGCCGTTTAAGAGCATCTTGTGGAACATAAGCTCACTTCTGTCCTCACAGCCTGACTTTTCTAACTGCTCACGAAGAGATTTTTCGTCTACACGGATACCCATACTGGATATCTCAAAGGCGCAGTCAAGTACTTCATTGTAGAACATAATATCACAGTTAAGCGCCCAGTCGTCATAGTCGGGAGCTCTGCCGTCGTGACGCTCACCGGATCTCAGCTTATCACCGATCTGCATAATACATGCAGTCTTGTGCTCACGAAGGTATGCGTTTTCTCTTTCCTTGCCTGTCATATTAGGATACATATCCTCAAGCTCCTGGGTGGTAACGAAGGAAATGTTGGGACAAAGCTCAACGTCTACGTCGGGGAACTTGTATTTGACCTCGTCAAGAGTATAGAGGATAGCCTTGACTATCTTTGTAACGGTAGCCTTAAGGAAATCGATAGTGCGGTCCTCACGGGTAATGACCTTCTCCCAATCCCACTGGTCAACGTATACCGAGTGAAGATTATCAAGATCCTCGTCACGGCGGATAGCGTTCATATCTGTATAAAGACCCTTGCCTACCTTAAATTCATATCTCTTAAGGGCAAGACGCTTCCACTTAGCAAGAGAGTGAACTATCTCGGCATCGTGGCCTGCAGCTCTTACGTCAAAGATAACAGGACGCTCAACGCCGTTTAAGTTATCGTTAAGACCCTTTGCGGGATCGACAAAAAGGGGAGCTGAAACTCGCTTAAGATTAAGCGCAACGCAAAGCTTGTCCTCAAAGCTTCTTTTAATATGTCCGATAGCGGACTGAGTATCGTAAAGTCCGAGAGTTGACTTGTAGCCCTCGGGAATAAACGTTTTTGACATTTTCGTTTCTCCAAAAAATAAAATACATAGTATTATAACATATTGAATTTATTTTTTCAATATGCTATAATTATTTATCTTATGATAAAAGGAAAAAGAAAATGAGTTCAGTTATTTCTGCGATCTCCACGCCCTACGGAAGGGGCGGTGTTGCCATGATACGTGTGTCGGGTCATGGAGCAATAGAGATCTGCGACAAGATATTTAACGGCAAAAAGCCGCTGTGTGAAGTAGACGCCAACCGTGCAGTCTACGGCAATATAGTTATGAACGGTGAGGTCATAGACGACGGTGTGTTCACCGTGTTCCGCGCTCCCCGATCATTTACCGGTGAGGATACTGTTGAGATATGCTGTCACGGCGGTATTCTTATAACACAGAAGGTGCTGTCCGCTACTTATTCGGCAGGTGCAAGACCGGCTGAAGCAGGCGAGTTCACCCGCCGTGCGTTTTCTTCAGGAAGGTTATCGCTTTCTGAAGCCGAGGCGGTAATAGATCTTATAGATGCAGAGTCTAACGAGCAGTTAAAGTTAGCCCGTTCCCACGCTGACGGAGTTATGACAAGAGCTATCGAGTCTATCCGCGAGGAGCTTGTGTCCCTTATATCCCAGATATACGTTTTCGTTGACTATCCCGACGAGGATCTGGCTGACGTTACCCCCGACGAGGCTCTGGATAGAACAAAAGCACTCCTTGTAAAAGCTCAAAAGCTCTGTAAGAGTTATAATACGGGAAAGATCATCCGTGAGGGTATAGATACGGTTATCTGCGGAAAGCCCAACACGGGAAAATCCTCTCTGCTCAACGCTCTTTCGGGCTACGACAGGGCTATAGTCACATCCGTTCCCGGAACTACCCGTGATACGGTAGAGGAACGTATAAATCTTGGCAGACTTACCCTGAATCTCTGCGATACGGCCGGTATACATTCCACCGAAGACGAGGTCGAAAAGCTTGGCATTGAGCGTTCTATCAATAAGATAGAGAACGCACAGCTCACGTTGGCTGTCTTTGACGGCTCCCGTCCTCTTGATAACGAAGACAAAGAGGTTATTGAAAGATTAGACCCCAAAACAAGCATTATCATCATAAACAAGGGCGACCTCGGCTGTGTTCTCTCGGAAAAAAATTTTGAGGGCTTTGAAAATACAGTTTATATAAGTGCAAAGAACAACGAGGGAACGGATAAGCTGACTGATATAGTTGAAGCTATGTTTATGTCAAACGCAATAGACTACTCAAAGGACGCTGTGATCTCAAACGCAAGACAGTTCGCCTGTGCCGAGACTGCAAAAAATTCACTTGAAAATGCTGTCGCGGCTCTCACCGACGGTTATACCCCCGACGTTGGAGCTATGGAACTGGAATTAGCACTCGGAGCTCTCTCCGAGCTTGACTCCCGCAAGGTAAGCGAAGAAGTGGTTAATGCAATATTCTCAAGATTTTGTATAGGAAAATAACCCTTTTAAGGAGTATAAAATGGACAACAATGAAATCGGCATTTGCGACGAATGCGGTAGTAATTTTTTGAAATCAGCATCAAAGATGTCATCCCTATGTCCCGAATGTGCGCATAGATTATACGGATATGAAAATTGCGAACACATATTTGAAAATGGCAAATGTATAAAATGCTTTTGGAACGGAAATAAAAGCAATTATGCAGAACCAAGAAAAGCCTCTCCGAGAAGAAGCTGACATGATAAATCCGTAAAAATATAAATAAAAAAAGTCCTGACGGTTTTGAATTAATGTGCCCCCTGTCAAGTAGACAGACTAAAAAAACAAAAAAGAATGTGTTAATTGAATAGATTCTTTCATCTTCCCCTGCTGCG
>JBGUUX010000046.1:0-4971 GCA_045133915.1 Eubacteriales bacterium | reverse complement strand
GAGAACATCTCTATCTCCAACCTCATCTACTTTATGAAGACAATGCTCTCCGAGGTGTTCAAGCAGGATATCAAGGTAAGACTTCGTCCCGGTTTCTTCCCCTTCGTGGAGCCCGGTTTTGAGCTTGATATAAGCTGTCTTATCTGCGGCGGCGAGGGATGTCCCTCCTGTAAGAACTCTGGCTGGCTTGAGCTCTGCCCCTGCGGTATGATCCATCCCAACGTGCTGAAAGCCGGCGGTATCGATACCGATAAGTACACAGGCTTTGCATTCGGTCTCGGTCTTACCAGACTTGCAATGATGCGCTACGGCATCAAGGATATCCGTGATCTTAACAGCGGTAATCTTAAGGTCCTTGACCAGTTTAAGAATATATAAGGAGGTAGAGAATAATGTTACTGTCAATGAATTGGATCAAGGATTTCGTAGATCTTGACGGTCTTGACCTTGATGAACTTATCCACCGTTTCACCCTCTCTACCGCCGAGGTAGAGGACATTATCCACAAGGGCGAGGATATCGAAGGCGTCGTTGTGGCAAAGATCCTTTCTGTAGAAAATCATCCCGACTCAAAGAAGCTTCACCTTCTTAAGGTTGATACAGGCGATAAGGTTTGGGACGTTGTTTGCGGAGCTCCCAACGTTCGTGAGGGTATGCTTACCGCTTTCGCTAAGGAAGGCGGCAAGGCAGGCGGTATGACCATGGAGGCACGCAAGGTAGGCGGTTATATGTCCTACGGTATGTGCTGCAGTGAGGTTGAGCTTGGCATCTCTGCCGACAACTCCGGCATTATGGATATCAAGGAGGACGTTGCTCTCGGCACCTCTATCAAGGAGCTTTATCCTATTGATGACGTTATCTTTGAGGTAGACAACAAGTCCCTTACAAACCGTCCCGACCTCTGGGGTCACTACGGTATTGCAAGAGAGATAGCAGCTCTCGCTGACAGACCTCTCAAACCCCACGTGCTTCACGATACAAAGCAGTATGATAACCTTGAAGAGGTTTCTATCGACATCAAGGATACAGAAAATGCATACAGATATTCCTCCATCAAGGTTGAGAATATCACCGTAAACCGCAGCCCTATGGAGATGCGTATCCGTCTCTTCTACTGTGGCAGCCGTGCTATCAATTTCTTAGCTGACCTTACAAACTACATTATGCTTGAGCTTGGTCAGCCTATGCACGCATTTGATAAGAGAAAAGTTGATAAGATCGAGGTTCAGCGCTTCCCTGAGGAGTTTAAGTTCACCACTCTTGACGAGATAGAGAGAACTATCGACCCCTCTATGCTTATGATCACATCAGGCGACAAGCCCGTGGCTGTTGCAGGTGTAATGGGCGGTCTTGATTCCTCCATCTTTGACGATACACAGACCCTTCTTCTTGAGTCCGCTACCTTTAACGGCGTATCTATCCGTAAGACCTCCACTAAGCTCGGTCTTCGTACCGATGCCAGCGCAAGATACGAAAAGATGCTCGATCCCGAGATCACCGTTATTGCAATCGAGAGATTCCTTGAGCTTATGTTCAGGGTTGACCCCAACGCAAAGGTAGTTTCCCGTCTCTCTGACAGCTATCCCACAAAGTACGAGACCATTAAGCTTGACTTTGACAAGAGATACGTTGACCGTTACACAGGTATTGATATCACAAACGAGCGTATCGTAAAGACTCTTACCTCTCTCGGCTTTGAGGTAACTCAGGACGGCGACAACTTCTCTGTTATCGTTCCCTCCTGGAGAGCTACAAAGGACGTTACCATCCCTGCTGATATTATCGAAGAGATCACCCGTATCTACGGCTACGATAACTTCAAGATCGAGACCACCAAGGCTGCTCTCTATCCCGTAGAGGAGTCCGCAGGACGTAACAACGACAATCAGGCAAAGGATATCCTTGTTAAGAAGTTTAAGCTCCACGAGGTTCACTCCTATATCTGGTGTGACTCCAAGAAGTTTGAGAACCTCGGTATGGAGGTTGAAGATAACGTACGCGTTATCAACGCTATGACGGTAGAGCACACCGTACTTCGTAACTCTATGATTCCTACCCTCGTTTGCATGGCACACGAGAACAGAGGCTATGCTCCCACCTTCGGCCTCTTTGAGATAGGCCGTGTGGTTAAGGGTAAGCGTGAAAACGGCGAGGCAAATGAAAGAAAGACTCTCGGTATTCTTCTCTTCTCTCAGGTTGAGAGCGAAAAGGACCTCTTCTTTAAGCTTCGTGATATGTTTATGCACCTCTGTGCTGATATTAAGCACAAGAGCTTTACCTTTGAGAACATCGCTGCTGCACATAACTGGCAGCATCCCAAGAACACCGTTGCAATAAGCCTTGACGGCAAGAAGATCGGTGAAATGGCGGCTTGTCATCCTACCGTTGCTGCTAAGACCGCAAAGAAGTGCGCTATGGTATTTGGTGAGATCGATATGGACGACTTTGCAGACTGTGCAAAGGATAAGCTCAGCTACGTTGAGCCCAGCAAGTATCCTTCTATGGATATCGACCTTTCCTTTGTTATTAATGCGGATACCAAGTACAGCGACATCGCATCTGCCTGGGAAGGCGCAGGTTACGACTACCTTACAGGTGCAAGCGTTGTTGACACCTACGATGACGGTAACGTAAAGAGTATCAGCGTTCGTATCTACTTCTCCTCTGACGACAAGACCCTTGCAAGAACAGATATCCAGCCCACCGTTGACGATATCATTGCAAAGCTTGCAACTAAGGGAATCAATCTTAAGGCATAAGCAGGTACGATCCGCCGCGAAAAACGGGATTGAACCTGAAATAAAACTGTTTATGGTATGCCCGATTTGGAATGAATTGTAATATAAAAGGAGAAAAGTGAAAAATGAAAAAGATCATTGCATTTATTATAGCGTCTGTTATGGTACTTTCCTTTGTAGCTTGCGGCGCAAAGGACGTGGTAGACGGCGTTGTAAATGACGTTGTTGACAATATCGTTGAAGAAGCAAACAAAGAGATCACCCGCGGTGTTATAAACGGTAACAGCTATACAAGCGAATACAGCGGCATCAGCTTTAACAAGCCCGATGCATGGACATATTCCTCTGATGAGGAGCTGGCTTCCCTTATCAGCGCAAGCGCAGAGCAGCTTGATACCACCAACTTTGCAAAGTCTGTTGCAGAGATGGGCAGCGTATATGATATGATGGCCACCGATCCCGCTACAGGCTCCAACGTTATGGTTCTTTACGAAAATCTTAAGATAACCAATGCAGGTAACTCTTTAACTGAAAAGGAGTATCTTGATATTCTCAAGACACAGCTTCCTACACAGTCCGGTATGGACTACAACTTTATGTCTGAGGAAACAGTTACCTTTAACGGTAACGAGTATCTTAAGGGAACATTTACCCTTACTATAGAAACGTCTATTATTTCTCAGGTATACTATATGCGTGCTATAGGTGACGTAATGAACGTTGTTATAGTTACTCCCGTTAACGGCGTTACTGCCGCAGACGTTGAAGCAATGTTTGCATAAACAGATAAAAAGATAAACGGTTGACCGCAAAAGTCAACCGTTTTTTATATTTTAAGTTATTTTAATTTCTAAAATCAAATATATCTTTTGGGGGAATTTCCAGCACACGGCATATGTCGAATACCACGTCCAGAGATACAGCGCAATCGGCAGTTTCGATACGGCTCATATGTGTGCGGCTGATATTTATTTTTTCGGCAAGCTGACTTTGTGACAGCTTCTTGATTTTTCGGTAATACGCGATATTTAGTCCTAAACGCCTATATAAGTATTTATTCTCTGTTTGCATATCTTCACCCTATATTAGTATACCCTTTATAATGAAATTATGCGACAACGTATATAGTTATATTTGCAACTTGACAGGTTACAAATGTTATGATATACTTAATTCCAATAATAGGTTATAGGGGTAAAAATCGTGAAGTTAAAAATAGTTTTGATGGCTTTTATGTTGTTGATCTGTTGTTTACTTGCAGGATGCAGTAGTGAAACAGATGGTTTTGATTATGCAAACGCATACGATAGAGTTTCTAAGGATGTAATCGAGCAAGGGTATGCTGTAGAAGAACTGACGGAAGGGGCTTTAAAAAAGTTCAGCAGTGATGATGTATGTGTTTGTTTGGGTGACTCGATCACAGGGTTGATGGATGAGCCTAAGGACTACCCTTCTGTTATAGAAAGCGAGACCGGACTGACTGTTATAAACGGCGGTTTTGGCGGTTGTCGTATGGCGTACCACCCATATCCGGAATATGATGCGTTTTCTATGTACAGATTGGCTGACGCTATAGCAACCGGAGATTGGACTCTCCAGGATACTTATGTTTCTCAGGTATCCGAAAGTGCAGGGAAGCGTTATGATGCATTAAAGGCTGTGGATTGGAAAACTGTTGATATTATCACTATTGCTTACGGTACTAATGATATTAATGCTAAAACACAAATAGATGATAGTTCGGCACCACTTTCTACCGCTACGTTTCTCGGAGCAATGAGATATTCTATTGAACGAATAACAACTGCGTATCCCCATATCAAAATAATGATAATTACACCTGTTTATCGCTATTGGACCGAAGACGGAACCGACGTCCATACCAGAGATTTTGACGGTCATTCATTTGTAGAGTGGGTTGACGGTATGATAAGAGTAGCTGAAGAATACAGTTTACCTTGTGTTGATCTGTATAGAACGTCCGGCTTGAATTCAGTAAACAGATCTATGTATTATACACCTAATGACGGGGTACATCCCAACGAACTCGGACTTGAGCTGATCGGTAAAAAAATTGCCGCAGCATTGATGTATCATTATTAATGACAATAAGCAAAACCCGACCTTATGGTCGGGTTTTGTTTATTTCAGCGTGTCGATAAACTTGTCGACACGCTGTCAGACTTTGAAAAAGGAAGGTATGTGCGAACCCCCAAAACTCGGCAAGCTCGTT
>JBGUUX010000045.1:0-15452 GCA_045133915.1 Eubacteriales bacterium | reverse complement strand
ATATCCTTAAGGAGCTTGGTATCGAATAAAATAAAACAGACCCCGACACGCCTCTTGGCTCATTTGCCAATGCGGACCACGTCGGGGCTTTTAATATTTAATTTCGTGGTGCTTGTTATATCCATCATTGGTGAGCGGACGAGCTTGCTCACCTTGAAATGGTGGGAACCATCCTTATGCAGCTTACCAAAAACCTCACCGTCGATCAGATCGAAAGGGAAGGCTTTGACGCCTATTTTGTTGACCACACCGTAGGCGTTTATCCTCAGGCGGCGGCAGGAGTGCCTTATACCGCGGCGTTTATGCAGTCTAAGGGAGACCCCATAACCGACCTCTTTGAGGACATGGCGGCAGAGCAGAAAGCAAGAACTACCTACGACAACATCTTAAAGCTGGTAGATAACCCCGACGTTATCGAGCCTATCAAGTTCTTACGTCAGCGCGAGATAGTACACTTCCAGCGCTTCGGCGAGGCTCTGGCAATGCTCCGCGACGATCTTGATTCAAAGAATTTTTATTACTATAATCCGTCCTTTAAGAACGGATGCAGATAAAGGGCGGAATTTCCGCCCTTTTGCTTTTCTATATATTTAACTTTTTGTAAAGAACATTGCAATTATTACTATTATATGTTATAATACAACGGAATATGAAAATGGGGTAATTATGCCCTTTTGTAACATATGTCTATGCAAGAATATGTACAAACTTGCTGAATACATATATTGCCCAGTATCGTTAATATCACAACGTATCATAAATGTTTTCGAGGAAAGTATATGGAATTAAAAGCATTTGAAAATAAAGTATGGCTTGCTACTCCTACCATGCACGGTGACGAAATGAAATACGTTTCCGAGGCTTATGAGAGCAACTGGATGAGTACCGTAGGAAAGAATATAAACGAGGTGGAGCGTATAGCTGCCGAGAGGTCGGAAATGAAGTATGCGGTTGCGCTGTCTTGCTGTACTGCGGCACTTCATCTTGCTGTAAAGCACGCAGGCGAGACCTTGTACGGCAGACCTGCCGTAGGTACCGGTGCTCTTGCAGGCAGAAGAGTATTTTGCTCGGATATGACCTTTGCCGCAACACTAAATCCTGTAGTTTACGAAGGCGGTATTCCTGTATTTATAGATACCGAAGCAGAGTCTTGGAATATGGATCCTGCAGCATTGGAGAAAGCTTTTGAGATTTATCCTGACGTCAAGCTTGTTGTTTATGCCGAGCTTTACGGCTTCCCCGGACGTGTGGATCTTATCAAGGACATTTGTAAAAAGCACGGTGTGCTTCTGATAGAGGATGCAGCCGAGGCTATGGGCGCTACTGTTGCAGGACGTCAGTGCGGATCTTACGGTGACTATTCTGCAGTAAGCTATAACGGCAATAAGATCATTACCGGTTCTTCGGGCGGATGCCTTTTGACAAACGATATTGAGGTTGTAAACAAAGCACGTAAGTGGTCTACTCAGGCAAGAGAGAATGCTCCGTGGTATCAGCACGAGGAGGTAGGGTATAACTACCGTATGAGCAACGTTATTGCAGGAGTGGTCAGAGGTCAGTATCCTTATCTGGATGGGCATATTGCGCAAAAAAAGGCAATATACGAGAGATACCGTGAGGGTTTTAAAGATCTTCCTGTTGCAATGAACCCTATCGTAAAGGACACAGAGCCCAACTATTGGTTGTCCTGTATGATAATTGACAGAGAATATATGTGCAAACAGGTAAGAGACGATTCCGACACGCTTTATATATCCGAAAAGTCAAAGACATGCCCCTCGGAAATATTGGAAACCCTTGCGAGATATAATGCCGAGGGCAGACCGATATGGAAGCCTATGCATATGCAGCCTATGTACCGTATGCACGAGTTCGTTACCCGTGAAGGAAGCGGCCGTTGCGCTACAAATGCGTATATCGCAGGCGGTGCACTTGACGTAGGTGCCGATATATTTGACAGAGGACTTTGTCTTCCCAGTGATAACAAGATGACTGCAGATGAGCAGGATAAGATCATAGAAATCATAAAACGTTGTTTTGAGTAACTTTTGTGAGGTTACGTAGATGTACGCAAGATATTTTAAAAGAATTATAGATTTTACGCTTTCGCTTGTCGCTTTGCTGGTACTGTCCCCGGTGATTTTAGTTCTTATTGTAATAGGCGCCATAGCGATGAAGGGAAATCCCTTTTTTACTCAGCAAAGACCGGGTAAGGACGAGCGTATATTTAAGCTTATCAAATTCCGTACCATGTCCAATGCCAAGGACAAGGACGGCAAGCTGTTGCCCGACGAGATCCGCCTGAACGGATACGGCAGATTTCTCAGGTCTACCTCTCTTGACGAGCTTCCCGAGCTTATAAACATTTTGGCGGGTGACATGTCGATAGTAGGTCCCAGACCACAGCTTGTCCGCGATATGGTATTTATGACTGCGGATCAGAGAAGACGCCACAGTGTCCGTCAGGGTCTTACCGGACTTGCACAGTGCAGCGGCAGAAATGCTATGTCCTGGGAAGATAAGTTTAAGTATGATCTGGAATACATAGAAAACATAACCTTTTGGGGTGATGTTAAGATAATCTTCAAGACCGTTGTAAGCGTGTTCAAAAAAGAGGGTATCACCGAAGAGGGTATGGCTACAGCCGAGGACCTGGGTGATTATCTTAAGAGGGCGGGCCGAATCAATGATGCAGAATATGATAATAAGCAAGAGAAAGCTCGGGAATTATTGAAGATATAAAGTGGATATGAGACAGAATGGTGGTATGTTATCAAAGACGTTCCCTTCGAGATATCCGCCCTTAAGGCAAAACGCAGATATGAGATAAATAAGGGTAGAAAGAATTTTCATGTCAAGAAGATAGATCCGCGTGAATATGCCGAAGAATTGTTCGGGGTACAACTACAGGCATATTCGGTATATCCCGAAAAATACAGACCTACTATTGATAGGGAGAGGTGTATCAATGCGATATGCGAGGAGTGGAGCTCCCCTGATAACTATGTTTTTGCTGCATTTGATACTGAAAGCGGTGCTATGAGTGGATATGCATACTTGATATTGCAATCCGGCTGTATAAACTTTATAGCGCAGAAGACCATTCCGGAGGCTGAGAAAAAGGCAGTCAATGCGGCATTGGTTAATGGAATTTTAGATTGTTTTTCCGAAGCGCTCTCAAACGGTCAATATATATGTGACGGATCAAGAAACATTCAGCATGAGACGGCATTTCAGGATTATCCTGAAAAGTATTTTGGCTTCAGAAAGGCTTATTGTCGTTTAAACATAGCGTATGCGCCAAAATACAGGACATTGATAAAAATACTGTATTTATTTAAGAAGGTTATTGAAAAAGGCAGATGGCGTGGGTATTATACATAGAATCAACGGTGTACTGCAAATGGAGGAGCTCGTTATAACGAGAAGATGATTATGAAAGAACGAACAGCGTTTTCTGTATCAATGTGTGTCTACGGAGGAGACAACCCCGTACATTTCAAAAGAGCCATAGGCAGTATTTTGGAACAGTTTCCCGATGAAGTGGTGCTTGTGGTGGACGGTCCTGTTCCAGCGGAGCTTGACACTATTATTTCTGAATATGAGAATAACAGTATCTTCAATGTGATCCGCTTCGAGGAGAATAAGGGTCACGGCAATGCCCGCAGATGCGGGCTCGAGCATTGTACCAACGATTTGGTAGCACTTATGGACGCAGATGATGTATGTATGCCCGGTAGATTTGAGAAGCAGTTGAAGATGTTTTCTGAGGATGATACGCTTTCCATAGTCGGCGGTAACATATCTGAGTTTGTCGGTGCAGAGGAAAACATTGTAGGTTATCGCAATGTGCCCCAGACACACCACGAGCTTACTGAGTACATAAAAAAACGTTGTCCCTTCAATCAGATGACTGTTATGTTTAAAAAAAGCGATGTGCAGTCTGTGGGCGGATATATCGATTGGTACTGTGACGAGGACTATTATCTGTGGCTTCGTATGTATATGGCGGGAATGAAGTTTGCCAATCTCCCCGACGTGTTGGTCAATGTAAGGGTGGGAGAAGATATGTACAAACGCCGTGGAGGATTAAGATATTTCAAGAGTGAAGCAAAATTGCAGAAATATATGCTTGATAATAAGGTGATCGGTATAGGCACCTATATAATGAATGTGATAAAAAGATTGATCGTTCAGGTGCTTTTGCCCAATTCATTGAGAGGCTTTGTTTTCAAGCGTTTTGCGAGATCGGGAAAGGTGGAGTAGATGAGACCTCTTGATATAAATGAAATAAAGAGCGCAAGCTTTGAGGTTTTGTCTGCCTTAAAGACTGTGTGTGAAGAAAACGGACTCAGATATAGCCTTACAGGAGGGACGCTTATAGGTGCGATAAGACACAAGGGCTTTATCCCTTGGGATGATGATATCGATATAATGATGCCTCGTCCCGATTATGATCAGTTAATAGAAACAGCAAAAAACAACGAGCTGCCCTTCAGATTGCTCTCTCAGGAAATATGTGGCGAGGCGTACGGATATCCCTTTGCTAAGGCGTGTAATCCGAACACGCGGCTCAAGGAAAAGGATATGCAGGAGGGCGATGTTGAATTAGGTGTCTATGTGGATATTTTTCCTGTAGATGGAATGGGAAACGGTTATAAGAGAGCCAAGCTCAGATGCATGCTTTTTCAGTTTCTTCACGGATTGAAGATTACTTCAAACTGGACATCGTATCATAGATCAAAGCTGAGAAAATGGTATTATGAACCCTTTCGATATGTTTGCTATCTGGCAAGCAAAGTAATGGGAAGGAAGTACATAGATAAGCGATTGGAACGTTTCATAAGAAAATATTCCTATGATGATAGCAGATATGTGGGCCGTCTTGTAGGTGATTACGGTTCTAAGGAAATAATGTCGAAGAAGTATTTTGATTCAACTATCCCAGTTGAATTTGAAAAGGGGGCTTTTTCGGCGATAGAGGGTTATGACGATTTTCTTCGTGCATTATACGGCGACTATATGCAGATGCCTCCCCCTGAAAAGCAGGTTACCCACCATGAATTTACCGCATATTGGAGAAACAAATGAAGATAGAAGTACTTGTAGCTGCAATGAACCAGAGCGATCTCTCTCTGTATGACCGCCTGGAACTCGGATGTGATGTGGTTATTGCAAATCAGTGCGGCAGATGGGATATGCAGACGAAAGAATACGGAGAAGTCCGTTGTCGTATGATTTCATCCGATACTATCGGTGTAGGAACTAACCGTAATCTTGCACTGGAGATAGCACAGGGAGATATACTCTTATTTGCTGATGATGATATGATTTACTATGACAGTGATCTTCACGGAGTCATAGAAGCATTTGAAAAGCATCCCGATGCCGATATGATACTTTTCGGACTTGATTATACGAAGAAAGGTGAGGTCTTTGACCGACGCCGATGCTCGGATAAGAGAAGACGTCTGTGGAATTCCCTTGGCTTTGGTGCTTGCAGAACGGCGATAAGACGTGATGCGGTAATGAAAAACGGTCTGCGTTTCTCTACCTTGTTCGGTGGAGGCTGTATATACGGAAGCGGAGAAGATACGTTGTTTACCAGGACCTGCTTCAGAAAAGGATTAAAGGTTTATTCAGATAGCTATACATTGGGTAAAACGGCTAAGGATTCATCGACTTGGTTTAAAGGTTTTAACGATAAACTGATATTTGATAAGGGAGCCTGGCTTGCAGCTGCATTTCCGAAAATGAAGCATATGGTCAAACTGTATTTTGCATATCGTTTTTCGAAGCTTGCAAAAATCAGTTTTTTTGAAACACTAAGATATCTTAATATGGGTATCAAAGCGTTTGATGCTCCCGGAGGATGCAGAACCTTTGATGAAATGAGGTGAATGATTTGGGGATTGTTGGTAGAAAGATAGGAGCGTTGCTCTATTATACTATAGCTAAGAAACTGCCGCCATCATATTCGGGGATACAAGTGGGGCAGACTGTGTTCCGTAGATTCTGCGGTAGATTGATGCTTCGTCGTTGTGGAAAGAAAGTAAATATAGAAAAGGGAGCTTTTTTCTCCAGAAAAGTGACTCTTGGGGATTATTCCGGTCTTGGTGTTAATTCCAAGATATACGGTACGTGTACCATCGGTGACTACGTTATGATGGGCGAAGACTGTACCGTAATCACCCGAAATCACAGAAACGACAGAACAGATATCCCTATGATGCAGCAGGGCTTTGAAGAAGAGCGTCCCGTCACCATAGGCAACGACGTATGGATCGGTGATAAGGTCACCATTCTTGCGGGAGTGGAGATCGGAGACGGTTGTATCATAGGAGCAGGATCTGTGGTCACCAAGAGCATTCCCCCTTACAGTATAGCGGCAGGTGTTCCTGCAAGGGTCATACGTTCAAGAAAGGAAGAGGACGATGAAACAGCTTAAACGTATAGTATTGGTTGCCTTGGCGGCAGCGCTTACGGCGGGTATGCTCGGTTGCTCTGACAGACAGAGCGGTAACTCCGTAAAAGAAACAGAGGAATATTCTGCGGCGGTATCGGATAACTCCGTGGAAGCTACCCTTGATAACGAAGCAAAGGAAAGCACAGAATCGTCTTATATCAAGACTCCCTACATCACCTTTGAAATTCCTGACCAGTGGAACTCGATCTTTACGGTAGAGGAATATGATGAGGAAGGCTACGAACTAACCTTCAAGGGAAGAGAAGAACTAAGTGAGGTAACGGTATTCAGCCTGTATTTTGGCGGTGATGACCACGAAGCACATCACCTTGGCTCTTTGGGTGACGTTGGAGTATACGTACAGGTAAACGAGGACTACGAAGGTCTGAGTGACGTTCAGGTAGATAAGCTTGAAGATCTTCAGGAATACGTAAACGAGCTTCTTGTACAGATACAGGAGCATGAAAACTTTACAAGATAATTTTTAACCGTTCATTACCGGTGCGGTTATATATGATGATAAGGGAGACTTTTCATTATATATAGCCGTATCGGCTGAAATAGATAAAATAGCCGTAAAAACGGTATTTTAAATAAAATAACGAAAGAAGGGAAGTTAAAGAAAAACAGCTTTACTGTTAAAGACTTTATAAGTACCCTTTGGCAAAGCGGAAAGCTTTGCAGACCTTAGTAACCCATCGGTAACGTTTGTCCCGTCGGACTTGCAGACGTTTCCGTTACCCGCATAGCCCAAGGTTATGCACTCAGGTCCGGCAAATACTATTATAAGGAGAGAAAAATGACACATTTCAATCTCAAAAGAGCAATAGCTGCTCTTATGGTCGTAATGATGCTCGTAGGTGTTTTACCTGTGAACGTCTTTGCGGGTCGTGTTGTTGTAGGTGGCGCAGACACAAACAAGCCTGTTGTTGACGACACCGATATCGACGTAAGCGTTGATATAACAGCTGACCTTGCCGAGATAACCGATAAGATGGATGCCATCCTGGTTAAGTATCTTGGCAAAAGCAGTCTTACAACCGAAGAGACAAAAGCAGTTGTATCCGCAATGGACTACGACACTCTTCAGGCTGCAAGACTTGAAAACAACGCTTTAGAGGAGACGGCAAAGAATCTTAGCGATGCAGAGCTTGCTATATTGTTAGCATCATCTGATGCTTACGTAGATTTTGCTTCCGCCATCATTTCCCGTGCTGAGTCACGCGGTCTTGCAAGAACAAGCGTAAACGTTCTTGACGGTAAGATCAACCTTAGTGATTCGGCTAACACCGGTAAGTTTAGTAGTAATAAATATACTGCTACTGCAAAGGGTAGTTTGTTCAGTAAGAAGACAAATGATATAACTATTACTAACAAATCAGGCGTAAAATCTAAGCTTACTTTTGATTATAAGGCTGACAAAGCAAGCTCCTTTAATATCGCAGGTGCAAGTGCAGCTGCATCCGGCACCTATAGTGTAGTCCTGGAGGCAGATGCTACTCTTGCAATTAAGATAACATCCAACAGTGGTCTTTCAAATACTACAGCAACTCTGACACTGAGCAACATCGCTCTGGTAGCGATAAAGGAAAACTCCAACGTTACCTTTGACTTTGACAGCGAGCTTGGTTCTGTTACTGTAGGCGGTGCGGCGGTTAACGACGGTGACAGTCTTACTGTCAGCGGTACAGAGGGTGCTGCTCTTGTGGCAACTGCTACCAACGGCGCTCAGTTCCTCGGTTGGGTCGATGCAGACGGTAAAGTTATTTCTACCGCTGCAACCTATACCTTTGTTCCTGCAGAGGATGTAACCGTACGCGCAGCTTTTGCAAAGGACGGCGGTAAGGCTTGGTTTGGTGTAGGATCTGCATCTGCAAAGTCTCAGAGCTCAGGTCTGTTGGGACTGAGTAAGCTTAACTACTTTGAAGTAGGTGTAAGCTGTCTTTTTGATGACTTTAATACCGCGGCAACATATGCGGCAGCAAACACAACCAAGACTATGGTTCTGATGAACTCTGCTACACTTGCTGCAGGTGATTATACCATCCCCGCAGGTGTAACTCTGCTCATCCCCTTTGATACTAAAAATACCATGTGCAAGGATCAGGTGCTGTGGGTAGAGGCGGTAACCGATAAGGCCTATAAGAATCCTGAAGAGTTCCGTACTCTTACAATGTCCACCGGCGCAAACCTTATCGTTAACGGTGAACTCAACCTTTCTGCAAAGCATTATTATGCTGCAGGTTCTAAGGCAAACGGCGGTTCCCCTGCAGGTAATGTTCCCTTTATCCGTATGGCTGAGGGCAGTAACATTACCGTAAACAACGGCGGTACACTGTTTGCATACGGTTTTATCACCGGCGCAGGTGCTGTTACAGCTAACGAAGGCGGTACCGTATATGAGAACTTCCAGATCATGGACTTCCGTGGCGGTACACAGTCCACCGATATGGAAAACGGCGTATTCCCCATTTCTCAGTATTATCTCCAGAATATTGAAGTACCCCTTACTCTTTATTCCGGTGCAAAGGAATATGCATATACTACAGTATATATGTCCAACTCTGACTTTGGTTCCGCAGTTGCGTTTATTTCAAACAGCGGAGCAATGTTCAATCTGACAAACGGATACGTTGTCAAGGATTATGATGAGTCTACCGACAGACTGATCATCAAGTCATACGGTGACGTAAACGTTTCTTCCATCAATATGACGGTTGGTACTTCCAGTATCAATTCTAAGAACTACGAGCTTCCCATCAACAGCAATATGACTGTTGAGGCAGTAAGCGGTAATATTACAATGAACCAGGACCTTGCATTCCTTCCCGGATCTCAGATCATCGTTGGTGAGTATGCAAAGTGTACTCTCGGTAAGGGCATAAACGTTTACGTTTACGATGCCGACCAGTGGGGTAATTATGCAGGTGCCACAAACAAAAAATTTATTCCTGTCACCTACGCTCCCGGCAGAAACTATACCCGTACCGAGGCAGATCTTGTAGATGCTAAGGTTGTTGTTAATGGTACTGTAGATGCAAGCAAGGGCTACATTTACGTTACCGAAGGCGGTGCTGATATCTCCGGTAACGGTGCGGTAACACTTACACACGGTGAACAGGTTGCAACCCATCAGCTGATACAGGGTACAGCCGAAGGCGCCGGCTACGTTGCTATCCCTCTGTTTAACATAAACAAGGATGGCTGGAATATCACTCATAACGACAAGGGTACGAGCAAAGTGGTTGCAGAAGCAACCTGTACCGAAGACGGCTCAAAGGAAGTTTACTGTAAATGCGGTGTGTTATATGCAACAGTAAAGCTCGAAGCGAAAGGTCATACCGAGGAGGTTATTCCCGCGGTTCCCGCTACCTGTATCTCAACAGGTCTTACCGAGGGTAAGCTCTGTACTGTATGTAAGGAAGTTACCTTAGCGCAGACTGTGGTTGACGTACTTGGACATACAGAGGAGACTATCCCCGCAGTAGCACCCACATGTACCGAAACAGGTCTTACCGAGGGTAAGCGCTGTACAGTATGTAAGGAAGTTACTGTAGCACAGGAAACTGTTGACAAGCTTGGACATACAGAGGAGACTATCCCCGCAGTAGCACCCACATGTACCGAAACAGGTCTTACTGAGGGTGTTAAGTGTTCTGTTTGTGGCGAGACTCTCGTAGCACAGGAAACCGTTGACAAGCTCGGACATACCGAGGAAACTGTCCCTGCAGTAGCTCCTACATGTACCGCAACAGGTCTTACAGTTGGTACTAAGTGTTCTGTGTGCGGCGAGACACTTGTTGAGCAGACAGTTGTTGAAGCAAAAGGACATAAGTACGTTGTTGTAGCTTCTGTTGACGCGGACTGTCTCAACGAAGGTTCCAAGACCTACGAGTGTTCCGTATGTGAGGACAGCTATACAGAGGCAGTTGCAGCTCTCGGCCACGATATGAAGGTTGACGCTGCAAAGGATCCTACCTGTACCGAGCCCGGTGTTCAGGCAGGCGCACACTGTTCACGCTGTGACCTTGTAGAGGGTAGCCAGGAGATCCCCGCTCTCGGTCATAAATATAACGAAGAGATCACACAGGCACCTACCTGTACAGAAACAGGTGTGAAGACTTTCACATGCGGTGTTTGCGGCGACACATATACAGATACCATTAAGGAAACAGGACATACTGCAGTTGTTGACGATGCAGTAGATGCCGGTTGTGAGACAACAGGTCTTACAGAAGGTACACATTGTTCAGTATGTAATGTTGTTATTGTAGCACAGGACGTTGTTCCCGCTATCGGCCACGCATGGAACGACGGCGTTGTTACTACCGATCCCGATTGTATTAATACAGGTATCAAGACTTATACCTGTACAAACGATGAGACACATACTTACACAGAGGATATTGCAGCGCTTGGTCACACTTCCGTGTCTGATGCGGCAAAGGCTCCCACATGTACAGAGACCGGTCTTACTGCAGGTTCACACTGTTCCGTATGTAACGTCGTTATCAAGGCTCAGAGCACAGTATCTGCTCTCGGCCATTATATGATAGATGCTTCCTGTACACAGCCTGCAATGTGTGTAAGAACTAACTGCGGCTATACAGAAGGCAAGGCTAACGGTCATGATATGGCAGATGCAACCTGTACTTTGCCTGCTACATGTACAGTTTGCGGTCATACCTCAGGCACAGCTCTCGGTCATACCGAGGTATATTATGAGGAAGAACCCGCATTCTGTAACCAGGAAGGTTATACCGAGGGTTATATCTGTTCCGTATGTAACGCAGTAACCTACGGCAGAGAAGTAATTCCCGCACTTGACCATGACGTTATAACAGTAGAAGCTAAGCAGCCTACTTATTCCAGCGTTGGTTGGGATACTTACGAAAAATGTACACGTTGTGCATACTCTACTTACGTTGAGATCCCCAAGCTCCCCGAGCCTAAGATCGAAACATTTGAAGAGCTTCTTGAAAACCTTGCTCTTCTCGAAGAGATCGCAGAGGTATACGTTACCGAAAATCCCGGTAAGGACCCCGCAGATCTCGTTATCAAGTATATCCGTACCGGTGTAGAGAAGTACACCACAGGTTCTTGGGGTATCATGGCAGGCTACGAGGACAAGGCGTTTGCAGAATTCGTAGCAACTCTTGAAGACGAGCTCAACCGTGAAGCTCCCAGCCTTGACGTGATGCTTAAGATCACAGGTCTTAAGAACCTCCGTGAGTTCGAGATACCTAACGGTGATTTCTATGATATGGAGCACCTGTTCGGTTCTATGGACATCACATACAATAACAAGGGCAGCCAGAACCACGCAGACGTTTCCGGTTGGGCAGGCGACCTTGTTGACCTTATCGCAATGACCGACACTCAGGGCGGTTTCCCCGCAGGCTCTACCTTTGAACAGAAGGTACAGTTCGTTCGCGACAACCGTCTCGGATGGGATGTTGGCAGTATCAGCGGCTTTGGTATCCAGGATATCAAGAGTGACCTTGACGTTATCTGTATCATGGACAGATTCTATGCTACAAAGTACGAGATGGGTACACTTACTCAGATCTTTGCAGAGTACTTTACCGAAGATCTTGATGACGTTGCACGTGCAGACTACTTCCTCAAGAACAGACTTGACGGCGTAAGCAACCGTATCGACGTTCGTGAAGCGGTTCTCAATGCATACCTTAAGAATAACGTTGTTACAACCCTTGAATCCACCGAGGATATCAAGGCTAAGGACGTAGCTACACTCAGAAAGGCATGTGCTTATGCCTTTGCTGACCACCTCTGCCAGCTTGCAGGTGACTACGTAGAGAACATGGAAAACGAGTACTATTCTGTATTCTCTTCCGAGACATCTACTCTTGCTCCCGGTATCACCCAGAAGATCAACTACGCTACCTCCGCTGACGGTAAGCAGATGGTTTACTATCTTGCAACAGGTGATATCACCAGAGACGACGTACACTTCCGTGTAAACTATAACGATACTTATCCCGAGCACGGATGGGCTATGGCTCGAGTTCTCGACCAGGCTAACGCAGCTCAGGAAAGATACGGCAACCCCGAAAGCCCCGATTATATAGAAAACTACAACGTAATCGCAGCTACCAACGGTGCCGGCTTCAATATGCAGACAGGTGAGCCCAGCGGTCTTATGGTCATGAACGGTGTTCAGTGGCAGGATTGTAACGCAAGCGGCTTCTTCGGCATACTCAAGGACGGTACACCTATCGTTGGTACCAAGGAAGATTACAACAGACTTAAGGATCAGGTTCAGGAAGGTATTTCTATCTTCGGTTCCACACTTATCAAGGACGGCGAGATCTGTATCAACCGTAGCGAAAGCTACTATTCAACCCGTGCTTCCAGAACCGCTATCGGTATCACTAAGACCGGTAAGATAGTAATGATGGTACTTGACGGACGTCAGGAACCCTTCTCCTGCGGCGGTTCTATGGAAGAGATCGCGCAGATCCTTTACGATGCAGGTTGTGTTGAAGCAGTTAACCTCGACGGCGGTGGATCTACCACCTTCGTTGCAAAGCAGCCCGGTGATGAGGAGCTCTCTGTAGTAAGCCGTCCCTCCGACGGTGTACAGCGTTCTGTATCCGCATCCCTTATGCTCGTTTCTACTGCTCCCAGCTCCACAGCATTTGATCACGCAGATATTGAGGCAGAAAACGACTACCTCACAGTTGGTTCCTCCGTTAAGGTTACACCTCACGGTATCAGCGCTACAGGTAACGCTGCAGAGCTTCCCGAGGGCGCAGAGCTTGTGGTAGAAGATACAACCGTAGGCAGCATTACCGACGGTGTATTCACCGCTAAGGCAGCAGGCGACGTTAACGTAAGCCTTGTTCTTGACGGCATCGTTCTCGGAACCACCACACTTCACGTTGTATATCCCGACAACGTATACTTTAAGCAGTCTGCTATTACAGCTGTATACGGTCAGACCATGGATCTCCCCGTACAGCTTACATATCAGGGTAAGAACATCGTATTTAACGAAAACGATATCGTTATTACTCTCAGCAAGCCTTCTGCAGGTACCGTAAGCGGTATCAGCTTTACAGGTAAGGAGGGTACAAACATCAAGACCCTTCAGGTTACCGCGGCTCTTGCAGCAGACGGTGACGTTACCGCTACCTCCACCATCAACCTGTTCAATCAGGGTGAAGTAAGCTTTGACTTTGATCAGGCAACAGGCGGTGACAGAATCCTCGCTTGGGACCGTCAGGTTACCAACGCAGTTACAACAGACGAGCGTCTCTACACAGCTATCGATGCAAGTGAAGATATGGTAACATCCTATATCTTTGCTCTTGATATGAGAGAGATCCCGATCCCCGGTCAGCTTGCAGACCTTACCTCTATGCTTCCCGGCTACGATATGGAAGGCGCTTCCGCATGGACCTTCTTTATGCAGCTGGCTGAGCGTATCAGCGTACTTACTACAGTTACAGCTGAGATCCAGGTTGACCCCAACTTTGACGTTGACTACAGCGGTCTTACCATTGTAAACGAGTACTTCGACTTAGAAGCAGTTGAATTTGATGAAGCAACAAACAAGATCAGAATTACAGTTCGTTGGAAGGACCAGACCGCAGCTATCCCCGCTGACACAGCTAACCCCATCTTTATCGTAAGCGGCGTTAAGCTTACTCCCAAGGACGGTGCAGCATGGGATGCAAACGAAAAGCTCGCTATTACCAACTCCGGTAATATCAGCTACAAGATCTACATGCGTGCAAACGCACTTTATTCCTTCGCTTCCAAGCCCGAGAACCAGGCTATCTACGGTCTCCAGGCGTTCATTAACCCCAACGATCCTTCCGAAAAGGGTGGTTGGTTCACCGATACTTACGCAACCTTTGAAGACAGCTTCACACTTTCCAAGCTTGTTAAGAACGGTTGGGTGCTTGAGGACGGCGGCTACGCTTACTACGATAACGGTACCAAGTATACCGGCATCCAGAAGGTAGACGGCTATTACTACAACTTCGGTGAAAACGGCATCAACGAGGGTCAGACCAAGTACACAGGTCTTATTAAGCTCGACGGCAAGACCTATTATTCTTCCTTCGGTGTATTTGTTTCCGGATGGCAGATGATCGGCAGCGATAACTACTACTTTAACACCAAGGATCTTTCCATGGTTACCGGTAAGTATACGGTAGACGGTCTTACCTATACCTTTAATAATGACGGTGTTCTCGTAAGAGGTGCATTTGTTAAGCTTGCTAAGGGTACAGTATACTATTGGGCAGGAAAGCTTCTTGCCAGTCGTTGGATAGAGCTTACCGAGGGAACACTCTATGCAAACCATGAAGGTTATATCTGTTACGGCGATTCTCCCGTTATCCAGACATCAAAGCCCGCAGTATGGTATCACTTTGATGAAGTAACAGGTGCTGTGCAGGGTACATGTAACGGCTTTATCGAGTATGAAGGCGAGACATACTGGTGCGACGAAAACGGTAACGTTGTTTACGGTGCAGTAGGTGTAGATGGTGGTATCATCGTCACTTCCACAATGGGTCGTGTTGTAAAGAACGCTAGATGTGCCGTAGGAGATACACAGATTAACTGTAATCTCAAAGCAGGTATGTACTGGTGTGATGAAAACGGTTATATCGTTTCCGACGGTTTTGTAACAATTGACGGTTCTGTATATTACTTTACAGATTATGTAAGATCTAAGGGCTTTACAAAGATCGGTGATGATTACTACTTCTTCAATAAGGCAAGCGGTAAGATGTACAAGGATTCTACTCTTTACGCAGGCGCTAATGATTATGGTATAGATCCCGGACTTCAGTATTTCGGCGAAGATGGTAAGATGTTTATACCTGATCCCAACGGTGAGAAGAAGATCATCGAGGAGAACGGTAAGCTCTACTTTACTATCGATACTGTTAAGCAGTACGGTATACTTAATGAACTTGACGGGGAGTACTATTATTCTACACCCAAC
>JBGUUX010000044.1:0-5175 GCA_045133915.1 Eubacteriales bacterium | reverse complement strand
TCAAAGCACGCACTTTTGGGCTTTACCAAGGCACTGAGTAAGGAATATTACAAAAAGGGTGTCAGAGCCCACGTTATAAGCCCCGGCGGAGTGTTTACCGATATGGTCAAGGTATCCCGTCCTGACCTTTCAAGCGAGGGTATGATACTTGCCGAGGATATAGCTGAGACTGTGCTTTATCTGCTTAAAATGCGTAACTCTGCCTGCGTAGCAGACGAAATAGAATTACATAGAGAAACAAAAGAACCGTTTATGTAAATAGCAAACTGGTGGATTTTTTCCACCAGTTTGCTATTTACTTTCACCAAAGGTGAAAACTTCACTTTTGTATGTTAGTACAAAAACTTCACTGTGATCTATCACAACTTCACTTCGGCTTTAGCCGAAACTTCACCAATATTAATAACAGCAAATCTTTCATTGGTGAAGTTTCCTTCGGAAGTGAAGTTTTTTGCTTTGCAAAAAGTGAAGTTACGGTTTTATTGCAGTGAAGTTTTTCCGCTTTGCGGAAAAGTAATATTATTCAAAATCCTTAAGAAATACCTCTACCGACCTTGTCATTTCGATAGAAAAATCGGAATTGTATTTACGGTTGCAAAAGGCTTTTATCCAGTCCTCGTAGCTGCGTTCTCCTCTTTTGTAATACAGCATTTCCCTAAGCTCGTCAGCTGTCATATCACGGTAGCCGTTTTCATGTACTATATGCTTCATTTCCGCTCTTTTCGGCTTTTCTCTGCTTAACTGCTGCTCTGTAGGATAGCCAAAAACAAGCAGTGCCGCAGGGAAAACGTATTCGGGCAGGTTAAGGAGCTTTTTTTGTATCTCTGCATTTTCCATAATGTCCCCGATATAGCAGGAGCCTATACCCAGACTGTGGGCGGCAACCACCGCATTTTGTGCCGCGATATTGGTATCGCTTACCGCAAGCATAAGGTCTCCCGCTCCCGGCTTTCTCGGCTCGCAGCCTGATTCAATAAAGGCGTTGTACCACTTACGGCAATCGGCGCAGAACACCAGTACCATAGGCGCGCTTGCAATAAAGGGCTGATGGTCGCAGCTCTCCGCAAGCTGATCCTTTAAATTCTGATCGGTTACGTCAATTATTGTATAAAGCTGTTGGTTTCCCGCAGTGGGAGCATTAACTGCCGCTTCAAGGATAGCGTTCTTTTCGTTTGTTGTAATAGGTCTGTCGGTGAATACGCGTACAGATTTTCTTTCTATGAGCTGATTTATGACTGTATTCATACATATTTGCCTTTCTTGGTTCATTAATATTGATTATACCATTATATCCGGATTTTTACAAGATAAGATTTATTCAATATACATTAAAACAGTTGACAGACAGGGTTAAAATTTGGTATTCTATATATAACAAATCAAAAAGGAATGAACGTTATGAAGAATATCTTTATAGTAAAAAACAACATAGCGGATTACACCGTTGTGATCCCCGATAATGCTACCGAGTGCGAGGCTTACTCCGCAAGGGAGCTGGTTAAGTACCTTAAGCCCGCAATAGAAAAAGAGCTTGATATCGTAAAGGAAAGCGACTTTAAGGGTACAAAGGCAATATACGTAGGCAGATGTGGTGCCTGTGCCGAAAAGTTTGATATCGAAAAGTACGGCGAAGAAGGCTTTATCATCAACGTAGCCGATGATTGCCTCTATATCACCGGTAACGAAAAGAGAGGTACCCTCTACGGTGTTTATACTCTGCTTGAAAACTATATCGGTTGGAGATTCTTTACTCAGGATACCGAGCTTCTGCTTGAGGGTGACGTTACCCTTGAAGAGGGTATGTGCGACGAGCAGTTCCCCAAGCTTGAGTGGCGTGACGTTGCTATCCCTGCATATATGAAATGCGATATCTCCGCAAAGAGAAAAATAAATTCCAGCTATCTCCGTCCCTTTACCGATGAGATGGGCGGCAGCTTCCTCTATCCCGGACGCTTTGTACATACAATGGAAAGTCTTCTTGACGTTCCTCAGCTTCAGCAGCCCTGCTTCTCTGACGAGGCTAACCTTAAGAAGTGTATCGAGAACGTAAAGACTCTGCTCCGCGGTTATCCCGAGGCAAGAGTTATCTCTGTAACCCAGAACGATAACGAGATCGGCGCAGAGAACTTCTGTAAGTGCGAAAAGTGCCGCAAGATCGACGAAGAAGAGGGCTCTCATGCAGGAAGCCTGCTCCGCTTTGTCAACGCAGTAGCCGACGCCGTTAAGGACGAGTGGCCTAAGGTAAAGATCATGACCCTTGCATATCTTCATACCTGCAAATGTCCTTCTATCACCAAGCCTCGCGACAACGTTATTATCGAGTTTGCTCCCATGGAGCTTTGCTATAACCATCAGGTAAACGATGAGAGCTGTGCCGAAAATCAGGTGTTCCTTGATAACTTCCACAAGTGGGAGGCTATCTCAAAGACCATCTACCTCTGGGACTACAACGCTAACTTCTCATTTACCGTTCCTCACTTCCCCAACTTCCATACTCTGCGTAAGAACATCAACTACTATTACAAGCATAACGTAAAGGGTATGTTCTGCGAGGGTGATAACTACTATGACGATCATATTACCGATATGGTTGAATTAAGAGCTTATCTGCTCTCAAAGCTCCTCTGGAACCCCGAAATGGAAGAGGAAGAATTCCAGCGTCATATGGACGAGTTCCTTGAGGGTTACTATGGCAAGGGCGGTAAGTATATTAAGGAATATCTCTCTATGCTTACAGAGGCTTGTGAGTATGACAACGATGGCAATCCCCGTCATATCCATTGCTACCAGAACCCCGGACATCTCTTCAACGTAGAATATATCCTTAAGAACGACGATAAGATGAACGAGCTTTGGGAAAAGGCTTACGAGCTCTGCGAGACAGATCTCCAGCGTGAGCACGTTGACCGTTCCCGTCTGGGTTATATCTACTCCAGCCTTCTCTACACCTTTGACCGCCGTATGGAAGCGGCAGAGACCGAGGAGGAAAAAAAGGCGCTTATCGAGCGTAACGAAAAGTTCTACCGCGGACTTGAAAAGAACAATATCGAGCCCCGCGGCTGGCAGTCCAAGCTTCCCGAGATGACGGATTTCACGCAGAGTGCCGGTGTGAAAATCTACTGGTAAGTAGATTTTCTACCTTCACTATTCACTATTATCTATTCTCTATTCATTATTCACTTGCTAAGATTATAGAGAATAAATAATTGGTCAGAAGAACAATACAGTTCAGCTAATTAAGTTTTATCAACAAAAACCTATTTTTAGTGAATAGTGAATAACGAATAGTGAATAGTGAATAACTATAGGAGAAAAAACTATGTTAATAGATAAAAGATACGTGACCTTTGAAACAGATAACAAGCATAACAACTGTATCACCGTTAACTTTTGGGACGGTGACGATCTTGTAGAGCAGGTGTTTACTCACTTAGGTGAGGGCGGTCCCAAGTACTTTGTTGATATGCAGGAGTATATGGGCAAGGAGCTTAAGATAACTCTTGAAAACTGTAAGTCTCCTTGGAGAAGATCTCCCGAGGGAGCTGATCTGTCCGAGGAACAGATGGAGAAGAGAAGAAAGTTTATCCGTTGTGAGGACAGCTACGATACAGATCACGATAACGACAGTCTTCGTCCCGTTGTTCATTTTACCACTCAGCGTGGTTGGATCAACGATCCCAACGGCTGTATCTACTTTGACGGTGTTTATCACCTCTACTACCAGCACTGTCCCGGTGCGGTAGAGGGTATGTGGGACAACAACCACTGGGGACACGCCTGGTCCCGCGACCTTATCACATGGCACGAGGCAGAGCCTATACTTCGTTACCCCCATGCAGCTTCGGGTACAGGCTTTATTAACCGTGAGACCGGCAAGGTAAATATCACCCACGGCTACCTTATCTATGAAAGCGATGACGGCGGTTATCACTATACCTTTAAGCACGTCAACACCGCAGGTAACGGTGACCCAAAGATTTTGTGGATAGACGAGTTCAACAAGTATTTTTCTATCACCCTGCGTGATATTACCTCTTACACCATCGCATCCTCTCCCGACCTTGTAAACTGGACCCACGAGAGCGATATCGAGGGCTTCAGAGAGTGTCCCGACTTCGTTAAGTACCGTATAGAGGGTACCGATACCTGGAAGTGGGTGCTTAACGGCGGTGACGGCGCATATCAGATAGGTGAGTTTGACGGTCACGTGTTTACTCCCGATCCTATCCCCGAGGACCGTGTTGACAAGTACAGATATATCATGAAGGTCACCGAGACCTTTAACAAGAAGTACAACGGCTCCTATACCAACTATATGCACACCGACGATTGGGAACGTTTTACTGCTTACGCTCATCAGAACTTTGACAACGCTCCCGACGACCGTAAGATCCGTATTGCCTGGTATCCCATAGCTTATGCAAGACACGGTATGCCCTTCAATCAGGGTATGACCATCCCCACTGAGATGTGCCTCAAAGAGACAGGTCTTGGTGTCCGCCTCTGCTATCAGCCTGTAAAGGAGCTTGACGCTTACCGCCGTGAGTGCAGAAAAGCCGAGGGCAAGGATATAGAGGTAGTATACGGCGCAGGCGATGCCTTTGACGCTATCATGGAGTTTGAGCCCGAGGGCAAGCTGACTGTCAGAGGTTATGAGTTTACCTTTGACAAGGCAGAAAATAAGCTCTGGGTGCTTCCTCCCGACAAGGTAAAGTTTGACGTTCCTTACGTTCTTACCGAGGACAAAGTACGCATCAGAGGTATCTTTGACATCATGATGGCAGAGTTCTTCTGCGACGAGGGTGAGCTCTACCTGCCCTTAAAGCCGGATGCCAAGTACGTTGGTATAGAAGCTAAGATCGAGGGCGAAGGTAAGCTTGAGGTATATAAGCTGGGAAAGTAAAATAAAATGCAGAATGCAGAGTGCAGAGTGCAGAATTAAGGTTAAAAACCTCCCGAAAGGGAGGTTTTTGCTATAATTATAGTTTGATTAAATCTACATTTGATATATTAAAATTTTATATGATATTAAACAGATTTGGTTAAACCTATTTAATAAAAAGAATTCCGTGTATATTTACACGGAATTCTTCCTTAATTCTGCATTGCGACAGTTTGCGTTCCGCAAACTCCTTGCATAATTCCACCAACCGTATCAAAGATACGGGGTGTCAT
>JBGUUX010000043.1:0-30695 GCA_045133915.1 Eubacteriales bacterium | reverse complement strand
TGCATATTCTCTGATAGTATTGATATGTCCTTCTTTTATGGTCACATTATTCAGCAAACTGCAGTTGTTAAATGCATATGCTCCGATTGTTACAAGACTTGTTGGAAGCTCAATATCAGAAAGCGAAACACAATTACTGAAAATATATGAATCTATAGTTTCAACGGTTTCGGACAATGTAATATACTTAAGAGCGGTACACTCGGCAAAAGCATAACTTCCGATATATGTAATACCCTCGGGTATTACTATACTCTCAAGCGAGGTACAGCCATAGAAAACATAGCTCTCAAGACGGGTAGGATTGCCGTCAAATACAATCGTATGAAGTGATGTACATCCATAAAACGCACTCGCCCCTATTATCTGCAGAGTATAGGGCAGAGTTATCTTCTCAAGAGTAGTGTTACCCTTGAATGCATTGTCGGATATCTGCTGTACTATATAAGTATCCAGGTCAAAAGGAATGACCACTTCGGCATCACTGCCGTTGTAGGATACGATGGTACAAAAGTTACCGTTAAGCACCGAATACGTCCAATCACCGCTTGTATAGGTCTCACCTGCGGCAGACAGTTCAAAGCTAAAGCCTGTCAAGGTGGAAGCGATAATTGCAAGTGTCAGTATTAACGAAATGATACGTTTTTTCATATGACCCTCCAAAATTATTTACTGTTATAAATTTTACCACAATGTGAAAAAAGTGTCAACAGAAAATGTCCGCCGAAGCGGACATTTTTATTCACCAAGATATGCCTTCTTGATGTCGTCGTTATTCATCATTTCCTTGGCATCGCCTTCAAGAACGATGGAACCTGTTTCGAGAACGTAGGCACGGTCAGCTATAGAAAGCGCCTTCTTTGCGTTCTGCTCAACCAGAAGGACTGTTGTTCCCTCTTTGTTGATCTCCTGGATGATGTCAAATATCTCTGTAACCAGGAGAGGAGACAGACCCATAGAGGGTTCGTCAAGAAGAAGAATGTCGGGGTGGGACATAAGAGCACGACCCATAGCCAGCATCTGCTGTTCACCGCCGGAAAGGGTGGATGCGATCTGGTTCTTACGCTCCTTAAGTCTGGGGAAACGCTTGTATACCATCTCGATATCATCCTTAAAGGATGCGTTCTTCTTAATGGAATATGCGCCCATCATAAGATTTTCGTATACGGTCAGCTCCTGGAAGATACGTCTTCCCTCGGGAACCTGGGACATACCTAACTTAACCAGCTTGTGGCAAGGGGTCTTTGTAATGTCCTGGTCATTGTATATAACGTGACCGCTCTTGATGGGGATAAGACCGATAATAGACTGCATAGTTGTGGTCTTACCTGCGCCGTTTGCACCGATAAGAGTAACTATCTCACCCTTGTTTACGTGGAAATTGATTCCCTTTAAGGCACGGATAACGCCATAGTTTACTTCAAGATCTTTTACTTCCAACAATGCCATGACATTAACCTCCTATATATGCTTTAACAACCTCGGGGTCGTTAAGAGCAGATTTTGTTTCGCCCTGTGCAAGTACCGTACCGAAGTTAAGAACGGTAACCTCATCACAAAGACCGGATACAAACTTCATATCGTGCTCGATAAGAAGAATAGTCATATTATACTCGTCACGGATATGTCTTACAATAGACATAAGATCCGCTGTTTCCTGAGGGTTCATACCTGCCGCAGGCTCGTCAAGAAGGAGGAGCTTGGGGTTGGTTGCAAGAGCTCTTGCTATCTCCAGTTTACGCTGCTTACCGTAGGGAAGATTGCAGGAAAGGTTGTTTCTTTCGTCCTCAAGACCTACGACACGGAGGATCTCCTTTGCTTTTTCGCGCATTGCCTTCTCTACCTTAAAATGACGGGGGAGACGGAACACGCTGGTGAAGAAGCCGCACTTGAACTCGGGCTGATTGTGAAGTCCTACAAGCACGTTACGGATAACAGACATATTGTTAAAAAGTCTGATATTCTGGAAGGTTCTTGCGATACCTCTGTGGTTAATATACTGCTGGCTCTTACCTGTAAGGTTTTTACCGTCAAGGAAGAACTGACCCTCTGTAGGCTTGTAAACGCCTGTCAGCATATTAAATACCGTGGTCTTACCTGCTCCGTTAGGTCCTACAAGACCGTAAAGCTGCTTTTCTTTAACCTCAAGATCAAGATGCTGAACAGCCTTAAGACCGCCGAAGGTTATACCTAAATTTTCTATTTTAAGAACTGTCTTGGACATCAGTCGTTACCTCCTCTGTCAGGTTTTATGGAGGTTGTGGGATCGCGCTGGATCTTGGTAGAAAGAACCTCGTCGATCTCGATCTTAGTGGGAACACGGTGCCATTTTGCTTCGTCGTCACGGTCCTTTGAAGGATTGTGTACGCTCTTGGCGATCTTGGCAATAAGGTTCTGAACGTTATACTTTTCACGGAAGTTCTTAAGTCCGGGAGCGTTGTTGTATATAACGATGAGGATAAGAACGATCGCGTAAATGAAATCCTGAAGCACTGCCAGATTACCTGTAAGTACGGTCTGGAGCTTGATATCAAGGAAGGTGATAAGGGTTGCTGCGATGATAGAACCGTTAATAGAACCCATACCGCCAAGCACTACCATAACCAGGATCTCGATAGAGTAGTTGTAGCTGAAGTTTGTGCTCTGTACGTTGTTATTACTAAAGCTGTAAAGTACACCTGCAATACCTGCAAAGAATGAGGATACTGTGAATACGATAAGCTTATACTTGGTTACGTTGATACCTGTTGCCTTTGCTGCGATCTCGCTGTCACGGATAGATGTGATAGCACGTCCGTGCTTAGAGCGCATCATGTTCTGAATAACGGCAAGACAGATGAGCACCATAACGAAACCGACTATAAAGAGATACTTCTTGTCAAAACGGGGAGTTGCAAGACCGAGAGAGCCGCCAAAAGACTCTTTTGAGGAGTTCATAAAGATAGAACGTACTATCTCACCGAAGGCAAGAGTAACGATAGCCAGATAGTCACCTCGGAGTCGAAGCGCGGGAAGACCGATGATAACACCGAACACTGCCGCAACAACGCCGCCTACTGCCATACTGATAAGCAGAGTGGGAAAAGAGTTGCCAAGCACGGGCTCGAGAAGTACGGATACCTTACCGCCGAGGTAAGCGCCCACACACATAAAGCCTGCGTGACCCAGAGAAAGCTCGCCGAGGAAGCCTACCACAACGCTGAGAGATACAGCAAGCAGTACTGCGATAACTATCTTCTCAAGCTGGATAAGCGCCAGAGGGCTGGCAAAAGAATCGGTAAGGGACATAACTGTGAAAAGAATGCCCAAAGCCGCAACTACGATGTAGTTTATATAATGCTTAAGCTTAAAATTCTTCATCATTATACCTTCTCCCTTCTCTTCTTACCAAGAATACCGGAGGGCTTAACCAACAGGATAATGATAAGGATCAAAAATTCGATAGCGTCTGTATAAGGAGCTATAGCAGTGATCTTGTAGGATATAGCCTCTACGATACCGATGAGGATACCGCCCAGCATTGCGCCGGGGATAGAGCCGATACCGCCGATAACCGCTGCAGTAAACGCCTTGATACCGGGCATAGCACCCATTGTATTAGATAAACTGGGGGATTTCATTAACATAAAGAAACCTGCACAGGCTGCAAGTGCAGAGCCTATAGCAAAGGTAAGAGTGATGATAGCATTGGAGTTGATACCCATAAGCTGAGCCGCGCCCTTATCCTCGGATACCGCTACCATTGCGCGTCCTGTTCTTGTATACTTAACGAATAGTGTAAGTATAAGCATGATAACAAAGGATGCCACAAGAGTGATGATAACATTCCACTGGATCTTAAGTGTACCGATCTTTACGTTACCGAGATCGAGAAGTGTAACCATCTTGGGAGATGAACCAAATATCATCTGAGCCGTACTCTGCAGAAGGTAGCTGACACCGATAGCAGTAATAAGCACGGCAAGGGGGGATGCACCGCGAAGAGGCTTATACGCCAGCTTTTCTACGGTGATACCCAGTATCATACAGAAAAGTATAGCCGCCGCAAGTCCAAGAAGCGGATATCCTGTCTGGGCCATAACCACGTATATGGTATAGCCACCCACCATAATAACGTCACCGTGGGCAAAGTTAAGCATTTTTGCAATACCGTAAACCATGGTATAGCCCAAAGCTATCATAGCATAAGTACCGCCGATGCTTAAACCGTTGATCAAAGTTTCTAAAATTTCCATTGTAATTCCTGTCTACGAAATATGACAATTTGCCGGTGCAGAAATTCTGAGCCGGCAAACTGATATTATAGGTTATAAATTAAGCGTTAGCCTCTTTGATTACGTACTGGATAGCATCCTTAGCAACGTAACCGTTCTCATCCCAAGTGATGCTCTCACCGGTAACACCTGCGAAGGTGAAGCCGCCCTGGAATACTTCCTTAAGTATATCGCAGAGATCGGAAGCGGATGTAGAAGCGTCAACAGTCTTGCCGTTCTCAACAGCCTTTTCCATAGCTGCTACAAGTGCATATACACAGTCGTAAGCGGAAGCGCCAAACTGGTTGAGAGTGTCAGCACCGTACTTCTCGGTGTACTTAGTGATGAAGTCAGCTGCCATACCCTCGGTAGCCTTGGAGTTGAAGTGAGAAAGCATTGTAACCTTCTGGGGGATGGTTGTGATGTCAAAGCCCTCTGCAGACTCGATACCGTCGAAACCGTCGCAACCGAAGTATACGGTGTTAGCAGCAACTACGTCCTTAGCCTGTGTCATGAAGAGAGAAGCGGGAGTATAGTAGATAGGCATGAAGATGAACTCACAGTCCTTAAGAGAGCTGATCTGTGTGGAGAAGTCAGTCTCGTTAGCGGAAGTGAATACTGCCTCTACGGTCTCGATACCCTCGTTGAGGTTAGCCTTGAACTGCTCGTAGATACCGTTGGAGTAAGAGTCGTCGGACTTGTAGAAGATACCGATCTTGGTAAGACCGAGGTTGTTTACTGTGTTAGCTGCAACACCACCCTGGTTACCGTCAGCGAAGCACATCTGGTATGCGTTGTCTGCTGCGGGAACGTCATCGTTGGAAGCGGAAGGTGTGAGGAAGAATACGTTATCCTCTTCGGAGAGCTTGCAGAACTCAAGGCAGGGGTTGGATGTTACGCAACCGAGAGAAACCTGCATGCCTTCGCCAACCATGTTGTAGTAGTTGGTGGAAACCTTTGCGGGGTCGTGAGCGTCGTCAGTAGCAAGAATCTCTACCTTGATACCGTTCATACCGCCGTCAGCGTTAATCTCTGCTGCAGCCATTTCTGCTGCATTCTTAACTGCAGTACCGTAAACTGCTGCAGCACCGGTAAGGGGGCCGGAGAGACCGATCTTAATGGTGCCTTCTGCACCGCCATCTGTTTTCTTGCTGCCGCATGCTGCGAAGATGGAAACTACCATCAGCATTGCGAGTACAAGAGCAATAATCTTCTTGGACATAATTGAAATCCTCCTGAAAATGTTAATAAAAAATAAATATGCCAAATTATAACACACACAAAACTGTTTGTCAATAAAAATTCACAAATTTATTAATATTTATTGAACATTTATATAATACATAAGGTTGAAATGCGCATATTGTTACTATATACTGAAATTACTTTACAAATTGGAGCAATTATGTATATAAATAATACAGAATTCAAACACGGAATATTCCTTGCACCTATGGCAGGAGTAACCGATTATTCTATGAGAGTGTTGTGTCACCGTATGGGAGCAGAAATGTCTGTGACAGAAATGCTATCGGCAAAGGCGTTGCACTATGGGGACGAAAAGACAGAGGATCTTGCTAAGTTTGATGATCTTACCTCGCCCTGCTCTATCCAGATATTCGGACACGAACCGGATATCATGGCTGAAGCGGCAGCAAGTCTGGAAAAGCTCTTTGCCCCTCAGATGATAGATATCAACATGGGCTGTCCCGTAAAAAAGATCGTTTCCAACGGCGAGGGTTCCGCGCTTATGAAGGATCCGGCGCTTGCCGAAGAGATAGTAAAAGCGGTATCCGCTGCTATCAGCACACCCCTTTCGGTCAAGATAAGAGCCGGATGGGATGAAAAAAGCAAAAACGCCGTAGAATTTGCCTGCCGTATGGAAAAAGCGGGAGCTGATATGATAACCGTACACGGACGTACCAAGTCCCAGATGTATAATCCCGGAATAGACCTTAATATAATAAAGGATGTAAAAAAAGCTCTGTCGATCCCTGTCCTTGGTAACGGCGACATATACTCAGCCGAGGATGCACTGCGTATGATAGAATACACCGGCTGTGACGGTATAATGGTGGCAAGGGGCGCTTACGGAAACCCTTGGATATTTAAGGAGATAACCTATGCCCTTGAGGGTAAGCAGTATACCGCTCCCGATATCCCCGAGCGTTTAGCGGTGGCAAAGGAACACCTACGTATGCTTATAGCAGACAAAGGTGAATACACCGGTATACGCGAGGCGAGAAAGCATCTTGCCTGGTATCTTAAGGGAATGAGAAGCGCTACCACTGCAAGAGTGGACATCAACCACGCAGAGTCCGCCAACGAAGTACTCTCTATCCTTGACAGGATACTTGAGGAAAATAACGAAATGTAAATTTACACAGATGGGCAACAATATATTTGTATGATTATTGACTTTAATCTACCCTTGTGCTAAAATACTTGTGATTTTATTATATATAAAAGGAAAGAATTATGTTTTACGAAAGCAAAGAAGGTTTAAGCTACGCTGAGCTCAGAGAGGCTCTGCGTAAGTCCCTTGAAGGAAAAGACTTAAAGCGTGTTCTTATTCTCCCCCCCGACTACACACGCATGTACTCGGGCGCAGGTAAGATAACCGAGATCTATTACGATCTTTTAAAGGACAAGTGCGAGGTGGATATTATGCCCGCCCTCGGCACACACGAGCCTATGACCGAGGCTGAATGCAAGGCGTTCTTCGGTGCAGACGTTCCTTTTGAAAAGATTCTTGTACACAACTGGAAGACCGACGTTATAAAGTTGGGCGAGGTTCCCGGTGAGTTTGTTTCCCAGGTCTCCGAGGGTCTTGTTACCGACAAGATCGACGTCGAGGTCAACCGCCGTATAATGGATAAGAAGTATGACCTCATCATCTCCGCGGGTCAGGTAGTTCCTCACGAGGTAGTTGGTATGGCCAACTACTCCAAGAACATCTTCGTTGGTTGCGGCGGCTCTTCTATGATAAACTCCTCCCATATGCTTGGCGCATTCTACGGCATGGAGCGCATTATGGGTAAGGACTTCTCCCCTGTACGTAAGGTATTTGACTACGCAGAGGAAAACTTCCTTTCAGAAGTACCCCTTATGTACGTTCTTACAGTTACCACAAACAAGGGTGACGATACCTTCATCCACGGTCTCTACATCGGCAGAAAGCGTGAGCTTTTTGAAATGGCGGTAAAGAATAGCCAGGGCACAAACCTCAATAAGATGGACAAGCCTCTTAAGAAGGTAGTTGTTTACCTTGATCCCCGTGAGTTCAAGAGCACATGGCTTGGTAACAAGGCAGTTTACCGTACACGTATGGCGATAGCTGATGACGGTGAGCTCATCATCCTTGCTCCTGCAGTTAAAAAGTTCGGTGAAGACGACGAAAACGACCGTCTTATCCGTAAGTACGGCTACGTTGGACGCGAAAAGGTGCTTGAACTTGTTAAAGAACACGAGGATCTTAAGAAGAATCTCTCTGTTGCGGCTCACCTGATCCACGGTTCAAGTGATGATCGCTTCTCTATCACCTACTGTACAAAGGAGATAGGTCGTGATGAAGTTGAGGGAGTTAACTTCAAGTATATTCCCTACGATGAGATCACAAAGAAGTATGATCCCAAGGTTCTTACCGACGGATTCCACACTATCGACGGCGAGGAGATATTCTATATCAGCAATCCCGCCCTTGGACTTTGGACTCTCTGAGGGGCAAGTTGCCCCTGCCAAACTGCGCGCTTAGTACAGCGTGTCAAATCACACGGAATGGAGCGAGCATTTACAATAATGAATAAAATAATAGACTTACACACACATTCGATATATTCGGACGGCTCTATGACCCCCACCGAGCTTGTACGCCATGCCAAGGCGGAAGGTATCTCTGCAATAGCACTTTCCGACCACGACAGCCTTTCGGGTGTTGCAGAGGCTGTGGCTGAGGGTAAGCGTATCGGTGTTGAGGTCATCCCAGCAATAGAGCTGTCAGCCGAATCGGATACCGAAACTCATATCCTCGGATATTTTATAGATATCAACAATGAGGTTCTTCTTGAGAAACTCAAGTACGTACGTCAGGTACGTATCGAGCGCGAAGAAGAAATATGCGGCAAGCTCCGTGACCTCGGCTTTGACGTTACCATGCACGAGGTTGAGGAGATAGCTGAAACAGACGTGCTCTGCCGTGCTCACTTTGCCAAGATAATGGTTAAGAAGGGCTACTGCGAGACAGTAAAGGAAGCCTTTGACAAGTATCTTGCTAACGGCAGACCCGCTTATTCGGGCAGACAGGCTCTGACAGACGAAGAGTGCGTTGAGCTTATCAATCAGGCTGGCGGTAAGGCGTTTGTGGCTCATCTTCATCTTACCCGCAAGCCTCACGATGAATTAAAAGCTTTCCTTACCCGCTTAAAGGCAAAGGGTCTTTGCGGTGTAGAGGGCTACTATACAGAATACACTCCCGAGATGCAGGCAGAATATCAGGCATTAGCCGAAGAGCTTGGTCTTGCAATCTCAGGCGGCACCGACTTTCACGGTGCGTTCAAGCCTCATATTTCCATCGGACGCGGCCTTGGAAATATGACTATTCCCTACTCAGTATTAGATAATATTAAGGAGATAAAGAAATGAAGAAATCTGACATCGGTCTTATAGGCCTCGCCGTAATGGGCGAAAATCTTGTTATGAATATGGAAAGCAAGGGCTTTACCGTATCCGTATACAACAGAACAACAGAAAAGGTAAAGAACTTTGTTGAGGGTCGTGCAGCCGGCAAGAACATCGTTGGCACATACACCCTTGAGGAGCTTGTTGCTTCTCTTGAAAAGCCCCGTAAGGTTATGATGATGATCAAGGCAGGCGGCGCTGTTGACGCTATGATCGAAACTCTCATCCCCCTTCTTGAGGAAGGCGATATCATCATCGACGGCGGTAACTCCCACTTCCCCGACACAATCAGAAGAACAGAGTACGTTGAGTCTAAGGGTCTTCTTTACGTTGGTACCGGTGTTTCCGGCGGTGAAGAGGGCGCTCTTAACGGTCCCAGCATGATGCCCGGCGGTTCTCCCGCAGCTTGGCCCTTTGTTAAGCCTATCTTCCAGGCTATCTGCGCAAAGGTAGAGGACGGCTCTCCTTGCTGTGACTGGGTTGGCGAAGGCGGTGCAGGCCACTTTGTTAAGATGGTACACAACGGTATCGAGTACGGCGATATGGAGCTTATCTGCGAAGCATATCAGATCATGAAGAACTACCTTGGTATGTCCTGCGACGAGATGCACGAGGTATTTGCAAAGTGGAACGAAGAGGAGCTTGACAGCTACCTTATCGAGATCACCCGTGACATCCTTGCATACAAGGATGAGGACGGCGAGCCTATCGTTGAAAAGATCCTTGACACCGCAGGTCAGAAGGGTACAGGTAAGTGGACTGCTATCGCATCCCTTGACGAGGGTGTTCCGCTGACCCTTATCGGTGAGGCTGTTTACTCCAGATGTCTTTCCGCTATCAAGGAAGAGAGAGTTGCAGCATCTAAGATCCTTTCCGGTCCCGAACCCAAGTTTGAGGGTGACAAGGAAGCATTCATCAAGGATATCAAGTCCGCACTTTACGCATCCAAGATCATCTCCTATGCTCAGGGCTACGCTCTTATGAGAACTGCAGCTAAGACATACGGCTGGAACCTCAACTACGGCGGTATCGCTCTTATGTGGCGCGGCGGCTGTATCATCAGAAGCGTATTCCTCGGCAAGATCAAGGAAGCATTTGATAACAACCCCGAGCTTACCAACCTTCTCCTTGACCCCTACTTCAAGGGTATCATCGATGATGCTCAGGCAGGTTGGAGACGTGTATGTGCAGCTGCACTTACCAACGGTATTCCTGCTCCTGCTATGGCTACAGCTCTTACCTACTACGACGGCTACCGTTGTGACAGACTCCCTGCTAACCTCCTTCAGGCTCAGAGAGACTACTTCGGCGCTCACACCTATGAGAGAACCGACAAGCCCAGAGGAGAGTTCTTCCACACCAACTGGACCGGTATGGGCGGCGACACTGCAGCTACCATCTACAATGCGTAAGCGCTGTAGATGAATGCAAAATTCAAAATACAAAATGCAAAATCAAGGAAGAAAATAGTGTCCTTGTGACACTATTTTCAACCATCACTATTATCTATTCACTCTTCACTATTCATTATTCACTGAAATATAAGCAAGTGAATAGTGAATAGATAATAACGAATAGTGAATAACCGATTGGAGAACAAAAAATGTTAAAGATTAAAGATAACTGTAAATACAGCCTTGTAGTTCCTACAAGTATGGGCGTTCGTATCTGCCCTCCCAATGGTCAGCCTGTTGCATCCAGCAATATGTTCATGATGCAGGCTACCTCTGCCGAGACCAACGTTGCATCCATCGCAGCATACCTCGGCATGCCTACAAAGGTTCTTACCACCTTCGTTAAGGACAGCCCCGTTGCTGAGTTCATCAAGAGAGACCTCAGAAGCCGCGGTATGGCATACGAAGGTCCCGAAGTTCCTCAGGGCGGCCCCTGGGGTTACAGACACCAGTTCAACATTGCTGACAGCGGCTACGGCGCACGCGGTCCCCGTGTATGCAACGACCGTGCAGGCGAGGTAGGACGTACACTTAATATCAAGGACTTTGACCTTGACCGTATCTTTGGCGAAGAGGGTGTTGGTATCCTCCACCTCTCCGGTCTTATCGGTGCTCTCTCTCACGAGACAAGCCAGTTCTGTCTTGAACTTGCAAGAGCAGCTAAGAAGTACGGCACACTTATCTCCTTTGACCTCAACCACCGTGCTTCCTTCTGGGAAGGCAGAGAGCAGGAGCTCCACGATATCTTCACCGAGATCGCATCCGTTTCCGATATCCTTATCGGTAACGAGGAGGACTTCCAGCTTTGTCTCGGCATCCAGGGTCCCGAGGCAGGCGGCAAGGATATCGCAGCTAAGATCGACGGCTTCAAGGGTATGATCGAGAACGTAAGAAAAGCGTTCCCCAACGCAAAGGTATTTGCTACCACCCTTCGTCAGGTTGTAAGCGTAAACCATCACCTCTGGGGTGCAATTCTCCTTGCAGGTGACGAGTGGCACGTTGTTGAGCCCAGAGATATCACCGTTCTTGACCGTATCGGCGGCGGTGACGGCTTTGTTGGCGGTCTTCTCTACTCCATCCTCAAGGGTTGGGAGTCTGAAAAGTGGATCCAGTTCGGTTGGGCTACAGGCGCTATGGCGACCACATTCTTAACCGACTATGCACAGCCCATGGACGAGGATCAGGTTTGGTCCATCTGGGGCGGTAACGCAAGAGTTAAGCGCTAAGCTAACGAATATAATAAAAAAGACGGCACCCGCCGTCTTTTTTGTTTTACATAGGATCCTGTATACGATACCCTACGCCAAGCTCGTTTATTATAAATCGATTGTCTCCTGGTTTGGTTCCCAGCTTTTTGCGGAGATTTACCATATTAACCTGAAGTTTTTTGATAGCATTTATATCAGAAGCTCCCCATATCTCGTTTATTATAGAGGAATATGTCATCACCTTACCGCAATGACGGGACATAAGAGCAAGGATATTATACTCGGTTTGTGTCAGTTTTATATCCTGACCGTCTATAGTTACCAGTCTGCGATTATAGTCTATGACCATACCGTTAAGGGTAAAGTTTTCTCCTACAAGGGTAATATTATTTGCGTTTGCTGTTCTGAGTGCCGCTCTGACACGGGCAACAAGCTCTGCCGTACCAAATGGCTTGGTGATATAATCATTTGCTCCAAGATCAAGAGCCTGAACCTTATCACTCTCATCTGTACGGGCGGAAAGCACCAGCACGGGAACGGCAGAACGTTGTCTTATTATCTTGATAAGCTCTATACCGTCACGGTCGGGTAATCCCAGATCCAATATAACAAGATCGGGAATATGAGTTACGAACATCATCTCTAACTCTCGACAGGTATATGCAGTGATTACCTGATATCCGTTACTCTCAAAAATAGCCTTTATAGCACCGGAAATTCCTTCGTCATCTTCACATACAAGTATTTTATATCTGTTATTACTCATCTTCGCCCTCCATCTTTAAAGAAAAGTAGATGCTGGTTCCTCCCATATCGTTAACGTTTGCGTATATCCACCCACCGTGAACGTTAATGATAGCAGCGCATACGCTGAGACCGATACCAAGATTACGTCTGCCGCTACTGTCAGACATATCCCTGTTATCCAGATATCCTTTAAACATTTTACCCATCTTTTCACGAGGGATACCGCAACCGTCATCACTTATCTCAAACAAGGCTTCATCCTCTTTGATAACCACCTTAAGTTTAAGCTTTGTCATCCCCATTGCATGGATGTTGGCGTTTTCCAGTATATTGAATATCACCTGTTCGATAAGCATAGGATCCATTGGGATGGTGATAAATTCATCAGGCATCTCCACGTCAACGGGCTGCTCGGGAAAATATCTGTTATAGCGTACCAGTACAGAGTCTATGAGCTCCCACAAAACGGTAGGAGTTTTGGTTATCTTTACGTCCTTAGAGTTGACACGGGTAACCGACAGCAGATTCTCGAGCATACGGATAAGTCCATGGGACTCGGTACGTATCTTTTCTACCAATTCAATTCTCTGGGTCTGCTCAAGAGAATCAAAATTTTCAAGAATAGCTGAGGAAGAAGCATATATAGAGGTAAGAGGAGTACGTAGGTCGTGAGACACGGCACGGAGCAGGTTAGCCCTCATATGCTCAGCAATACTTGCTTCCTTGATACGACGTTCTTTTTTCAGTGTGATCGTAAGCGTACAGGTCAAAAACGCTACTGAAAAAATAATAAAAACTGTGGTTATAACGTCATACGGGAAACGTAGCGTATCATCGTTTACCGCATACAGGTATCTCACCATAACGGCGCCGATAACAGCCGATACCATACCGTACATATAACCGTCTGTTAAAATAGATATAAAAAATATTCCCAGCACAACAAACATGGCCACAAGACCGTATATACCAAGAACAGACCTAAAAAAATAACTTATAACGTTTACCGCAAACAGTATGGCTACCGAAATGGCGGTGTTCTTTAAAATGTCTAATAATTTTTTCATATCATTGCGTGATTAAAGGGCGTTACCGCCCTTTAATCATTTTTCCTTTATTACATTTACCTTTACATATTCAACGGCATCTCCCACCTTGAATACTACCTTGTATTCATTTCCGATGAGAGCGTCAATGTTTGAAGTAAGCTCTAAATCAAGTGTTCCTGTATTAAGTATTATCTCGTATCCGTATTCCTCGCTTACCGAGAAGAGCTCGGAAAGAGAGCACTCAATGTACTTATCACCCTCTTTTTTTAAGAGTGAAAGGTTGAACGTGTCGATCTCTACGGTATTTACCAAGCCCTTGACGTTCATCTGAAGTCCGGGGTTTTCCTTTAAGATCTCGTAGCTTTCGTAGTACGGTTTCTTTTCACCGTCAAGGGTTGTAACGAGAATAGAATACTCGTCCTGCGCCTTTGTTTCAAAGCGAACACCCTCGCTCTCGGCATCGTATACTCCGCCTACCGCAGGATGAACTCCGTCATCACTTGCAAGGATAACACATCTGAGTGTTGCATTGACTAATGCAGTACCGTAGTAGTTTGAATATACGTATTCAAACTCGCCTGTCGTCACAAGTTCGCCCGCCTCGTTCTTAGGCAGGGGAACGGCAATACTGTTTGCAGAGTTTGCGGATACGTAGCTGTTACCGTTTGTATCGGTAAGCACGCTGCCGTGCTGGAAGCTACCCTGTCCGAGCTGGAAGAGTATCACGCCGTCACCTGATGCAAGAGCGGTACTGTCAGTGCCAAGAGTATAGGAGACCTTAAGGCTCTCACCCTCTGTGGTAAGAGTAACTGTAGAGCTGCTCTGTGCGGATACGGTATATACAGACTGTGTTGCGTTAGCGGAGATATCGTATCTCTCGCCCTCAACACTGCCGGGATAGTAGTGGTTCCATACCATAGAGAACTCGCCCTCAAGGGTAACTCCCTCTTCTACCTTTACGTCGGTAAAGTCAACGACAAAGAGCATCTTTTCGGTAATGACCGCTTTCTTTTCAGGAGCCGTGCTTACGTGAGCTTCATAATAGATATCCTTTGTTCCCATCTTGTAGAAGGAGGTAAGGGGTATCTCTATTACGTCAGGAGTCTTCTTTCCGTTTTCAGCCTCTGCGGCAAGCACTACACTCTCGTCTCCGCTTACTTCATAGTAATAGTATCCGATCTTTTTCTCGTCGGTAGTATCTATCATTACTATTCTTGTTCCCTCGGGGAAAGGTGCGGTAATGGCGGTGTTTATATTCTTATACAGATTGGGATAATAGCTCATTTCATAATAGGTAGTAAATGAGCCGTTGGGACGTACTGTAACGGGGTTGTAAACCACGGGAGTACGGGTCTCACCCTCTTTGAGCTCTGCTTCATCTTCTAAATACAGAGCCAGACCATTATGGTGCTTACCTGCCTTGGTACGGGAAGGAAGATTGTCGCCTGCGGTATTGATAAGCATACTTCTGTCCACCTGAGACGCGCCTACCGCAAAATACTCGGAGGCAGTCTTATCAAGACTGAACAGTTTTTTCTTCAACGCATTTTCAGCCGCCGCTTCGTTAACGTTGGCTTTGTCGCCGTAACCGAACTTGACCAGAATCATATTCTGGGGCATAGCAGAGGGAATAGAGATAACAAATGATCCCGACTGTGCGGTAAGGTTAGAAGTTACAAGTATATATGAAATATTGGGAATTGACAGATAGATATTATTTTCAGATGCGATCTTAGCTTTATCCGAAAGGATCATCTGAGGTACGGGTATCTTTTCTGCATAAGTAAGAGTACCCACACAAACACCGGATGCCAGCGCAGCAGTATTCTTATGAACGCTACCGCCTGATAACATAAACTTGGAACCGTTTCCAACGTATACGCCGCCGCCTACACCGGAGCCCTTAACCGCCTTAGACTCGGTTGCCTTGTTGGCAGACAGATTACCGCCTACCATACTGAATACGGCAAATACGTTTTCATCGCTGCCCGAAGTTTCAAGATACACACCTGCTCCGTAAAGTGCAGAGTTACCTGTTATCTCACCCTCGGAAAGGTTTACGGCACCGTCGTTAATATATATACCGCCGCCGTAGGTTGCATAGTTTCCTGCAATGATACCACCGTTTACACTAAGGCTACCGCCCTTTTCTACGTAAACGCCGCCGCCAAAGGTCATAACGTGGCTTGTACCGCCAAGCTTTTCTGCAGCCTTGTTGGAGTTTGCGGTAAGCTTAACGCCCTTACCCACAACAACACCGCCTGAGGTGATCACCATAGCGCTCTTTGCCACCTTGTTTTCACCGTCGAACACCAAAGACTTACCGTCTGCCGCCGAAAGTATCAGGGTAGCGCCTGCTTCTACGCGGAATATTGCATCGGTAAAGGAAGCACCGCGCTTAACCGTACGCTGAGTATAGTCTGCCATGTTGGCAGGGTTTGCATCGGTAGTAACCGTAACGTTCATTCCCTTTTTGATAATTACGGGTACGTTAACTACGGTATCACCAACTATCTTAAGGGTTGCGGCTGTGTTTTCGGGAAGAGCCGCCACAGCCTCCTCCAAGCTCATGTAGGGGTTATTGCCCCAGTATACAGTGTATACGTCGTCTGCCGCCGCAATGATAAGGGTCTTATCCTTGGGCATAAGAGCGAACTTGTTTTCATATCTGTCGCTCATTTTGAAGTGATCGGCACTTGCCGCACCGTCAAACTCGGCTATTACGTCATAGAGCTTAGGCTCTGTTGCCGCTACGGGGATGATATTGCTGTATCCGTCGGGAGCAGCGGAGGGCTTCCACTGAGAGGACACCTTTACCTTAGTGCCTGAGCTGAGAAAGAGAGTAGCGGGATATGTAGCGCTGGAATAGATAGTGCCGCTGCCCGAAAGAGCAAAGCTGCCGGCGTTCCATACCGCATCCCCCGAGTTTGCATAGATGCTGCCGCCGCTAAGGCTGAAGCTGCCGCCTGCCACGTATACACCGCCTGCAACAGATGCCTTGTTGTTGTTGATAACACCGCCGGACATATTGAAGCTACCGCTTGCAATATAGACAGTACCTGATTTGCTTGTATTCTCGGTTATAGCGCCGCCCTTCATATTAAAGGTACCGCCGTTTACGTAAACAACACCCTTGTTTACACTCTCGGATGTGTTAACGTTACCTGTAAGGCTTACCGAGGCGCTTGTTGTAAGTGTTCCCTGCACGTCAAACAGAGCAGAACCGTTATCAGAAGATGATCCGCTTACACAAATGCTGTTATCCGCATCGGATATTGTAAGGGAAGCTCCCTTGGAAATAACGATGGCGGAGGATGTATACACGGTATAGTTTCCGTCTGCTTCAAGGGTAACGTTGCCCTTAACAGTAACGGATTCTGTTACGTTTGCATTGGAAATAAGAGTTACGGTAGCATTGGTTACAGCCGCAGCTGCGTCAAATGCTTCCTTAAGGGTAGGATATGTAACCTCACCTATCCTTGCAACGTCATTATTGCCCACCGCCTTGTCTACCACAAGGTCGTTACCGTTTACGATAACTGTATACTCGGTGCTGCCGTCGTATACGGTAAATCTCTCAAGAGCAGAGCCAGTGAGAGTAATGCCGGAAAGGGTAGCGATACGGTTACCCTGAGCTACGGAATCTGTACGAACTGTTATCTTTGAGCTTCCGGTAAGCTCACCTGTAATTTCGATGTAAGAGGTGGAGGGCATAATAACCGAGCCTGACTCAAGCTCAGCCCCACCGGACATACGCATCAGCGCGGTGCTGTCTTTAAGCAGAATGTCGGAACCAACGGTACCGCCGTAAAAGTTAAACACACCGCCGCTTATGTTTACGTAGGAGGCGTAGGTGGAATCCCTCATAGTAAAGGTACCGCCGCTGACCTCAACGCCGCCTACAGATACACCCATAAGAGTGAGCGCACCGCTGACGTTAAACACGCTTGTATCGGAGGTAACCTTGTATCCGCCTTCGGATCTGAGGGTCAGGGTCTTTGTTATCTCCTGAGTTGCCTCAAGCTGTACGTCCTTGAGAAGAACTACAACATCACCGTTTCTTGCACCTTCAAGCGCTTCCTCAAGGGTAGCGTACTCTGTGCTGCCCACCATAGCCTCAGATTCATCTGCTGCTACGGTAATACCTGTTGTAACAATGCTTCCTGCCAACATAGAAAGGCAGAGCAGCAGAGAAAGTATTTTCTTTATCATGCGCTTACCTCCTCTGTATCAGCCGCGATCTCTTCGGTAGTATCCGACTCTTCGGTCTCTTCGGCGTGATCGTCGGTCAATGTGTATTTTAAAGCATCAAGGCTTATTGCCTTGGTCTTATTGCTATAAACCTTATCGGGGTTTACCTTGAACAGAGGTATAGTGGTGCTCATACCTGCAGAAAGCTGGATGTTACACTTGTTCTCTCCGTTCTCGGCTGTTCTTATGTATGAATCGGTGCTGTCGGGAATAAGCTTTTCGCCGTCCCACTCAAGCTCAAGAGATACGTCCTTGTTTGCATATATCATAAGCTCTGCACAAACGTTGCCCTTGGCATCCTTGATCTCATAGCCCCACTGGGGGAGCACCTTAAAGCTACCGCGCAACTCTTTGTTTATGGGATAAGATACTACGGTGATATCTATTACCGAACCGTTATACTGTTCGGGAACCTCGACTGATACCGCACAGCCTGAACGCACGTCCGCCGCCATAGCGACCTCACCCATGGTTATCTCAGACTTTGACGTAATATCCTTGCCCTCACACTCTACCTTTACGGTAAAGCTCTCAAGAGGCTCTTTTGATACACGCAGGGAGTCGGCGTAGTTATAAACGTTAAAATCTATACTGTCGTATACGGTATACTCACCACCCTCTTCGCTTACAAGGTCACCTGTAAAATAGAAGGCTGTACTGTCGTCATATACCTCTCCGGGGCCGAACAGCATAAAGCCTGCAAAAGTCAGTCCGGCAGCAACCAACGCGATAAGCAATATCAAAAGTACCGTACGTACTCTCGCTTTCTTTACGATTTTTTTAGGCTTACGGAAACTGAGCGCTTTCTCATCCGCATTTATAGTGTCATTGCCCTCAACAAGGAGCTGACTTGAGTTATTCATATTATCATTCAATTTGCGTTCCTCCGCACATAAATATACATGTTACATTATATCATACATATTCATTTTTTTCAATGATTTTAAATAAAAAAATCAGCTTTCTCCAATGGAAAAAGCTGATTAGATTTTTAAATATTAAAAGCTTATTGAACTCCAAACAGAGTTGTCAACGATATTGATTGCGGTCTTACCCTGGTTAATGATGATAGGATTGCCCTCTGCATCGCATACTGTCATAGGCTCGTCCTGAGAAGGCTTGGACCAGGTTATGGGAATACGCTTACCGCCGGTAATGTACCAACCGTTACCCGTACCTGTGGTTGTAACAACAAGGTGTCCTGCATAATCGCCGGTATTACGGTGCGCCATATTAAGTATAAAGATATTTTCAAACGCAAGCTGTTCGCCGTTGGCGCCGTCTACGTGCTTCTGATGGTTAAACTGATATCTCATATACTTACCGGTAGCAGCATCATACTCATACTCGGATACTCGGTTGCTGCGGTAAGGGATCTTGACCTTGGTAGCGTTTTCGCCGGAAAGAACAACGCTCCAGCCCCAATCAATAGGCTTGATAGGCTCGTTAAAGCCTGCCTTTATCTGCTTGTTATAACCCATAGCCGCAATACCCTTAACTATACGCTCACCGGTTGTAACCATGGTGTGCTCGTAAGCAAACTTCTTAAGTCTGTCGGGATCACGGTAGAACACGGTACCGCTAACGTTCTTACCTGTTCTTGCATCCGCTCTTACACCGTCAAGATGCTCGATGCTTCTGGAATATATCTGAGAATAAGCCTTTTCGCTTCCGCCTGCATGAACGTAGATAGCATCGTGGTTCTTGGCAAAATCTATGTAGTATTCTCTTGAGCTTCTGATAGAGCCTACAGTGCTGAGGCTTTCGTAATCACGGGTGACCATAAGCAAACGGGTAATACCGCCTTCTGCAAGACATTCGTAAAGAACGTCGGCGTTAGAGATACCTACCTGGGGTATAGCATGCTCGATATTGTTTATCATTATGGCAACGGGACGGGTGTTTGAAAGATCCTTTGTTGCCTCAAGACCTGTAAGGGGATCGGTGAAGGTGGGCTTAGGGCCCATATCCTTTGTTACGAAATCAAAGGCTGTACCGTGAGCATAACCGGGCTTGGAATCTGCTACGGGAGGCTGAGTTTCAGGTGCTACGGTGGTCGTTTCTGCCGTGGTGATGTCCGCTGTGGTAACCGCATCGGTATCGAGGACAGGTATATTCTCCTCACCGCCGCAAACGATCACAACGGTAGCTATGGCAGCCACAAGAAGCAATGCTATAGCTGAAATGATGATAACGAGTGTCTTCTTTTTGTTTGAATTGGGTTTTCTCTTTGCCATAATGTTTCTCCTTATAAATTCAAAAAAGGGCAAAAATGCCCTTTAGTTTGAATTACTTCTTATTAAGCTTGTCGAGCCAAATGAGACCGATATCCATAGCCTCATACAGACCGCTCTTATTAAACTGCTTTGCCACGCGCTCCGCAGGTGTCTTGGACATATCGGTAGAAAGTATCTGCACCAGTATCTGGTCAGGGATCTCCACCTTTTTGCCTCCTGCACCCTCAACAGTCTTGTTGGTCAGGATGAACATAAATAATACATAATCGTCTGTCATGTCACCATAGCAGATCGTATTGTTCTCACGTACAAAGGGCTTGTCGCAGTACATAAGGTACTGTCCGTTTACGGTTGCATTTGCGTCCTTCATAATCATATCTCCCTTTCTGTAATTATAATCTATTAACATATATAATACTATATAATCGGCAAATTGTCAACCGATAATCATATTATAAACGGCTTCTTTTTGAATATATCCGAAAAACTCTCGCCCCTTGCCGCGGCAAAAAGACGGTCGGCACGGCTTGAGTGTTCAAACTGCTCCCTTACCGATTCGTGATCTGCAGGCTTGGTGATGATCTGTATACTTCCCTGCTTTTTGATCTGCTTGAGGGCGGCTCTGCCCCTTTCGTTTGCGGAAAGCAGGATAGTAAAGGCAGGGGCATCCTCAAGATGTTCCTTGGTGGTAGCTAAAATAATATTGAGCACCGCACGGCGAAGTCTGGAATTGGTGTATTTTTTGGTCGCGCATTTTTCAAAAAGCTCAGCGAGGCTTACACTTTCGTTTGCGCATGATATAAGACGGGATGCTACACCCGCATCTATATCCGCATAAGAGCAAAGCTCCTCAATGCTTGAATTACAAAGTATCCATAAAACGAGAGCCGATATTCTTTCGCTGTTTGTGACCTTGGTATTCTTACATACGTCATACGCTTTTTCGGGTACGGTAGCCTTGAAGGAATCAAGCTCTTCACCTCTTAAAAAGCCTCTTGCCGCCGTGGCGCTGGAGGGGAAGGTGCGCTTGTAGGTTACAGGCGTTATATCCCCTATATGCTTAAGATATTCTATGGCTAAGGTATTGTTCGCTCCGTCGGGGATATCCTCACCGTACAGTTCTCTGTACGCACGTCTTGAAAGAGAGATATACGCCGCATCGGGCTCGTTTTTTATAAAGCTGTCAAGCAGGTCTGTGTATTCGGCGCTTACTGTTCTGTCGGCTACTTTCTTAAGCTCCTCTATATCTCCCGATTCAGAGCCAAAACAGAGATAGTCTGCACCTATCGCTTTTGCTATCTCAACTCCACCCTTGGCAAAATATCCGGCAGAAGCTCCGCACCAGGGGTAGGGCAGCTCAAGCACGGCATCTACACCGCAACGAAGTGCCATCTCTGCCCTGGTATACTTATCGTAAACCGCAAGCTGCCCACGCTGGACCACGTTTCCGCTCATTACGGAAACTATGACCGTATCGGGCAACCGTTCTTTTATATATTCTATTTGCTTTAAGTGACCGTTATGGAAGGGATTATATTCGGCAATTACGGCGCAAATTTTCATATTTTATCTCCAAAATGTACAAATTCCCTATAAATTTAGATTAAACAATTCGTGAACTTACTTGAATTTACATATTTTATATAGTATAATGCATTATATCAAATTTGTAAATAAAATACAAGTACATAAATCTTGGAGGTTAATAAAATGAATGTTTTGGTTGTAAATGCCGGCAGTTCTTCTCTTAAGTATCAGCTCTTTGATACAGAGACCGGTAACGTAATGGCAAAGGGTATCTGTGAGCGTATCGGTATCGAGGGCGGTAAGATCGAGCACAAGCAGGCTGACGGTACTAAGACCGTTCGAGAGGTAGAGATGGAGAACCACTCTGTTGCTACAAGAATCGTTGTTGAAACACTTACAGACGCAAAGATCGGTTGTATCAAGGATATGAGCGAGATCGAGGCTGTTGGTCACCGCGTGGTACACGGCGGTGCTTACTTCTCCGAGAGCATGCTCCTCACCGACGACGTTATCGAGAAGCTCGGTCACTGTATCGACCTTGCTCCCCTTCACACCCCTGCACACCTTATGGGTATCAAGGGCTGTACCGAGGCTATGCCCGGCGTTCCCCAGGTTCTGGTATTTGACACAGCATTCCACCAGACAATGCCCGAGAAGGCTTATTTCTACGCTATCCCCTACGAGATGTATGAAAAGTACGACATCCGCCGCTACGGTGCACACGGTACTTCCCACCGCTACGTTGCAGGCGAGATGCAGAAGATCCTCGGCAAGGTAGAAGGCACCAAGATCGTTACCTGCCATATCGGTAACGGCTCCTCTATCTCCGCTGTTAAGGACGGTAAGGTAGTTGACACCTCCATGGGCTTCACTCCCCTTGACGGTGTTGAGATGGGTACACGCTGTGGCTCTATCGACCCCGCTATCGTTACCTTCATCATGAACAAGGAAGGCTTCACTCCCGACCAGATGAGCGACTTTATGAACAAGAAGTGCGGTTTCCTCGGCGTTTCCGGCATCTCCTCCGACAGCCGTGACATCGAGGCTGCTATCCTTGAGGGTAACCACCGCGCAGAGCTTGCTGCAAACATCCTTGCATACCAGATCCAGAAGTACATCGGTTCTTACACCGCTGCCATGAACGGTCTCGACGCTATCGTATTCACCGCAGGTATGGGCGAGAACAACACCGAGCTCCGCGAGAGAGTTTGCCGTAACATGGAATACTTCGGCATCGAGATGGACTACGAGGTAAACGCTAAGGCTCACCACCAGTCCAACATCGTTAAGCTTTCCACCGACAACTCCAAGGTTGCAGTATACCTCATCCCCACAAACGAGGAGCTTGTTATCGCACAGGATACCGAGAACATCGTAAGCGCACTCTAAGCGGCAAGTTGCCGCAGCCAATATCGGGTGAAACATATTTACCCTTTAAATCATCACCCGAGCTTATAGTGACATCATCGGCAAAGCTTTTAATAAAAGGCTTTGCCGATTTTACCCCAATTTTCAGGAGACCCAAAATGAAAAAGATCATTTCAATCATTCTTACAGCACTTATGCTCATTTCCGTATTTGCAATAGCTACAACTGCAAAAACACAGCGTGAACAAGAAATAACCGTAGGTAAGGCTACACCCACGGTTGATGCAAACATAGACCTCTCCGAGGGATGGTCCGCACCTATATACCTCAACTCCATGTCCATGACAAACTGCTGGTCAACAGCTCCTCAGACCACTGAGGGTGTTATGTACTTTGCATACTCAGAGGAAGGTCTTTACTATGCGGCAGATATCGTAGAGGACGTTCATGCAACCTTTATGGACGGCACACCTACAGACGGTCTTAACGGATTTGTATATTCCACAGGCTCTGACGATATCGACCACAGCTACGGCTATAACGGCGACGTTTTCGTTCTTGCCTTTGACGTTGAGCGTATGTGGTATAATGCCGGCTATACCGGTAACAGCAGCTATACACCCTGGTACTGCGTAGGTCTGTTCGAGGACGGCGCAAAAATGTACCGTCAGATCAAGCGTAACGGCCTTGACATCACCGATAAGGTTGAGGTTGAGGCACAGCCTACCGAAAAGGGTTGGAAGCTTGAGGCATATATTCCCTGGGACGTTATCATTGAGGACGTAAAGGTTTGCGCTACAAAGGAGCCCGTGGAATATTCCAAGGAGATGCTTGCTGCAGGTGACTATACCGTATACGCGCAGGCAGTTTACCATGACCGTTTCTACGATTCTGAAATGGGCGAGGTTGACACCTGGAGCCGATATGCAGCCATTGCAGAATATCTCCCTGACGGAAGACCCGGTACTCATTCCTCCAGCATCAACATTCCCTGCTACGGTCTGACCCTCCACATGTCAAACCACAATCTCGACCACAAGATCATATCCGAGCCCTATATCTACGATGCAGGTAAGGTAGAGGTATGGTGTACCGAATGCGGCACACACGTTGAGGACTACAACAAATCTGTTGAAAACAACGTAGGCGAGTTTGATGACGTAAAGGCAAAGCAGTGGTACTCCGAGTCTATCCGTTACTGCGCACAGCACGGTTATATGGACGGAACAGGCTTCAGACTCTTTGACGCTGATGCTACCCTCACCCGTGAAATGTTTATAAAGATACTTTTCAATATCTCCGACGATACCGAATTTGACTTTACCGAGGATATCCCCTATACCGACGTAGTAAAGGGCTCCTGGTATGAAAGCGCAGTTGGCTGGGCGCACCTTACAGGTATCACCAGCGGTATGAGCGCAACCGAGTTCGGCGTTGGCAGAGCAATAACCCGTCAGGAGCTTGTTACAATGCTCTACAGCTACTCTAAGTACCGTGAATATAATCTTGAGATCAAAGAGGATGCTCTTCCTCAGTTTGAGGACCTTGACGAGGTAGCAAGCTGGGCGTATACCGCCCTGTCCTGGGCTAACGACCGCGGTGTTGTTTCCGGAACATCCCCCGTTACCGTATCCCCCCGTAAGACCGCACAGCGTATGGAGGCTGCGGCTATAATAGAGAGGTTTGCAGAATACGTTGTAAAGAAGGAAATCGTAGTTCCTGCGATGATTCTTGCATAAGGAGAAATAATGATACGTTTTAACTGTGACTATCTTGAGGGCGCACATCCCCGTATAATTGAGGCCCTTACAAAAACAAATATGGACCAGACCGTAGGTTACGGCTGTGACGAATATTGCGATATGGCAAGAGGTGCTATAAAGAAGGTCTGCGGTGACGATAGTGTTGACGTACACTTCCTTGTAGGCGGTACTCAAACCAATATGACCGTAATATCTGCGGCACTGCGTACCCACCAGGGTGTACTGTCCGCCGAGACAGGACATATCAACTGTCATGAGACAGGCGCTATAGAGGCAACCGGCCATAAGGTTATCGCTCTCCCCACCGAAAACGGCAAGATCAAAGCAGCTGATATCGACTACTACGTAGAGAGATACCGCGCAGACGATGCCTGGGAGCACGTGGTACAGCCTAAGATGGTTTATATATCCCATCCCACCGAGACCGGAACCCTGTACACTAAGACAGAGCTTGCCGAAATAAGCGAGTCCTGCCGCAAAAACGGACTTTATCTCTTCCTTGACGGAGCAAGACTGGGCTACGGTCTTGCTTGCAAGTGCAGCGACCTTGATATTCCCACAATAACTGCTCTTACCGACGTGTTCTATATAGGCGGTACAAAGGTAGGACTTCTCTTCGGAGAAGCTCTGGTAATCAGCAATCCCGCACTCAAAGAGGATTTCCGTTGTGTTATAAAGCAGAAGGGCGGAATGTTAGCCAAGGGCAGACTCTTGGGAGTTCAGTTCTACGAGATGTTCCGTGACGGACTCTACTTTGAGATATCAAAGCACGCTATGAATATGGCTGAAAAAATGAAGAAGGAGATCTCCGCTTTAGGCTACGAGTTTGACGGAGATTCACCTACAAATCAACAGTTTGTCAAGCTGACAGCAGCGCAGGTTGAAAAGCTATCTGAGAATTTCAGCTTTGAAAACCAAGGACTTCTTCCCGACGGAAGAGTGCTTGTACGTTTCTGCACCTCATGGGCAACAAAAGAAGAAAACGTTGATAAATTAATCGAAAAATTAAGAGAGATAAGGGAGGCATAAGCCTCCCTTATCTTTTCTTATTCAATTAATGGCAGCAACGGTCGCCTGCATAGCCACCGCCGCAGCCGTTATTGTATGTGCTGCCGCAACCGCTGTTGCAGAGCGCAGAGAGTACGAGAAGTATGATGATCCATACCCAGATGTTTCCGTCTTCAAAAATATTGCAAAGGCAGTTCATTATTATATCCTCCGATATTAACGGCAACCCTTTTGGGCTGCTCTGTTATTATCTTATGATGATACGGTATTTGTGTTACTAAAGAAGTTACTTTTCCGCACAGCGGAAAAACTTCACTTTTGTCCAACAGGACAAAAACTTCACTGTGATTTATCACAACTTCACTTGCAGTAAAGCAAACTTCACCTACTTTTATCTTGTTGTACCGTACATTGATGAAGTTTTCTCCTTCAGAGAAAGTAATATTCATACTTGACAAATCCGTTCTAACGTGTTAGAATACAATTGTACTAATCCATTAGACCGGCACGCTGCCGGTGGCAAAATCGCATTTAGTCTGTGGATTCAAATTACACGAAGGGGTAGATTATTATGAGTACACCGAAGATATTTGAAAGCGAATACCGCTTCTGTCTTATCCTCTGGGAGAACGAGCCCATATCCTCAAGAGCTCTGTCCGAGCTGTGCAAGGAAAAATTAGGCTGGTCAAAGACCACCACCTACACGGTGATAAAGAGACTTAGTGAGCGTGGCGTTCTCAAGAACGAAAAGACTATCGTAACCTCCCTTGTATCAAAGGAGGAGGCGCAGATATCCGAAATTGATGAGCTTATCGAAAAGAAGTTTGAAGGCTCTCTGCCTGCATTTATTGCGGCATTTACCAAGGGCAAAAAGCTTAGCGATAAGGAGATCGAGGAGATCAGAAAGCTGATAGGCGAATGATGGAAAACATCTTTTTAAGATTTCTCAATATAAGCATCACCGCAGGCTGGATAGTTCTTGCGGTCGTAGTGCTTCGATTGTTATTAAAGAAAGCTCCCAAGTGGATAAGCTGTCTGCTGTGGGCTGTGGTAGGAATAAGGCTTATACTTCCCTTCTCTATAGAGAGTATATTCAGTCTTATACCCGCCGCCACAACGGTAGACCCCGACATCGTATATCAGGCAAGTCCTTCGGTAAATACGGGTATAGATGCAGTAAACTCGGTGGTCAACCCCATCATATCAAGTAGCTTTGCACCCAACCCGGGAGACTCTGCAAATCCCCTGCAGATATGGACCTTTATTGCGGCATGGGCCTGGGTAATAGGTATAGGTATCATGCTTATCTATACCCTTATAAGCTATATCCTCTTAAAAACTAAGGTGGGTACCGCAGTAAAGCTTGAAGGAAACATCTATCAGAGCGAAAGGGTCACTTCTCCCTTTATTTTAGGCGTTATAAAGCCTAAGATATATCTGCCCTTCAAGATATCGGAAGAAGATATAGCCCACGTTGTAGCTCACGAAAGAGCGCATCTACGCCGCCGTGACCATCTTATAAAGCCGATAGCATTTATACTGCTTTCGGTATACTGGTTCAATCCTCTTATGTGGTTAGGGTATATCCTTCTCTGCCGTGATATAGAGCTTGCCTGCGACGAAAAGGTCATCCGTGACATGGAGCATACAGAGAAGCAGGAATACTCCAAGGCTCTGCTTGATCTGAGTGTACGACGCATAAGCGTTGCCGCCTGTCCTCTTGCCTTTGGCGAGGTGGGAGTAAAGGCGAGAATAAAGAGCGTCATGAACTACAAAAAGCCTGCGTTCTGGATAATCATAGTTGCACTTATAGCTTGTGTCGTTGTAAGCGTATGCTTTTTGACAGACCCCATAAACGACAACAACAGCTACGGAGCAGAAGCCGAACTTGCAGATCTCAGCGATCCCGATCGCTTTGATGATGCAATACGTATTGAGCTCATATCACCCGACAATAGGGTTACCGTTGCGGCAGAAGAGGAGATAGAGTATATCAGAGAAAAGATATCACAGCTTGTCATATCCGATAATGAAATATCTCAAAGCAGAGCTGAGGACAGACCCTCTGATTACAGTATAATGATATATTATGATATCACAAGCTACGTTACCCTTAACTTCAACGTAGGATGCCGTGAGGTGTGGTATAACAACTTTGTTAAGCCTACATTCAGCTACAAGGTGGAAAATCCCGCTGTGGCAAAGGAGATATTCAAGCATATCTACACAGATCCTGCGGTACTGCAGTACGATACCGTTGAAGCTGCTATCCTTGAGCATAACGAAAATGCTTATCTCAAAGGAGATATAGGCGTATGTACCTACAGAGAGCTCCTCACCGAGGGTAGTGACGGTAAGATGAAGGTCTACATCCAAGCCCTATACGGAGAGTACAGCCTAAATGACGAAAACGAGGTAGAAAAGGTAAGCGGCGGTACCTCTACCGTAAGGATCACCTTTGAACAGGTAAACGAGACCTGGAGCTATACCGAATATTGTGAACGCATAAAGGGCAATGAGTCAGAATTCCCTCAGTCGGTTCTTGACGCCGCAGGCAAGGTGGATATGGAAGAAATGCACGCCGAGCTTGACGAGAAGGCTACACGTCAGCTTACAAGCATAGTCTATCATTATAGAGGAGAATCGGCAATTAAAAATGCTACCCTTACCCTGTGGGGCAAGGATAACTTCCAGTTCAGCTATTCTATGCTCTCAAGCAATCTGTGTATGGGTAAATACCGTATAGAGGGTGACAAGCTGATACTGCTTGAGGACGGCACCGACAACAGTTATACCTTTATAATCAACGAAAAAAGTGATTCTGTCACATTCGATGCCAAACACTCCACCCCTCTGCCTGAGTATAAATACTCAAGTAACGCCCAACCCGAGGTATGCGTTCCGGACGGAGCTGAGTTTGTCAGCATGACAGATATAGCTACTAACCCCAACAAATTAGAACTGAAACAGACAATATACTATGCAGGGGATAAAGCCAAAAGCATTGAAGAGTTAGGTATGCGGGCAGCCGTTATTCTTGGTGAAGGTAACTTTATGACACTTCAGACCGACGTAGATGGTGACGGTAATGCTACAGACCTTATACAGGGCCACTATACCATAGAGGGTCTTAAGCTTATCTTCCGCACCGTAGGCGCAGGTGAATCGGTATTTGATATAGAGGGAGACACCCTTGTCTATAACGAAAAGGAGTCCACATATACCCGTTCCTCTCTGCGTGACAAAACGGCATATAGGCTCTGGAAGGACGAGACGGTATACGAGGACGCAGTTTATACTCTGACGGTAAACGGCAAAGTCATCACAGATAACAAGGTATACGTGCCCGCAGGAGATATCACCTTTGCCCTAACCGAAACTATAAGCGAAAATATTGCTTATAAAAGGGTTGAAGGCAGATTTATTTCACCCCCTGCCCATGAGTCTGTTCTCAACATTGACTACCCTCACGGGTATACCTGTAAGGAAGGGGCAACGGTAGCCTCCTATGAATACGATATGAAAAACGTCCCTGCAGCAACGACGGTCAGTGTGACGATAACAAAAGAGTTACAGAACTGGTTGGGACTTGAAAGTAACGTAATCGAGATAATCTGCAATTTCTTTGTTAATCGAAATGATGATCGCACCTATTCGTTTGGTGTTATGGATAACAACGGAAAGTTATTGTTTTCTAAAACCACATTTCCGCGATACCCTCATATTACCTGTATTACAGAAAATATCGTCGAGGTAAAAGTTCAGGCAGGAACAGGGCTTTCGACCAACTGGGCTGTATATTGCGATATTCAAAACAGCAAAGTATCTGATACATTTCAGCACGTTTTGGGAACTCACGGTAACTATGTTATACACATTGAGGGAAAAAGTGTAATAATAGAAAAAATATTCGACGGATCTGAACAAAACAGCTATACATTTGATATTCCAACAGATAAAGCCTATTTAATGGGTGAGTTTGCCTTCAATGACGTTGACGGTGACTGTATTGAGGAATTCCTTGTAATGGATGATAAGAACCTGTATATATTCAAGTTTTCGGAAAAAAAGGTTTATCTCTTGACGGATGAAAAGACTATTTCTTCTGTTAATACAGATTCAATAGAATGGGCAATATTGCATTAAAAAGTATCATTGTTCGGAAACGATACCCGTGCTTCGCACGGATATCTTCCTTAATTCTGCATTCTGCACTCTGCATTAAAATAAATAAGGAACTGCCAACGCAGTTCCTTATTTATTTTCTATAAACCTTTTAAGACACTCAACCGTTTCGGATGAAATATAGTGTTCAATTCGGCAGGCGTCCTCAAACCGAGTTTATCGAGGTTTGGGGTTCTCGACGAAGTGGTGGATGAGGAGATCATCATCTCAGCAAACTTGCACACCTCATCCGTCACGGCTTTGCCGTGACACCTTCCCCTTAGGGGAAGGCTTTTTTCGTGTGTAATAAAACCTTAAGATGACTCAACTTGACCAAACTTTACATTAGTGGTATAATAAGTCCAAGGGGGTATTATTACAAATGAAAAAGAAATTAATATTAACCGCAATAATACTTATAGCCGTTATTTTGATTTTGTCTGTTGCCTTTCAAATAACGGTACGCAAGATAAATAACAACATTGCAACAAAGGTTGAAGAAGAATTGCTTTCTATGCCCTTGCCGGAAGGAGCTGAGCTTGTTGATTCCCTTTCTGATTGCGGCAGGCTCATAGGTAAAACTACTCCCAACGGTATGGTATACCAAGCTGCTATACTGGTAAGGTCGGATTTATCGCTTGGCAAACTTAGTGATTATTATTTTGAAAATAACAAAGACTATGAAATCAGTATAGTCGAAACATCAGATGCGGATGCCAACCTTGATATTCTCGGAATACACAACTTTGAAAACTTTAAAGAAACAAACGATAAATATTACGTAGTTACCTATACAGGTGACCGTACAGACTACACATCCGAGTTTTGGGGTAATGTGTTAGACCTTGACACCCGAGCATACGGATGGTAAATATAAACGATACCCGTGCTTCGCACGGATATCTTCCTTAATTCTGCATTGCGACAGTTTGCGTTCCGCAAACTCCTTGCATAATTCCACCAACCGTATCAAAGATACGGGGTGTCAT
>JBGUUX010000042.1:0-37673 GCA_045133915.1 Eubacteriales bacterium | reverse complement strand
GCCTGTGCTACAACGTAGTTATCCTCTACGTCTGCAGTCATATATACGATCTCGTCGGTAACTACGCCTGTTTCCTTATCGATACGTCTGTAAGGAGCCTCGATAAAGCCGTAGTCACTGATCTTTGCATAAGTTGCAAGATAAGAGATAAGACCGATGTTAGGACCTTCAGGAGTCTCGATAGGACACATTCTACCGTAGTGAGTGTAGTGAACGTCTCGAACTTCGAAGGATGCACGGTCTCTACTAAGACCGCCGGGACCAAGCGCTGACAGACGGCGCTTGTGAGTAAGCTCTGCCAGAGGGTTGTTCTGGTCCATGAACTGAGAAAGAGGAGATGAACCGAAGAACTCACGGATAGCGGTAACTACAGGACGGATGTTGATAAGTCCCTCGGGAGTGAGGTTCTCGCTGTCCTGAATAGTCATACGCTCCTTGATGATCTTGTCCATACGGGAGAAACCGATACGGAACTGATTCTGAAGAAGCTCGCCGACAGAACGGAGTCTTCTGTTACCCAGATGGTCGATATCGTCTACAGAGCCGATATCCTGGGAAAGACCTATAAGATAATTAATAGAAGCAAAAATGTCTTCTCTGGTGATGTGCTTGGGAACAAGCTCACCCATACGGAGCTTACATTCTTCCTTAACTGCATCGGCATCGGTGCCTACAGCCTCAATGATCTCATTAAGAACAGCAGCATTTACCTTGCCGGTAACGTCGATATCGCTAAGATCGTAGCCCAAAACGGTCTCGGGATATACTGTGCCGTTAGAGAAGAGCTTCATCTCACTTTCGTCATGAAGCTTTACCCATACCTCGTTTACACCTGCACGCTCAATAGCATCAGCCTGATCGCGGGTAAGCTCTACGCCTGCCTCAAACAGGATCTCACCGGTGTAAGGATCAACAACGGCTCTGGAAAGGGTACGGCCTGCAAGTCTTGCGCCGAGACCCATCTTCTTATCATATTTATATCTACCAACCGCTGCAAGGTCGTAGCGCTTGGGATCGAAGAACAGGTTGTTTATAAGGATCTGAGCGCTCTCTACGAGAGGGGGCTCGCCGGGACGAAGCTTCTTATAGATCTCCTTAAGTGCCTCTTCACCTGCGGTGGTACCGTTCTTCTCTGCCTCGGAGGGCATGGTGTCCTTTTCAAGGGTAGCCATGATAAGACGGTTGTCACCGAACATATTGATGATCTCTGCATCTGTATCAATACCGAGAGCACGGACAAGGATAGTCACGGGGATCTTACGGTTCTTATCGATACGAACGCAGAATACGTCGTTTAAGTCTGTCTCGTACTCAAGCCATGCGCCTCTGTAAGGAATTACGGTAGAGGTATAAAGCTTCTTACCGGTCTTGTCTACCTCGCTTGCGTAGTACATACCGGGAGAACGAACGATCTGGGATACGATAACACGCTCCGCGCCGTTAATAACAAAGGTACCGTTTTCGGTCATAAGGGGAAAATCGCCCATGAATATCTCACGCTCGATAACCTCACCTGTAGCCTTGTTATAAAGACGTACGGTAACGCGAAGGGGTGCGGCATAGTTAACATCTCTGTCCTTGCACTCCTCAACAGGATACTTAGGGGTATCCTCTATTCTGAAATCTACAAATTCAATATGAAGATTTCCGGAATAGTCTATAATGGGGGATACGTCATGCAATACCTCCATAAGTCCCTTTTCAAGGAACCACTGGTATGAGTTCTTCTGGACCTCAATGAGATTGGGCATCTCATACTCTTGACCGATCTTAGAGAAACTCATTCTGGTATTTTTGCCGAGCTTATGCTCTTTTACCATATAAACAAACCTCCTATCAAAAGAATAGACCATACCTGTGCTCCGCCGACAGTCGAACACAGTCCGACCCTTAAAGGCACCCTACCCCTATGACATGCTGGTTACAGTCAAATTATAAGCAAAAGTGTCTCTTTAATGTCGAAATCTGCCCTCGAAAACTTTAAAACATCAAGTATGACCTCGAAATTACTTTATTAAACTGGATATGTTTCAACATTTTACCACAGTATATATATAAATGTCAAGGATAAATTTCTTCCAAACGAACAAGTTTACAAAAAATTAATTTGTAACTAAATTGTAACTAAATTCTAAAAAATCCCTACAAGGTATTGATTATACCCTTGTGTTATGGTATTATGTCAAGGCTAACGCAAAAAGAAATATTCCATAAAAACATTTTTCGAAGGAGAAAAGATCATGCCTAATATCAGATCCGCTAAGAAGCGCGTTCTCGTTACCGAGACCAAGACCATGCAGAACAAGGCTTTCAAGACTTCCTACAAGACCGCTTGCAAGAAGTTCGAGGCTGCTGTTGAAGCAGGCAACAAGGATGAGGCTACTGCTCTTTACGCTGCTACCATCAAGAAGGTAGACACCGCAGCTACTAAGAACATCATCCACAAGAACACTGCTGCAAGAAAGAAGTCCCGTTACACAAAGATGCTTGCTGCTATGTAATTAGCAAAAAACACCGTCCTGTCGGACGGTGTTTTTTAATTTTCTATTCAACAAAACCTCCTCATTTCGAGGAGGTTTTGTTTCCCAACCGAACACGCACAAAGAAACGAAGCATCGCATTGCCGTTCCAAGGGATCAGGGGGTATAGATAGCCTCGGCTGTTGTCCACGGTCTTGTTTGATACGATTAGCAAAAAGACGAGGACGACTCCGACACAGAAGCCCCATATATTGAAAACAGCGCTCAGTATGAGCAGGATAAGCCTCATAAACTTAAGCGAATATGCAAGCTCGTAGCTGGGCTGTGTAAAGTTGGCTATTGTAATAAAAGCCAGATACAGTATTACCTCGGGCACAAACCACCCTATATTTACCGCCATCTCACCCAGGATAAGACCCGCGATCACCGAAAAGGAGTTACCAAGCACCTGAGGCGTGTTAAGGGATGCCAGCTTCAGACCGTCGATGATAAACTCTATCATAAATATCTGAACTATGACCGGTATGGCGGCCTGTTCTTTTATTTTGAGAACGGATAGCCAGTCGGGGATAAACTGAGGGTTTGAAACAAGCAGATACCATAGGGGAAGCATGAACAGTGTCAACAGTAATATTATAAGCCGTATGATACGAAAATATGTCGCTGTCAGCGGAGGAAGATAAAAATCGTCTGCTTCCTGAAGAAAATCGAATATAGAGGTAGGCAGGATAAGCACCTCGGGGGTGTTGTCGCTGATGATGACTATACTTCCTTCCAGTACCATAGCGGCGGCAGAGTCGGGGCGCTCGGTAAAGCGTACCTTTGGAAAGGGATTATACCACCGTTGCCTTACAAGCTGCTCTGCAATACTCTGCTCACCAAATGATATGGCATCCACATCGATTTTATTCAGCTTTTTCAGTATTGTATCAAGAAATTTTTTATCAACCTTGTCCTCAATATAACATACGGCTATATCTGTTTTAGTCCGTTTGCCGCACTGAGCTAATTTAAAGGTCAGCTTTGGGTCTCGGATACGACGGCGCAGAAGCACGGTATTATTTATCATAGATTCGCCAAATCCGTCTCGGGGACCTTTTAATACCTTTTCGTTGTCGGGTTCTTCTATACCTCGGTTGGGGTAACGTCGGCAGAAGACTAATATCATCTTCTCCATACCCTCAATAACAAAGGCAGTTCCGCCCGAAAGTATGGCAGTTACCGCGGCATCGGTATCGGTGGTTTCCGAAACCTCACCGAAGGCGACTCTTTCCGCAAGCATTTCTGTGTCCTTATATTTAATGAAGTATTCAAGCACCAGCTCCATTGTGGTGTTATCTATAAAGCCGCTTACGTAAAAAAGTCCGCAGTCTCTGCCGTCATCAAGGCTTATCCTGCGTTTGACCACGTCAAAGCTCTGACCTACGTATAGCTTGTCTGTAAGTTCGGCTGTAAATCTGTCATAAGCAGTGATAAAAACCACCTCCTGCAACAAGTATTTGTCAATTTCAAAAAAATATTATATTTTTATCAAAAAATCCTTGACAACTGCAAATTAATGTGGTATTATATTTAAGCTTTGATGAATACGCGCTTGTAGCTCAGTGGATAGAGTGCCCGGCTACGAACCGGTAGGTCGCAGGTTCGAATCCTGCCAGGCGCGCCAGCAATAAAGGACATCCAATAGGATGTCCTTTATTGCTTTTGTGATAAAATGGAAGGATTCGAACCTTGAGAAGGTCTGTGCGTAAAGAAAACAGTTCGGGGAACTGTTTTTAGCACAGATGCGCGAGGCGACAGCCGAGGGTGCAAGGATGCAAGGCGAAGCCGCAGCAGACTCATCCTGCCAGGCGCGAAAATCAACGGCAAGCCGTTGATTTTTTTATTATAAGATGGTATAATACAAAAAACCAAATAAAAGGAAACCAAAATGTCAAAAACTCTTAAAGCCACGTTTGCGGCGATAATATGTAACGTAATATTCGGTCTTAGCTTTATGTTTGCCAAGGTCGCCCTTGAATACGCCCATCCCCTTATCATCCTGTCGGTGCGCTTCACCCTTGCCTTTGCGGTAATGAATCTGATGTGGCTGTTCAGAATGGTAAAGTTAAATCTCAAGGGCAAGCCGAAAAAATATATTCTGCTTATGGCTCTGGCACAGCCCTTTCTTTACTTTATATTCGAGATGTACGGTATCGACATGACCTCCAGTGCTATCTCGGGTGTTATCATATCCCTGGTCCCCGTGTTCGTGCTTATTATGTCCTCGGTCTTCCTTAAAGAAAAGCCTACCCTCGGTCAGGTGATCTTTTCCCTTCTCTCCCTTGCGGCAGTCATAGGAATAAGCCTTGGGTCAAACGACGGAAACAAAAACCATTTGCTGGGTATAATCCTGCTGTTGAGTGCGGTCATAGCAGGCTCTGCCTTTGATATCCTCAGCCGTAAAGAATCGGGTGCTTACAGCCCCTTTGAGCGTACCTATATTATGTTCCTGTGCGGAATGGTTGGATTTAACATAACCGCCCTATGCGCTCTGGGCAAGGACTACTTCCCTCTTCTCAAGGATGCGGTAGTGCATCCTCAGTTCTGGGGCTCAATGGCTTATCTTGCCATAATCTCCTCTATCGTAGCCTTTATGATGCTCAACTATGCCATAGGTATTATCGGCACGGTAAAGAACGCATCCTTTGCCAATTTGATTACCGTTGTGTCGGTGCTGGCAGGAATATTAATACTCAAGGAACAGCTTTCCGTAGTCCAGCTGATACTTTGTGTTGTGATAATCATAGGAGTTATCGGAGTAAACAAATACAATAACGAAAACGGTTGACCTCGGTCAACCGTTTTCTTCATTTAATTTCGCATTACGACTCCATGGCTACGCCATTGCGCTGTATAATTCCACCAACCGTATCAAAGATACGGGGTGTCATGGATCCGCATTACGAATTCCGCATTATTACTATACTCTGCATACCAAGTATCCCGTATGCCTTCTCCGTTTGAGCTTTCGGGTATGCTTTAAGAGCGTTGGTCATGGGGTCGTTGAAGTAATAGTTTTCACCGTCGTAACCGCATAGGAGCATGCAGTGAAGCTTGCGGTTATAGCTTACCGCCCTTCCCTCCTCCGTGACCCAGCTATGCCAATTTTCTTCGGTTTCGGAGTTATCCATACCTACCGTTACCCATACTATCACGGGAATATCACGGTCGATATAATCATAACACAGGTCTTGCAGACCCTTGCCGTAGCTGTGTTCTATTACGTATTCGTCGGTGTTGATGAATTTATTGAGAGCGTTGACTATAACGGGAGAGTTACAGCCCCATCCTTTGTCTGAGCGAGGATCACCGCAGTATACTTTGTCGGGATCGGATCCTTTACCCTTGCTTGGCTTAGGGATGTCACCCATATCAAGATATTTATCTATAAAATCATCTACCGACATCTCAACGCCAAGATAGTTAAGCGCCATTACAGTGCTGACCGCTTCACACCCGTTGGGGTATAATTCAAGCTGATTTATGTAGGGAACGTTAATAAGCTTTGCGTCCTTGGGAACATACTCAACCCTGTTAAGAGGTGTAAGAGGCTTGTCGGACACAGAACCGTTGTCGGTCTGCGTAGTTACGTGTGTAAATGAAGTGAGCATCGTCAGTACCAATGCTACCAATATTATAAGCGGTATTATTTTCTTGATGATGCTCACCTCGTTTGTTTATTCTGATATTTCCGAGTCGATTACATATTCGCCGTATATAGTTTCCGCATAGCAGGCTTCTCTGCCTGTCTCATCAAGCAAGGTAGAGCTCTTGAAGAAGAAATCCTCTCCATCACGAACGAACTCATACTTCACTTTGTATGCGGGGATCAAACAACCTTCATCAGCATAAAACTGATAGGTCAAGTAGTTTTCACCGCCATCCACAAGACATCTTGAAACGGTAGGAATATACGTACGCTTAGGCTCTGTACCGTATATATCTACAAGCTCTGTTTCCTTTGCGGTCGCTTCTTCATCGGTATACTGCCCTTTGAGAATATCTATGCCAAAGCACTTTTTTGCATAGTGTCTGTACTCGTCTAAGGTGTTGGCATTGTAGATATAGTGCAGGTATCTGACTACGTCACGAAAATCATCATCCTCGTTATAAGCTTCTCCCATAGGAAGCAGCGTTGTGTTGGAGAAAGTAAGCCATCCCTCTGCCATTTCGGGCATCTCTGTATAATAGCTCTCTACCTCGGGGTATAGACAATCAACACAATTATGGTTTACACCTACTCGGATAGATTCTTTGCCTTCGGGATTAACCGCAACTACCGTTTTGGTCACAGTGAACGTATGGAAGCCTTTATTTACATTAAACGCCTGACTTTCGGTAACGTAAGCCTCGATGCGAAGACCACGGTCATCTATAAGCTTTGATATACGGTAATCACCGATCTTGACAGTCTTCAGATCTTTAAGAAAATTAGGATCATAACGTCCCAGCCTTTCAAGAGTGGCAATGTCCCCGTTGATAAAGACTTCTGCCGCCTTGATGATATCCTCGTCAACATCCTTGATCCTTGATATGTCGGAAACATCCGTAACAACGTCGGTTTTTACGATATCCTCAAGGTTACAATGAGCCTTTTTCGGCTCGGTCAACTCACCCGTTTTCATATCAAAATAGGTCTCAACGTTAGCACGTCTGTTATCCTTATTTTCAAGCTTATGGTTTATCCATACCAGACTTGTAGGTTCTTCGCCTTCTATATCGTAATTGTGAAGGCTGACTTCTATATTATATTCGGGAGGATTGCCGCCCCAGCTTTCGTATATGGAGAGCACGTCACGGTCAAGACCGTGAACCTTGAGTATATCGTCAACGCCGTAGTACAGCTCGTGGACTACCTCACCGGTGGACATATCTATCATAAAGATATACTGGTTTACACATTCCTCCACGCTCTCGGGGAGTCTGTGGTAGGTTATGATAGAATAATTGTCGGATATCCACGCCTCAAAGGCGGGGTAACGGTATTCGATATCGTGGTTCTCAAAATCGGCACTTATATTTATTACATCCTTATGCTTTGAGCTCTCACCGTAGCTATACAGGACATCAAAGCTGTCGTCCTCGGTGATACGTCCTATACTGATGACACCGTCCTTGGCAGCGACACCCCAGCCTCTGAGCTCTTCTCCGTCCATATCGTAGCAATCAGCAACCGAATCGAATCCTTTATAGGGTTCGGAGATGTCCAACGTATATTCGGGTTCTTCTTTCTTTGTGGTACAGCCTATTATACTTGTACAAAGCAGTGCACATATAAGTGTTATCGCTACTATCCAGTAGCCTTTTTTCTTTTTAGTAGTATTTATCATATTCTCAAACCTCTCTTTGACAGCCCTTTTCTTGGGGCTGAAGCCTGTGGTGAGCTTAGGTGCGTGACGGCAGAGCTTGACTATCTCAAGCATGGAGTTGCCGTAGCCGAGACGTTCCATAAGATCGGTCTTACGAAGTGCCATCTCGTCACAGGAGAGTTCTGCCTCTGCCGACATAACTCCGCAGGCGATATATGCCAAGGGGTTGAACCAGTGAAGTGCGTTTGCCAGCATACCAAGGAGCTTAAACCAAAGGTCGCCCCGCTTATAGTGGGTCAGCTCGTGGCGAAGTATATAGTTCATGCTCTGTGCGGACATCTCTACCCTTGGCATTATCACCTTGGGGTTAAAGAATCCGTAGACCATAGGTGACACGTCTGATCTGCCCATATAAAGGGGTGGAGCTTTTTTGATATCAAGCTCTCGGCATACCGTGTTGTATATGCTTACGGCATCGGAGTCCGGAAGTGTCAGTCCCCTGTCAAGTCCTTTGGCATTTATGCGGTAACGTACAAGGGTAACTGTTACAAATGCTATAGCTCCTGCCGCCCAGACGGAAAACAGAGCCATTATTATATGCTCTCCGGTTATGGCAAAAGCGGGCTTTGTTGCAGTCGGTGTCTGTGTAGGTGTTGCAAGTGTAGGTTCTATTTTGTTGTCATACGTAGGCTCGTTTACAATATCCGAGACAGGCTCTGAGGGTGTGATCTCCTCGGGAGTATAGTTCACCTCTGGTGTATATTCCGCCTCGGGTGCAACAGGCTCGTATATCACCGCCTCCTCCTCGGGCATGACCGAGGGGAGAGTTATGAGCTTTGGAAGAATATCAAGGCTTATCGGCAGGCAAAGTCTTATGATTATAACAGACCAGATTATATATCTTGCCAGAGCCGCAAAGCGCTTCTTTATCGGCTTCTGCAATATCAGCATAAGTATAATTACAACCGACATCACAAGGCTTATACCGCCTAAGGTTATTAAGAAGTTAAGCATTCTATCGCCTCCTTACCAGCATATAGCGTCTTTACCGGTATCGTCGTACTTAAATGAAGGACCGTCAAAAACGTATACGTCATGGGGTCTTGAGTAGGACTCTGTTTTAGTTTCGTGGAAATCATATCTTACCTTATAGACAGGGATGGTCTTTCCGTAATCTGCATAAAACTGAAGTGTTACGTAGCTGTCCTCATAAGCTTCTATTATTTCGTATGAGTAATCAGGTCTGTCCTTGTATCCCCAATTTTCTATTTTGTCATCAAGCTGCTCCATAGTATAAGAGCTGAGATCAACCGACACGTCAAATATCATCTTGATATATTCCTCGTATTTTTCAACACTTTCGGGAATGCAGGAATAACGCACCACGCATACCATACCCCAAAGCTCGGTATCGGTATAGTTATCCTTGTCGGGAAGCATAATATTCCCAGACCAGTTCATCCAATCGCTTGCGGGATGGTCTATAGAATAATTATAATAGTGTCCGCAGTTGTGATAGATATATCTCTGTCCGTCAAGATTTCGCATGATGCCGCAACCGAACTTATGTACACCGGGAGAGATACCGTCGATTCCGCTTTTCTTCACATCAACGTAAAGGACTGTTCCGTAATCGGTTACCTCTAAAAGATATTCTCCGAATTCAAGGGTACTGTATATATCAAGCAGACCCTTTTGATACCCCGCCTTTGCTTCGAGGGTTGCAGTATCACCCTTTAGAAAAGCCTCGAGAAGCTCTATATCCTCAGTTTCTGCCTTTTCGCCGTTACTGTTTGTCAGGCGGTCAACCTTTGATATATCGTCGCAGTATTTGCTGTAATCAAGGGTATTTTCGCCCGCCGTTATCTCATACAGAGTACCGCTCTGTCTGTTAAACTCAGTGACACAGATAACATCACCAAAGCTTGTGTCAATAGTCGTATACAAGGGTATGGTTTCGCAGCTGTCGTTATATATCGTGTGGAAACTAGCACCTATGTGTACCCCGTCCCCCGCTAATTTTATTGCCATCTCATAGTGCTTGAATGCATCTCTCGTCAAAGAATGAACGGATAAAATATCATCCATATTATAAGAGAGGCTTGCCAGTATTTCTCCGTTTGTCGGATCTATAACTATTGCATTGATACGGGGGAAAGTACTGCCTTTTTCTTCGGTCTCGTAGAAGATAACACCCTCGGTCCCGTTCATCATATATCCTCTGGCATATAAGGGTGCAATATGCTTATATGTCGGGGAGATACCGAATACATCCTGTGCTTCATTACCGTAAGCAAAGCGTCTGCCGTCGCTATGTTCAAGCACCAGGGTCTCGGCATCAAAGTCGTAATAAAGCGACCAATCTTCAGAATGCCCTCTCCATTGATCTACGTAGACGTTGTATTTACCCTCTTTATATCTCTGCTCTTGGTCGATCTCCTCGGTAGGATCAGCAGTTTTCTGCTGTTCTACCGTTACGTCGTCAAGGCCTTGCACCACTCCGCTTTTGTGTTTGGTGGTGCAGCCTATGATGCTCGTACACACAAGAGCAACGACAAGCACGGCTATAAGGATGGCTACAGCCTTTTTACGCTTTGAGGTATCTATTATATTTTCAAATCTTTCCTTGACAGCCTTCTTTTTGGGATTAAATCCTGTGGTAAGCCCGGGTGCAGTCTTGCAATGCTTGACTATCTCAAGCATGGAGTTACCGTAATCAAGTCTGCCTGTGAGGTCGGTCTTTGTGAGAACTGCCGCATCGCAGGAAAGCTCCGCTTCTTCCGACATTTTTCCGCAGGCTATATACACCAAGGGATTGAACCACTGCAGTGTATTTGCCAGCATCGCCGCAAGCTTAATGTAGAGATCTCCTCTTTTATAGTGAGTGAGCTCGTGACACAGGATATACCGCAGGCTCTCTTCCCCGATATCTATATCAGGCAACAGCACCTTTGTACGGACAAATCCGCATAGCATAGGCGAGGTTGCGTTTTGACTGACATAGAGCTTGGGCTTTCTTTTGAGCAGCATCTCGGCACACACAGAATCATAAATGCTCTCAAGCTCGGGGGTGGGAGCACCAAGTCCTCTGTTGAGCTTTGCAATACTTATAAAATAACGGATAAGTGTAACTGTTACAAACACTACCGCACCTGTGAGCCATAATATAAGCGTGGCTGTCAGCATGCTTTCTTTTGTGAGCTCAAAGGAGTTTGATTCCTCGATGATCTCGGGGTGCTCCTCTATATATGCTTCAACAGAAGGCGGAACGTAATCGGTCTTACCTTCAACTACAAGCTCGGCAAGAACTCTGTCCTGATAGTCCTCTGTTATGATAACAGGCTCAGGCTGTTCGGTCACGCTGACCGTGAAGAGCTCGGGCATGATCCCAAGACCCACAGGAATACAAAGTCTTATAATTATTACAGCCCATATGATATAGCGGCTCAGTGGGGTAAATCTTTTCTTTATAGGCTTTTGTAACGCAAGTAAAAGTATAATTACCGTCGACATTACAAGAGACATAACCCCGAAAGTAACTAAAAAATCTAACATTTTATTCTCCCTCTATCTCTCTGCGCTTGGCGTTGAGCATATCCGAGATAGATATGATATCCTCATCAGACAGCTCATCTGCCTCGATAAGTGACGCAAGCAGCGAATGCACCGAGCTGCCCGCCTTCTTTACTATACGGCTCGACTCTCCCGCAAGGTACTCACTTTCCTCGACCGCTGCCGAGAAAAGATGAAAGTATCCGCTGCGGTCGACCTTGACAAAGCCCTTGGTCTCAAGACGTGAGAGCAGTACGTGTACCGTTTGCTTGGTCCAGGCTCTCTTTTTGGTAAGGATTTTTGTTATCTCGCTTGCCTTCATAGCTTTTTCCGAATTCCAGAGAACTCTCATTATATCAAGCTCGGAATCGGCTAATCTTTCTTTTATTCCCATAATTTATCTCCTCCAAAAGTGCAGACATTCTGTTTACACTTTCATTATACACAACCGTCGACAGTTTGTCAACGGTTTTAACTGATTTTGTAAAAAGTAAATTTTTTATCCATTTGCGATTTTTTTCGCAAAAAATATTGAAATATACGCAGAATAATGGTATAATGCATTGTTGTTTGATATAACATAATTTAACCTAAGGGCAATGACGCTCTTCATAAAGGAGATGTAGAAATGGCACGTACTATCGGTACAGTTTCCAGAGGTGTTCGCGCACCCATCATCAGACAGGGCGACGATATCGTTGAGATCGTCACCAATTCCGTACTTGAGGCTTCCGAAGACACAGGCTTTAAGTTTAATGACCGTGATATAGTTGCAATGACAGAGGCTATAGTTGCAAGAGCTCAGGGTAACTATGCAACAGTTGATAACATTGCACAGGACGTAAAGTCTAAGTTCGGCGATGACGCTACAATCGGTGTTATCTTCCCTATCCTCAGCCGTAACAGATTTGCTATCTGCCTTCGCGGTATCGCTAAGGGCGCAAAGAAGATAGTTCTTATGCTCTCCTATCCCTCCGATGAGGTAGGTAACCACCTTATCTCTATCGATGCAGTGGATGAGAAGGGCGTTGATCCCTATAAAGACGTACTTGACCTCAAGACCTACCGTGACCTCTTCGGTTACGAGAAGCACCGCTTCACAGGTGTTGACTACGTTGAGTATTACGAATCTCTTATCCGCGACTGCGGCGCAGAATGCGAGATAATTTTTGCTAACAATCCCAGAGCTATTCTTGGCTACACCAAGAACGTTCTCTGCTGCGATATTCACTCCAGATTCCGTACTAAGAGAATCCTCAAGGCTAACGGCGGCGAGACCGTTCTCGGTCTTGACGATATCATGAACGAGTCTATCGACGGCAGCGGTTACAACGCTGACTACGGTCTTCTCGGTTCCAACAAGGCAACCGAGGATCAGGTAAAGCTCTTCCCCCGTGACTGCCAGCCTGTTGTTGACGCTATCCAGGAAAAGCTCTTCAAGGCTACCGGTAAGCGCATCGAAGTTATGGTTTACGGTGACGGCGCTTTCAAGGATCCCGTAGGTAAGATCTGGGAGCTTGCTGACCCCATCGTTTCTCCCGCTTACACCAGCGGTCTCGAGGGTACTCCCAACGAGCTTAAGCTCAAGTACCTCGCTGATAACGACTTCTCCGACCTTTCCGGCGACGCTCTTAAGGCTGCTATCAAGGAAAGAATTGTTGAAAAGGACGGCAACCTTGTAGGTAAGATGGACTCTGAGGGTACAACTCCCCGTCAGCTCACCGACCTTATCGGTTCTCTCTGTGACCTGACCTCCGGCTCAGGTGACAAGGGTACTCCTATCGTATTTATTCAGGGATATTTCGATAATTATACAACTGAGTAAGTGCAGAATGCAAAATGCAGAATGCAGAATTAATGAGGCATTTTGACCTAACGGTCAAAATGCTTCTTTTTTGTTTGCATTTGCCAATCAATAAACAACAAAGGTGTTGCATTACTGCAACACCTTTAGTCATTATATTGTTCTAAAATCTCTTTCTTTTTTCTTTTAAGATATTCATCATCTATATCTACATATACACAGCTTGTACATTTTCCTTGAATATCAAGCTCTACGTCCTCTGTGATACATCTCCCATCATTGTTGTAAATGCAATAAATATTCTCACATATCATAAAATCATCCTCCGTTTTTCTCCATTATATCGCTTGTTGTTGATTTTTGTCAACAGTTAACGATTAATTTTATCACGGAATGTGGATATAATCAAACAAAAGAAGAGGCGGTGATAAAGGTGAAGGATGTTTGCTTACAGGAGATTGGCAAGCGCATCATTGAACGTAGAAACAAATTGGGACTTACACAGGAAGAACTGGCGGAAAAAGGAGATCTGACACCTCAGTTCATTTCTTATGCCGAGGGCGGTAAAAGAGCTATGCGTCCCGAAAATCTCTTGAAGATCGCAGAGGCACTGGAAGTAAGTGCGGACTATCTGCTCACAGGAACGATCGTAGATAAAGACCTACTTCTTTTGTCGAATAAGCTGAGCAAGCTCTCTCCTTCTCAGCTCAGAACTGTAGAAAACATTATAGACGAATGTATAAATCTATACTCAAATTAGTGAAAGGTGTTGCATTACTGCAACACCTTTGTTCCTTAATTTTGCATTCTGCACTCTGCATTCTGCATTAAGTAATATAAAAGCACCCCTTGCGGAGTGCTTTTTATATTACTTCTTGAGTGCGATAGAAGCCTTAGCCTTAGCTGCGATGTTCTCTGCAGTAAGACCGTAGAGCTCAAGCAGGGGAGGAACCTTACCGGAACGGCCGAACTGATCCTCTACACCTACACGGAGTACGGGAACGGGGCAGGTCTCGGAGAGAGCCTCTGCTACAGCGGAACCAAGACCGCCGATGATGTTGTGCTCTTCTGCTGTTACTACACAGCCGGTCTTCTTAGCGGAAGCGATAACCATGTCACGGTCAAGGGGCTTGATGGTGTGGATGTTGATAACCTCAGCATCGATACCTTCGTTCTTAAGAAGCTCCTTAGCCTCAAGTGCCTTATGAACCATAAGACCTGTTGCAACGATAGTTACGTCCTTACCCTCGCTCATCATAACGCCCTTGCCAAGCTCGAACTTGTAGTCGTCGCCGTAAAGGGTGGGGATAGCGAGACGTCCGAATCGCATGTAAACGGGACCGTCGTGATTAATAGCTGCCTCAACACAAGCTCTTGCCTCGATTGCGTCAGCGGGATTGATAATTGTCATGCCGGGGATGGTACGCATGGTTGCAATATCCTCGTTACACTGATGAGTTGCGCCGTCCTCACCTACGGAGATACCTGCGTGGGTAGCACCGATCTTAACGTTGAGGTGGGGATAGCCGATGCTGTTACGAACCTGCTCGAAGGCTCTGCCGGCTGCGAACATTGCAAATGTAGAAACAAAGGGGATCATACCGGTAGAAGCAATACCTGCTGCTACTGTCATCATGTTACCCTCTGCGATACCGCATTCGAAATGTCTTTCGGGGAACTTCTTTCTGAATACACCTGTCTTTGTAGCTGCTGCAAGGTCAGCATCGAGAACTACAAAATCATACTTTTCGCCAAGTTCTGCAAGCGCATTACCGTACGCTTCTCTGGTTGCTATCTTATCTGCCATCTCTCGATACCTCCTTAGTTATTTGCAGTAAGCTCTGCTACTGCCTGCTCATACTGTTCCTTGTTAGGTGCAGAACCGTGCCAGCCGCACTGATTCTCCATGAAGGAAACGCCCTTACCCTTAACTGTCTTCATAACAACGCAGGTGGGCTTGCCGCTTGTTGCCTTGAAGTTTTCAACAGCTGCTGCGATCTCGTCAAAGTTATGACCGTCGATCATAACTACGTTCCAGCCAAATGCCTCGAACTTCTTGTCGATAGGTGTGGAATCCATAACCTCAGCAATGGGACCGTCGATCTGGAGACCGTTCCAGTCTACGAAAGCACAGAGGTTGTCAAGATCGTAGTGACCTGCAAACATTGCAGCCTCCCAGACCTGACCCTCACCAAGCTCACCGTCACCGAGGATGGTGAACACACGGTAATCCTTGTTTCTGATCTTACCGGAGAGAGCCATACCGCAAGCCGCGGAGATACCGAGCCCCAGAGAACCGGACGTCATATCGACACCGGGAGTATGCTTCATATCGGGGTGACCCTGAAGGTAGCTGTCTACCTGACGGAAGGTCTTGAGATCCTCCTTGGGTATAAAGCCTGCCTCAGCCAGAGCCGCATAAAGTGCGGGAGCTGTATGACCCTTGGAAAGAACGAGTCTGTCTCTGTCCTCCCAATCGGGGTTCTTTGCGTCAACCTTCATCTCTGCAAAGTAGAGATAAGAAAGCAGATCTGCTATAGAAAGAGATCCGCCGGGATGTCCGGAAGATGCACTGTACACTGCCTCAAGAGCGCCAAGTCTGATGTTGTTGGCATGTTCTTTAAGCATAGTCAATTTTGCCTGTTCCATATTGTCCTCCATATATAAATAGTTTTTTATTTGCATATTCTCATATATTATACTACTATTCTGCCCGATTTGTCAATCTTTAATGAAAATAAATTAAAGAAAGGCTGATTTCTCAGCCTTCATCAGTTTTCTCTTTAATCTGACAGCCGACCTTTGATCAGATCGAACAATCTAATTTTACCCGTTGATTTTACCTTTTCGTCATTGATCCGCATATCAAATATCATATCATCAAAATCATCATCATATTCGTGGTCGTTACAATAAAATCTATAATGTGAATCATTATATTTTTCAATTATCATTGCACAGTTGCCATATAATGAATACCATATCTCATCGGTTCCGATAGGGTCGGAAGCATTACATATAACAAAACTGCCCTGTTGTAATTCGATCTTAACTTCAACTGACGATATTTCTTTTTCCGAAAACAGAAGCTGTGGAAAGCCGCTTTCAGAAAGTCGGTGTTCTCTACCGTTTACAAACACCCGTCCCTCGAAATCAATAAAATGTATATTTATAGCTTGTGTATAATCAGAGGACGTACTGATAATAGAAAATTTAATATTATATATTCCTTGTTCTTTTACACTATAACACGAATTGATGGTTTTACCGTTGTAATCTATCTGATCTGCATTCTGTTCAAGAAACATTTCCGAAAACATCATATTTTTATCCTCCTTATTTTTCCAGTTAGTGTTCTATGTGTTTTCGATAGCTTCTGTAAGTGCTGTTTTTATCACCGAGAGCATAAATTCTATAAACACCGTGGATTCGCCTTGGGCATTGGAGATATTTATCGCTTTATAATACTCTTTTTGATTTTCGTGTATGATAGACTCAACCGGCAGCCAAGCAAAGATAGGGTTCCATTTTGACAAAAGCAATGTATGCCAAAGCCTGCCTACACGCCCATTACCGTCAGCAAAGGGGTGTATCAGTTCGAATTCATAGTGAAAAACACAGCTTCGTATAAGCATATGCATATCACTTTGCTTTGTCCAGTCAATAAGCTCCGAAATAAGTTTCGGAACGTACTGAGGTAAGGTTCCGAAATGAATAATATTACCCTCTGCATCCGCAACCCCTACGGGGCGACTGCGAAAAACGCCCGACTCTCCCACTAAGCCCCTTGTCATAATACTGTGAGCAACAAACAGATCTTCTATATCGTAAGGATCAAGCTCATCCAGACGTTCATATATTTCGTATGCATTCTTGACCTCTGCAATATCGGCAGGCGGCGCTAAAACGTGCTTTCCGTCGATAACGGCAGTAACCTGATCTAGATCAAGCGAATTCTGTTCTATAGCAAGAGAACCGTATATAGTACGGATTCGGTTTGTGCGGCGCAATCTGGGGTTGGATGACAATCCTGCTACACCTGAAACACGTCCTACAAGCTCTGATATATCAGCAACAAGGGTCAGGATATTACCGGTTATCTCAAAAGGTGGCTGTTTGTTTTTCATACCGTCTCCTATGTCTTTTATTTGAATATTATATCATAGGGTATATAAAAAATCAAGCAAAAACGGTTGCCGTAATTTCGGCAACCGTTTTCTTCATTCGATCAAAACAGTAATGCGTTTGCAAAGCCTGTCACTACTGCAACTGCGGTAAGTATACGGGCAAGGGTGAAGAGCTTTTCATTCTTTTTTGAAAGAACGTCAAGAACGACCACTGCCACACAGCCTGCTATTACCGCAAAGGATACCGCAGCCTGTCCGAGAAACATACCGCCGCTGATATAAAGTCCTGCGTGTGCAAGATAGAGTGCCAGAGCAACCGAGACGTACATAAATACTCTTCTTGCGATCCTGTTCCTTATAAGAAACATAAGCACGGTGGACATTACTCCAAGAGCCGCAAGGCCCATTGCTGCAACGATCAAAAGATCAAAACTTGTAAACATATTTGTTACCTCTCTTTTTTGTTTTTCAGGTTTTCTGTTCCTGTGACTGTATGGTAACACACCTTTATAAAGAAAATCGGCATATAATTCTAAAGAATTCTAAAGAATCGGAAGATTTATTTTTATCTCAAATTTGTCTCTGTCTACCGATACGCTGCCGCCGTAGCTGCCCGCAATACGGCGTATGCTTTTAAGTCCCATACCGTGGCCCTCGGAGCTTGTTTGCTTTACGGAATTACTCTGCTCTATCACAAGATCCTTATCCTGTGAACAGATCTTGAGAGTTACCTTTTCGGCTGGGTCGGCGTATTTACGTATATTGGTAATAAGATTGTCAAATATCCTTCTTATCTCGGAAATATCCACCTCGGCGGACGATGCAGGGCATTCAACGTCGGTACGGATATCAAAATCCTCCTCCAGTTCCGCTTCAAGATCGCATACAAGCTGTTCACAGAGCAGACGGATATCCTCTATATGCACAAGCTCTCTTTTGCCCCCCTCAAGAAGCACGTCGGTAAGCTGTTTTATCTGCAGGGCTTTTTGACAGATATGATCTGCGTATTCTCTGCTTTCGCCGCTTATATCCTCCCTTGCCAAAAGAAGCTGGGAGTATGACATAACCGAGGTCAGAGGTGTACGTATATCGTGGGAAAGAGAACGCACGAGCTGTTCCCTTTCTTCGTTTAATTGAGTTTCCTTCTCTCTTATCCTGCGGTCACGCTCTGCCATAGAATTTATGGTCTCGGCGAGAGTCGTAAGCTCGTTTGAACCCTCAAGGGGCAAAACAAGAGGAGTTTCGCTATGGTCAAAGGAGCGTATGGCATCACTTATACGTTTGATATATACCAGTCTCTCACCTAAAACTATAAGAAAAAGTATAGCAAAAAACAGAGCCGAAATAACCGTCGCAACACCGATCACCTGCGTATTGCTGACCGCATAATCAATATCTGTAGGAGTAATACCCTTGATCTCATATAAATGATCGGTAAGGACAGTTCCTATCCCCCACAGCACAAGGCAAAGGGCTGCAGAGATAAGAAAACACAGAAACGTCAGACCGAGTATTTCGTGTGAAAGCCTGTGTCTTTTTTCTTTTTTAATCAACGTAATATCCCCTTCCCCAGGCAGTCTTGATATATATCGGCTCACGGGAGCTGTCTCCTATCTTCTTGCGGAGATTCTTAATATGCACCATAATAGAGCTGTCACCTACCGCATCGTCTCCCCAGATACTGTCGTATATATTATCAAGTGAATATATTTTCTTTGGGTGTGAAGCAAGAAGCACGAGAATACCGTATTCGGTATAGGTAAGATTTATCCGCTCTCCCGCTCTCGTTACAGACTGACTGTCCGTATCTATGGTGAGATCCTTCAGAATGATGGTATTGCTTTTTGCTTTCACCGTACTGCTTCTTCGGAGAATAGCCTTGACGCGCATAAGAAGCTCAATGTTGGAAAAGGGTTTTACAATATAATCGTCTGCACCTGCCGAAAAGCCCATGACCTTGTCCGATTCGGTAGAATAGGCGGTAAGAAAGATGATGGGGGTGTCGTATTCCCTTCGCAGGAGAGTCGCCGCCTTTAACCCCGTCATACCCGGCATACCGATATCAAGGATATACAGATCTATATTATCGGAGGCAGAAGCAAGTACCTCCTCACCGTCGGCACAGCTTATAACGTTATAGCCCTCTCCCGTCAGGAGAAGCTCCAGTACCTCGCGTATCTCCGCCTCATCGTCGGCTATGAGGATATTCTTTTTGTCTGTCATAGGCACCTCCTTGGTTTGATAGTTTAATTTTATCAGTAAAAATATCCTTTGTCAATAAGTTGACAAGGCACTAATGTTATATTATAATGAGTATATATAATTATTTGCGAGGTATATTAAAATGGTATCAAGAAAAGTTTTCGGCACTATGCCCGACGGCAGAGACATCTTTGCCTATACACTTACAAACTCCTCCGGCGCATCCGTTAAGATCATGGAATACGGCGGAATAATCATCGACATCTACGTTCCCGATAAGGACGGCAACTTTGCCGACGTTACCTGCGGCTACGACACTCTTGAGGACTATCTGGCAGAGGACCAGAACCAGGGCGCGCTTATAGGCCGTTACGGCAACCGTATCGGCAAGGGTAAGTTTACTCTTAACGGCGAAGAGATAACCCTTAACTTAAACGACGGCAACAACCACCTCCACGGCGGTCCTACAGGCTTCGGTAAGCGTGTATGGGACTCTGAAGTTGCAGAGCACGACGGCTATGACACCGTTACCCTGAAGCTCACCTCTCCCGACGGTGATGAGAACTACCCCGGCAAGCTTGACGTGACCGTAGTTTACACCTTTGATGAAGATAACACACTTTCTATCGATTATACTGCTACCACCGATAAGGATACCCTCTGCAACCTTACAAACCACGCATACTTTAACCTCGCAGGCTTCAACGGCGGCGATATCTGCAACCACAAGATCCGTATAGATGCGGACAGATATACCGAGACAGACTCTGAGCTTATCCCCACAGGTAACCTTCCTTCTGTTGAGGGTACCAAGTTTGACCTCCGCGAGTTCACCATGCTTACCGAGTATTATGACGACAACTTCTGTCTCAACGGCGAGGGTATGAGACTTATTGCTGAGGCTATTGATACGGTTTCCGGCAGAGGCATGCAGGTATATACCGACCTCCCCGGCGTTCAGCTCTATACAGGCGGCTTTATGGGCGGTGACATTCTCTACAAGAGAGGCGTTAAGTCCGAGCCTCATCACGCATTCTGTCTTGAGACCCAGTGCTGGCCCGACTCTCCCAACCACGAAAACTTTACAAACACCGTTCTTCGTGCAGGCGAAACCTATCATACAACCACAAAATATCATTTCTTTGCCTGATTTTTTGCTTTTCATCATATAATCATCACATTAGGTGATTAAACTAAAAGCATAAAGCAAAAAGGAAGGACAAAATGATGGATAATCAGTTCAATAATAATTTTTCCAACCGTCCCGACAAGGAGGCAGATGCCCCCATCGTCCTGGGCGGTGAGGTAAAGAGCGAGAATAACGAGATCCCCCGTAATCCCTCTGCTCAGTCCTCGACATATTCGTATACTGCGGGTAACAACCCCAACATCAACCGTGACACTCCTTCAACACAGGGAGCTGTCAACACCACCTACGTTCCCCGCGTAGAATCCACGCCCAAGAAGCCTAAAAAAGAGAAGAAGGGCGTTCCTACCGCAATATTTGTTATCTGCCTCGTTGCAGGTGTAGTTATGTCAATGATATTCGGTATGGTCGGCATAGCAGTCGGGTCCCACTTTATCACCGACGGTGAGACGTCTATCGTAGAAAACGGCGGTAACGGTAACGGCGCCATCGACGCCAAGCCCTCTGACAAGGTTGAGATAGATCTCCCCGAAGGCACCATAGCTGCAGCCGCACAGAAGGCAGGAGACAGCGTGGTCGAGATAACTACCGAGGTGGTTTCTACCAACTTCTTCTACGGACAGTTTGTACAGAGCGGTGCAGGCAGCGGCGTTATCATTGATGCCGAAGACGGTTATATAATCACCTGCGCTCACGTTGTAGACGGAGCTTCTACAGTTACCGTAACTTTAAAGAACGGCGAAAAGTATGATGCCGAGCTTGTTGGCAGCGACAGCCGTACCGATATTGCGGTTATAAAGATAGACGCCAAGAACCTTGTTGAGGCAAAGCTTGGCAACTCTGACAATCTTGTAGTGGGTCAGACCGCTATTGCTATCGGTAACCCCCTGGGAACTCTGGGCGGTACAGTTTCCAGCGGTATTATCTCGGCTCTTAACCGCGAGATCACCATCGACGGTCAGGGTTATTCCCTTCTCCAGATAGACACCTCTATAAACCCCGGTAACTCCGGCGGCGGTCTGTTTGATATCGAGGGCAACCTTATCGGCGTCGTTAACGCTAAGTCCGGCGGTGACGGTTCCGGAACCACCATCGAAGGTCTGGGCTTTGCTATTCCGATAAATCAGGCTATTGAGGTAGCTAAGTCACTCACCGACAACGGCTACGTTGCAGGCAGAGTGAGCCTTGGCATCTACGTGTATGAGGTAAACGAGAGCACAAACTCCGCTGAGCTCTACCAGAGCAAGTACAAGGATCTGCTTGATTATATCACAGACTACGGCGTATACTTCCTTGAATATCAGAAGGGTCAGAAGGGCGGCTTTGAGTTCGGTGACCGCATCATCGCCATCGACGGTGTGTCTGTTTCGGACAGAGCTGATATCGCAGCACTCTTAGAGGAATATGAGGTTGGAGATGAAGTATCTATAACCGTTTCCAGACTGAACAGCGATATGAAGCGCAGCCGTATAGTTACCTTTGACACAACACTTGTAGAAATGGTACCCGAAACTGAATAACAATAATCGGGCATCAACAGATGCCCGATTGTTATTCAGAGTGCAGAATGCAGAGTGCAGAATGCAGAATTGAGGATATTTTTGATACCTTAACGGTATCAAAAATTTCTTTTGGATATAATGAATTTGCAAAGAACTATGGTTTAAAGAAACAAATCATATTACCGTAAATATGATTTAATGCGGATTTTCGACTGTAGGAGAAAATCAACCATAATTCTGCATTCTGCATTCTGCATTCTGCATTATTATAACTGTTTGGGAGGCAATAAATGTACAACATTTTGATATGCGATGCCGAGCGGGATTGCCCCGCCGGGGGCGGAAAAAGCAAGCCCGGGAGGACGGCAGACACCCGACGAGTGCAAGCGACTTCAGAAGCGAAGCAGGAGTTGTTGGTGGCAACGAGTGACGAGATGGGAGGCAATAAATGTACAATATTTTGATATGTGATGATGAGCTCATGATCCGAAAACTCATCCGTAAATATGCCGAGTTTGAAGGTCACAGTGTAGACGAAGCCGCAAACGGTATGGAAGCGGTGCTTTTGTGCCGTGACAAAAAATACGACATCATCATAATGGATATTATGATGCCCGAGCTTGACGGTTTTTCTGCTTGCAGGGAGATAAGAAAAGACTCAAACGTTCCTATCATCATGCTCTCTGCCAGAGGCGAGGAATACGACCGTATAAACGGCTTTGAACTGGGTATTGACGATTACGTTGTAAAGCCCTTTTCGCCTAAGGAGCTTATGCTCCGTATCAACGCCATAATGAAGAGAGCTGCAGGGACCGAAAACAAAAACGAAAAGATAGAGATAGAAGGTCTTGTGGCAGATCTTACCGCCCGTACGGTTACTATAGACGGAGCAAGAGTGGATATGTCCCCTAAGGAATACGATCTTTTCTTCTATATGCTGCGTAACCGCAACATTGCCCTTACCAGAGAAAAGCTTATAACCGAGGTATGGGGATATGACTTTTACGGCGATGACAGAACACTTGACACGCATATAAAATTATTGAGAAAGTCTCTTGGGGAATACAGTAAATTAATAGTTACCTTAAGAGGAGTAGGATACAGGTTTGATGTCTGAAAATAAAAACAAGAAACTAAGCATAAAGTGGAGCGTATTCCTTTATATACTGATGTTTGCCGCAGTAATATTACTTATACTGTGGCTTTGTCAGATTGTATTCCTTGACAACATATACAAAACGGTCAAGATGAACGAGATAGAGCATGCGGCAGACAGGATAACGGCGGATATAAACTCAAAAAATCTTGGAGAAACTATCGACGATATCGGCTCTGACGATATCTGCGTTTCGGTTGTAGATATGGATAAGCTGATATACCTCTATACCCATCACAGTCTTAATTCCTGCGCTATCCATTCTATCGATACACAAAGCGTACTGACCCTCTACTCTACCGCAGAGGCAAACGGAGGAAGCTGTACCCAACGTTTTATGTATGATGCCTCAAGACGTAAATATATCGGTATAGAGGGCGAGTTTTTTGACAAGAGTCAGCTTGCAGAATATAAGGGACAGTTCCCTGAGAGCATTATCTATAGCTCTATTACCAAAAACGACGAGGGCTCTACCCTGTTTATCATCCTGAACAGTGAGATCTCTCCTGTGGATGCAACGATGGGTACCCTAAACAAAATATTGACGGCACTTACCGTAATATCGGTGCTTCTTTCTCTCGTGCTTGCCCTTGTGATATCCGTGAGGGTAACAAGACCTATACGCCGTCTCACGACAGAGGCAAAGAAGCTTGGACGAGAGGATTATAACGCTAAGTTTGACGAAAAGGGATACCGTGAGGTAGCAGAGCTCTCTGCGGCTCTGGAACACGCAAAAACCGAACTTGCCCGCGTGGATACCCTGCGCCGTGAGCTTATAGCAAATATATCCCACGATCTTCGCACTCCTCTTACAATGATCGGCGGATATTCCGAAATGATGCGTGATATCCCCGGAGAGAACAATGCGGAAAATGCTCAGGTTATAATAGACGAGACGGTACGTCTGACCTCTCTTGTAAACGACGTGCTTGATATCTCAAAGCTTCAGTCGGGTACTGAAAATATGGATATCAAATGCTTTAATATTACCGCATTGGTAAAGAGCACCCTTGCAAGATTTTCCAAGATCTGCGAGGCAAACGGTTGCAGAATAGATTTTTGCTGTGACAGCGACGCGTACGTTGTCAGCGATGAAAAGAGCATAAGCCGTGTTATATACAACCTGGTTACCAACGCAATCACCCATACGGGAGATACAAAGGACGTAAAGGTAAGACAGATAATCACCGAAAACACGGTACGTATAGAGGTAGAAGACTCGGGCGAGGGTATCGAACCCGACAAGCTTCCTCTCATATGGGACAGATACTACAAGGTAGACAAGGTCCACCGCCGTGCCGTAGAAGGCAGCGGGCTTGGTTTGTCTATCGTAAAAACCATCATGGAACAGGTCGGCGGCAGCTACGGTGTTACAAGCACGGTAGGTGTCGGAAGTACGTTTTTTGTTGAGCTTGAAAGGACAGAGCCTTATGAAAAAGATTGACAGTAACGGAGTAATATACTTCAAATCTGATAAAATTGCGGTTCCCCACGGATTTTCCACCCGTTTTGGCGGAGTTTCCAAAGAGCCTCATCTGGCTGAAATGAACCTGGGTAAGAATCTGGGTGATGATCCTTTGGCTGTGGAAGAAAACTACAGAAGAATGGCGACAGCCATAGGATTTAAGACAGACAGTATAGTTTTTACAAATCAGATACACTCTGCCACCGTTCTGATGGTGGGAAAAGCGGATATAGGCAAGACCTATGACTGCGACGGATTTGTTACAAACCAAAGAGACGTTACCTTAGCCGTACGTACTGCCGACTGTGTACCGATACTGTTTTACGATGATAAGGCAAAGGTCATAGGCGCGGTTCATGCCGGCTGGAGGGGTACGGTGGACCGTATACAGCAAAATGCCGTTAAAGCAATGTGTGACCTTGGTGCAACACCCGAAAACATCTCTGTTGCCATAGGCGCCTGTATACACAAGTGTTGTTACAAGGTAGGAGAGGATTTCAAAAACACCCTATACGAAAAGTTAGGCCGTGATATGACCGACAGATACGTATCAAGTGATATGTACGCCGATCTTGTGGGGCTTAACACCGAGCTCTTGAAGGAAGTTGGGGTGAAGAACATTACCGCCTCCGACGACTGTACCTGCTGTAAGAGCGATCTCTATTTCTCCCACAGAGCCTCTAAGGGCAAACGTGGTGTTATGTCTGCATTTATTTCTCTGTAATTCACAAAATATACATATTAATATTATATAATATAGTTTACTGAATTTTAGCAAGGAAGTACTCAAATGATAAAAGTAGAAGGCTTAGTTAAGCATTACGGTGACAAGTACGCCGTAAACAACATTTCCTTCACCGTAGGCGACCGCGAGATAGTAGGTTTCCTCGGTCCTAACGGTGCGGGTAAGTCCACAACAATGAATATTCTCACAGGCTATCTCTCCGCTACAGACGGCAAGGTTGAGATAGACGGCCACGATATCCTTGAGGATACCATGGCGGCAAAGAAGTCTATAGGTTATCTGCCCGAGATGCCTCCCGTGTATCCCGATATGACGGTAAAGGAATACCTTGACTTCGTATACGACCTTAAGGGCTGTAAGCTCAATCGCCGTAAACATATCGAAGAGGTAATCAACGTTACAAAGATAGCCGACGTTTACAACCGTGTTATTAAGAACCTTTCCCGCGGTTACAAGCAGCGTGTGGGTATTGCTCAGGCCCTTATCGGCAACCCAAAGGTAATAATCCTTGACGAGCCTACCATAGGTCTTGACCCCAAGCAGATCGTTGAGGTACGTAACCTTATCAGAACCCTTGGCAGAGATCATACCGTTATCCTGTCCACACATATCCTCTCCGAGGTACAGGCGGTATGTGACCGTCTTATCATCATAAACAAGGGTAAGATAGTTGCGGACAAGCCCACAGAGGAGATAAGCCAGGCTGTTATGACAAAATGCCGTCTGGAAGCAAAGATATGCGGTCCCGAAAAGGACGTGCTCTATGCTGTCCGTTCTATCAACGGCGTTACCCGTTGCGAGTCTGTAGGCAGTGAGCTCGATTCTGTTACTTATATGATCGAAAGCGAGGCGGGTCTTGACATCCGTAAGCCTCTCTTTAACCTCTTGGCAAGCCGTAACTGGCCTCTTATGGGTCTGACCACCATGGGTATGAACCTTGAAGACGTATTTATCACCCTCACGGTTGACCCCGCAAGAGACAAGTCAAAGAAAAAGAAGTTTACTAAGTAAGGAGGCAGTAAAATGGGAGCTATATATAAAAGAGAAATGCAGGCCTATTTTACCACAGGCCTCGGATACGTTTTCTGCGCGGTATTTATGGCGGTAACCGGTTTTGCCTTTGCCATGTTCACCGTTCAGGTAGCAATGAGTGGCGCAGACATCAACCTGCCCCTCTACTATACAGTCGTTATTATTTCACTTGTGGTGCTTCTGCCCATACTGACGATGAAGTCCTTTGCCGAGGAAAAGAAGATGAAAACAGAGCAGCTATTATTGACCGCTCCTGTTTCCCTTTCCTCTATGGTAGTTGCTAAGTTCCTTGCAGCCCTTACCGTTTTCGGTGCCTGTCTTGGTGCGACATGCTTCTACTTCACCGTTATATCTACCCACGGTACCCCTAACTTCGGTATCCTTTACGGTTATGTAATCGGTGTATTCTTCCTTGGTTCTGCCTTTATTGCCGTTGGTATCTTTATCTCCGCACTTACCGAAAATCAGCTGGTAGCGGCGGTAGGTACAATTGCAATACTTATGGTCATGATAGGAATCAACTTTCTTAACCCCTATATCGATTCTGCCTTTATCCGCGGAATACTTTCCTGGATCTCCGTTTACGAGAGATTTGACAAGTTCTGCTACGGACAGTTCGATTTTTCCGCATTACTTTACTATATCTCTATCTGCTTCTCGTTTATCTTCTTAACTGTAAGAGTGTACGAAAAGCGCAGATGGGCATAAGGAGGAGCTAACAATGAATAAAAAACTTAAGTACGGCTCCTTTGCGGTAGCCCTGACTGTGGCTGTGCTTGCAGTCGTTATAATAATCAATGCCGTTTTCACCGGTGTTGCACAGAAGAAATCCCTTTACCTCGACATGACAAAGGAGCAGATATATACAGTCTCCCCCGAGGCTGACGCCATATTCTCTGCTCTGTCAAACAAGCCTATAGACATTATCTTCTTTACCGAGCCTGATGTTATGATGGGCTACGAGTATCAGAAGATGATCTACGAATATGCTCTTAAACTTGAGGATAAGTACGATTACATTACCGTTAAGTACATCAACAGTATTGAAAATCCCGATGCTATTGAACCCTATCTGTCCTCTACCGTCCCTCAGGTATATACCACCGACGTGGTTATCACCAACGGCGCTGCTTTCCGTTGCTACAGCATGGAAAAGTTCTATACCTTTGACACAGAGACCGATACCGTATTTGCATTCAATGCAGAATACCGCTTTGCAACCGCTATGATGCAGCTCAGCTACGACAAGATGCTTGCCTGCTTCACAGTAGGTCACGGTGAGACAACTTCTTCCTCTCAGATGCATAACCTCTTCGTTGAGGCGGGCTTTGAGGTAAGAGATATAGACCTGTCCAAGGAAAATATCCCCGAAGAAACAAGAGTTCTTATCATCAACTCTCCCATATACGACTTTTCCGGCGCATATGACGAGGTAAACGAGATAGACAAGGTTGACAGATACCTTGACAATATGGGTAACCTGATGGTGTTCTCCGATCCCTCGGCTACCACCGATCTTCCCAATCTTAACGAATATCTCACCGAGTGGGGCGTATCCTTTACTCCCGCACACATCGAGGACAAGGAGCATTGTATCGACACCTACGGCCGTTCTGTTATAGCGCAGTACACTCCCGAGGGTGACGGCGCATCCCTCAATAAACCCCTTCGTCAGTTAGACAATCCCCCCAAGACCATAGCAGCAAACGCTATGCCCATAGAGGTGCTTTGGGAGGCTCACAACGGCATTTCGGTATCCTCTATACTTGACACCTACGATACCGCAAAGGCTTACTCTATCGCTGACAACTCCGTTGTAAAAGAAGGTCAGATGCCTCTTATGACCGTTTCTATGAAAACAACTGTAGGCGACAACAACGAGAAGTACTACAACTACGTTCTCTGCGCAGGTACAAAGTCCTTTGCGGACGAGAGATACCTTAACGGCTCTACCTACGGCAACAGCGACATCATCTATGCCGCTATGCGTGCTTTCGGTAAGGAAATGGTTCCCGTCGACCTTGACTTCAAGGTGTTCGACGACCTTGCCCTTGATATAGAGCTCTCACAGGCTAACACCTGGACTGTAGTTCTCACTGCTCTCTTCCCTGCGATCATTCTTGCGGTGGGTGCAGTAATTCTTATCAGGAGACGTCATCTGTAATGTTAAAAAAACAAAAGCTGACAATTATTATATCCGCAGTTCTTATAGTAGCATTGGCTGTTGTATACTTCACCGTAGTTGCACCTATGCTCAAGGAAACCGAAACAAAGGATATTCCTGAGCTTATAGAGGGTGAGACCTACAGCGAAGCATACAGTAAGATAATGATCTTCCCCAAGATCGAGCAGGCGGATATCAAAGAAATAAAGATTCATAATAAGCACGGCGATTACGGCTTCTATCAGGACGACAAGGGTCAGTTTTACCTCACAGGCTATGAAGGTACCACCTTCGGCACCGACAAGTTTACCTCACTTGCGGCAACAGTACGTCTGCCTATGGCTATAAACCGAGTTACCGAGGATCCCACAGATCTTACAAAGTACGGCCTTGACCCCTCGCAGGATCCCGCCTACTATATTGTAACCGACAAAAAAGACGTGTCCCACAAGATGTTTATCGGTGACGTGCTCCCCACAAGCGGCGGCTACTACGCTATGCTTGAGGGCAGAAACGTTGTATATGCCCTTGACACCACCTCAAAGTACGTTCTTGTGCCCAAAGAAAGCTATATCACCCCTTTGCTCTCTATGCCCACCAAGTCTGACGACTATTACAAGATAGAAAACTTTACTTTGGGCAAGGATGGCGAAACTTTTGTCTCTATCAAGTTTATGGATGAGCAGGAACGCGTAAAGACCGCATCCACAACCTATTACAAGATGCTGGTCCCCGGCGACTATGTTCCCTCCTCCTCAAACTATGATCATATCATAAAGAAGTTCAACGCCCTTGAGGGTACCGAGGTTCTTGCTTTCGGTAACGTAAGAGAAGCTATGGGTCCCGAAGAGCTTAAAGAGTTCCGTCTTGACGAACCTAAGTACGAGCTCTACTACCGTTACAGCGGCGTTGACAACTATATCCTTATCAGCGACAAAAACGAGGACGGAAGCTATAACGCTTATTCCGTAATGTTCAATATCGTAGCTAAGGTTGACGCCGAGACCTTTGACTTCCTTGAATGGGAGTTCATCGACTTTGTGGACAAGCCCATGTTCCAGAAGAACATAAACGATATTGAGACTGTTGAGATTATCGGTAAGGACGTACACGAGACCTTCACCGTTACCGGTAAGGACACCGAGCTCAAGGTAACACCCAAGAGCACACTTACACCTCTTACCGCAAATCAGCTTGCATCCTTTAAGAGAATATACGTCAAGCTCCTTTCTCTCTCCCTTGAAGGCTATACCGAGTCGGATTCTACCGATGAATGGCTTATGACCTTTAAGATAAAGACCCGTGGCGGTCTTGAGTATGAATACTCCTTCTACAGCTATTCTACCCGCCGCTGCTACTTTACCGTAAACGGCGAAGGTGAGTTCTGGGTTCTTCGTGACCGTGTAGAAAAGATCCTTTCGGATACATCGCTTTTAATGAGCGGTGGGGAGGTTTCAAGTGACCCGAGTTAAACTTTTGCCTCTTATACTGGTACTTGTAATGCTGCTCTGCGCTTGCGGTAAATCGGAGACCGTCCTTACCGTAGGCGGTGAGGAAATATCCTACGATACCTACCGTTATTTCTATCTTAACTATAAGGCAGAAAATCCGGAGTATACCGAAGAACAGCTCTATCAGAAGTCTGTGGATGCTATCTCATCCGATGTAGCTCTTACCCTGCTTGCAAAGACCCACGACGTAGGTCTGAACAAGACGGAAAAGAAGTCTGTAGACGATTACGTAGAAGCGGCTGTTGCAAACTACGGCGGTAAGGACGCATACAGCGAGGCTCTGCAAAACAATAATCTCACCGACGCTCTTTTCAGACATTTCTACTCTCAACAGCTTCTTGAAAACAAGCTTCGCGAGTATATCTATCTTGAAATGAACGATCTTATCAAATCTGATGATAAAACCGTTGAAGCCGACATACAGAAAAACTTTATGGCGGCAAAACAGGTGCTTATCCGTCACGACAACGGACAAAGCAACGAAAAAAACAAGGCTACAGCCGAAGATATCCTGAAAAAAGCTCAGAACGGTGAGGACTTTGATGCCCTTATCAAAGAATACAGCGAGGACACCACCGCTGTAACCGACTACACCTACTACTTTACCTACGGACAGATGGTGGAGGGCTTTGAAAAGGCGGTATCCGACACAGAGGTGGGTAAGATCTGTGATTACGTGGCAGAATCCGAAGCAGGATATCACGTAGTATTGAGAATGCCTCTTGATCCCGAATATGTCGACAGCCACTTTGAAGAGCTCCGTAACGCCTATAAGGCAAGATGCTTCAACGAAATGAGAAACACCCTGGCAGAGTCCTTTGAGATAGTTAAGTCAAAGGATTTTGACAGCCTTGATTTTAATGAATAAGCTTTTTATAACCGACCTTGACGGTACGCTTCTTGACAGTAACGGAAAGGTCAGCGAAAAAACAAAGGAAATAATAAACGCCCTTACAAACAAGGGCGTTTCTTTTGCTGTAGCAACGGCAAGAACCATACTGTCTGTTTCAAATATTCTTGACGGAGTGAACATAACCGCACCTTCTGTACTGATGAACGGGGTATGTACCTATGATATGGCAGAAGGTAAATATCTTCACTGTCATTATATAGACCCCAAGGCTACTGCCGAATACGTTAAGGCTGTGTCGGGACGTAGTGATATCTCTCCCTATATCTACACCATAAGGGACAACGAGCTTTGCGCTTACTACGAAAATATGGACACCGAGCCTGCAAGGTCCTTTGCCGAGGAGAGAAGAAAAAGATACGGCAAGAACTTTGTACAGGTGGACTTTAAAGACCTTGACCCCACTTATGCCGTATACTTTACCATGTGCGGTAAAAAGAATGCTGTAGAACCCTATTATCATAAGCTCAAGGACACTAAGGGGCTCTACGTGACCTTCTACCGCGACACCTATGATACAAGCATATACTATCTTGAAATGTGCTCGGATAAGGCCTCAAAGGCAGGCGGCATAAAATATCTCCGTGAGCATTACGGCTATGACGAGATACATTGCTTTGGTGATAACACCAACGATATCCCCATGTTTAACGAGTCTGACTTCAAATACGCTGTATCTAATGCGGTAAACGAGTTAAAGGAAATAGCCGACGAAATAATACTGTCAAATAACGAAAACGCAGTTGCCGTTAAAATAAAGGAGCTGACAGAATGAAATACACCCATATCCTCTGGGATTTTAACGGTACTATAATAAACGACGTTGAAACCGGTATCATCAGCCTCAACACCCTGCTCTCCCGCCGTAATATGCCCACCATAGATACCGTAGAGCAATATCACAGCGTTTTTACCTTTCCTATCACAAAATATTATGAAAACGTAGGCTTTGATTTTTCTATCGAGCCTTACGATAAGCTGGCTATCGAATGGGTAAAGGAAAACGAGGTCAATATAAGAAAAGCCCGTCTGTGTGACGGTGCAAAAGAGGCGCTTGATTTTTTCAAAAAGAAAAATATCCCTCAGACCGTAATCTCGGCAACCGAGATCAACATGCTCCGTGGTCACATTGAGCATCTTGGTATCACCGATTATTTTGAAGAAATATTGGGACTTGACAATATTCACGCCGAAAGCAAGGTTAAGCTTGGAATAGATTGGTTAGGTCGCCATCCCGGTGCCGTTCCCTTGATGATAGGCGATACGGTACACGATGCGGAGCTGGCACGGGAGATAGGTTGTGACTGCGCCCTCTGCGCTACAGGTCATCAGAGCCTTGAGACCATATCAAAGGTTGGTGTACCGACCTTTGGCGGGCTTAAAGAGCTTATAGAAAAAATATAAAGGACACCTTTCGGTGTCCTTGAAAAAACTTATTTATGGAATAATTTCTTTGAGGTGTAGGTCGGCTCACAGGTAAGATTGATACCCAGCTTACGGTAGATATCGTCATCCACCTGAGCAAGCATTACGGTAGAGTGTGCCTCGCATCCGCGTAAGCACTCTAACTTTGAGTAAGCATGCTTTGCATCCTCGTTCATGGTAGCCGAGATGGACAGAGCTATAAGGGTCTCGTCAGAATGGAGTCTGGGGTTGTGGTTGCCTAAGGTCGCAACCTTAAGCTTCTGTACAGGCTCGATGATAGCGGGGTCTATAAGCTTGACCGGCTTTTCCAGATCTGCATATGCCTTTACCGCATTGAGAAGAGCTGCGGAAGCAGCGCCAAGAAGATCTGTGGTCTTGCCTGTCACTATACGTCCGTCGGGAAGCTCTATTGCCACTACAGGCTGATTGTCTGTCGCCTCAGAACGTTCTATAGCGGCACGCACTACGGGACGGTCCTCCTCGGTTATATGTGCCTGACGCATAAGGCTCTCTACCTTCTGCACAGAGCTTTCGGGACAGTTGCCCTTCTTCTTCTGACAAAGGGTCTTAAAGTATCTTCTTACTATTTCGTCGTTGGATGCCTTTCTTGCGGCATCGTCGTCAACTATACAGAAGCCTGCCATATTGACACCCATATCGGTAGGTGACTTATAAGGACTTTCGCCCCAGATCTGCTCAAATATTGCATTAAGCACGGGGAACACCTCTACGTCACGGTTGTAGTTTACGGTGGTAACTCCGTAAGCCTCAAGGTGATAGGGGTCGATCATATTGATATCGTCGAGATCGGCTGTTGCCGCTTCGTATGCAAGATTAACAGGATGCTTTAAGGGGAGATTCCAGATAGGGAATGTTTCAAATTTTGCATATCCTGCCTTGACACCGCGCTTATGCTCGTGGTATAACTGTGACAGACAGGTTGCCATCTTTCCGCTTCCGGGACCGGGAGCAGTTAAGATAACAAGAGGACGGGTGGTCTCGATATATTCGTTCTTTCCAAAGCCCTCATCGCTGACAATATGCTTTACGTCATAAGGATAACCCTCGATGGGATAGTGTAAGAACACCTTTACGCCGAAGCCCTCAAGCTTTGCCTTAAAGGAGTTTACCCCCGCCTGACCGCGATACTGTGCGATACAAACGCTGCCAACGTAAAGTCCGCAGGCACGGAAAGCATCTATAAGACGTAATACGTCTACGTCGTAGGTGATACCTATATCACCTCTGACCTTATTGTTTTCGATATGCTCGGAGTTAATAACGATAACTACCTCAGCTTCATCCTTCATCTTAAGAAGCATCTGAAGCTTACTGTCGGGCTCAAAACCGGGCAGTACGCGTGAGGCGTGAAAATCGTCAAAGAGCTTACCGCCGAATTCAAGGTATAATTTACCGCCGAATCTGCCGATACGCTTGCCGATCTCCTCCGACTGTAGTCTGATATATGCATCGTTGTCAAAGCCTTTTCTGAACATACCGTTCTCCCTACTTAACAAAAAATTCATTAATATTTTAGCACACTTAAAATTAAAAGTCAACATAAATTCAAGAGGTAAATCATGCAAAACTACAAATTTGTCGCTACCTGCCTTTTTGGTCTGGAAAAATTGCTGGGCGAAGAGATAGACGCTCTGGGCTACAAGCGTCTTGAAACCATTGACGGCAGAGTAACCTTTGAAGGTCCTATAGACGCCATTGCACGCTGTAATATCAATCTCCGTGTGGCAGAGCGTGTATTTATACTTGTGGGACAGTTCCCCGCCCCCACCTTTGACGCACTTTTTGAGGGGACAAAGGCATTACCTTGGGACGAGTGGATCCTTGAAGAGGACGAGTTTCCGGTAACCGGTCACAGCGTCAAGAGTAAGCTGACCTCTATCCCCGACTGTCAGAAGATAGTAAAGAAAGCTATAGTTGATAGTCTTGGAGCTGTATACGGAATAGAGCATTTCGTTGAAGAAGGCGCAAGAGTCAGAGTAGAGTTCTTTATACTAAATGACGTGGCATCACTTATGATCGACACAAGCGGCACACCTTTATTCAAGCGAGGCTACCGTACCGAGTCAAATGCGGCGCCTTTGAGAGAAACTCTTGCAGCCGCTCTGGTTAAGCTTTCCCGCCCCCGTGAGAACGTTTTGACCTGGGACCCTTTCTGCGGTTCGGGTACCATCCCGATAGAAGCGGCTATGCTTATGACCAACACCGCCCCCGGTATCAGACGTGAGTTTGCCGCAGAAGACTTTTTTACCCTGCCCATGGACATATGGACAAGAGCAAGAGAAGAAGCAAGAGATAATATTGTCAAAACCGACTTTGAAGCTTGGGGAAGCGATATCGACCCAAAATGTATCGAGATAGCTAACGCCAATATCAAACGTGCAGGTATGGAGGATAACGTCAAGGTCTTTGTACGTGATGCTCTTAAAATAGAAAAGGGAGAACACCGCGGCACTATAGTCTGTAATCCTCCCTACGGTGAAAGATTGATGGATAAGCAGTCTGCCGAAAAGCTATACCGTTCTATGGGTGAGCATTTTAAGACTCTTGACCCCTGGCAGATATATATTATCACCTCCCATCCCTATTTTGAAAAGTTTTACGGCAAAAAAGCAGATAAGGTAAGAAAATTATACAACGGAATGATAAAGTGCAATTATTACCAATTCTTTAAGAAAAAATAACTTACTGTGAATACCATCCTTGACTTTACTGGTTGAGGATGGTATAATTTATTTACTATAATGTCATACAGGAGGTATGAGAAATGAAAAAATTATTGGCTTTATTCCTTATCGTCGCTACGGTAATATGCTCGGTTCCCTTTGCTGTTATAGCCGAGGATAACGTGCTTCCCTTCACCGACGTTAAGGCGCAATACTGGTTCTACGAAGCGGTAAAGTACACCTATGAGGAGGGTATCTTCAAGGGTACAGATCCCGAGGGTAAGATATTTGCCCCTGCAAAGAATATGACAAGAGCAGAGCTTGTTATGACCCTCTTCCAGCTTACAGGTGTTGCAAAAGACGGATATATGGGCGAAACAGGATTTAATGACGTTTCTGCTAAATCCTGGATGAGTTACGCTGTAAAGTGGGCGGCACAAAAGGGATACGTTTCCGGTGTCGGCAACGGCAAGTTCAATCCTCAGGGCAATATCACCCGTCAGGAGTTTGCAGCCATCCTCTATCGCTTTGCAAAGGATTATAACCTCACCGATAACGTAAATGCAGATATCCTTGCATCATTCCCTGACGTTAACAGCGTTGCAAGTTGGGCAAAAGAATCCCTTGAATGGGCTACTTCTGTTTCTATCATCAGCGGCGTTAAGCTTTCTGACGGTACAGACGTTGTTTCTCCCAAGGGTACTACAACAAGAGCACAGGCGGCTCAGATGCTTATGACCTTCATCAAGCTCTTTGACGGCGAGTCTGCCGACGGCAGAGTAAACCGCGACCTTGTGTTTGCAGTTAAAAATAACGCTTACACCGCACCCAAAAATATCATCTATATGATCGGTGACGGTATGGGCTTTAATATCATTGAAGCTACCGAAAACATATATAAGGATCAGCTTTATATGGGTAAGCTGGCAATGAATCAGATCCCTTACCTTACCCATCAGACAACATATTCATCCTCCAACTATATCACCGACTCAGCTGCAGGCGGTACCGCCCTTGCTACAGGCTATAAGACGGCAAACGGCGCTATTGCGATAGATGCGGTAAAACGTGAGGATCCCTATAAAACAGTACTTGAGTTAGCGGCCGAAAAGGGCATGAGCACAGGTATCGTTGTTACAAAGCAGGTAACCGACGCTACACCTGCTGCATATTCCTCTCATGCATACGAGAGAGGCGACTTCAACATAATAGCTGATCAGCAGACCGAAAAGATGATCTCAGGCGAGCTTGATCTCCTTATGGGTGGCGGAAGTCTCTATTTTGACGACGATTACTGTATTGAAAACGGTATCAACTACACCACTAAGAAGGCAGAGCTTTCTAACGTTCCCCTTCCCTTCCTCGGTCTCTATGACCTTGACGTTATGGATACCTTTGACGACTCTCAGCCTACTCTTGCAGAGATGACTGACAGAGCACTGGAGCTGCTCTCAGCTGACGAAAACGGTTTCTTCCTTATGGTAGAAGGATCTCAGATAGACAGCTATAACCACGACAACAGACTGGAAAAGGCTGCCCATGAAACCTATGAGTTTGATAAGGCTGTTGCAAGCGCTCTTGAGTTTGCTGCAAAGAATCCCGATACCCTTATCCTCATCACAGCCGACCATGAAACAGGCGGTCTCTATATCCCTATGGATCCTACCCCCGACAATATTAAAACAGGTTCCACCTACACCTCCACAGGCCATACAGAGCGTGCAGTTCCTGTGTACGCCCTCGGTGCAGGTGTCGAAACCGGTCTGGACGGAATTCTTGAGAACGTTGATATTGCCGCTTACGTAGCGTCTCTTCTCGGTGAAGAGAGCTTTGGACTTGAAAGCGTTCACCATACGTTTGTGGATGACTCAAACAAATCGTTGGTTATAGCCGCCAATTCCTTTGCAAAAGCTACAGAAAACGGTATTAAGGTTACCTATGATTCAGAAAACAGAGACCTTTGCATCCCTCTTGGTGAATTTACCGATATAACCTCCAACGTTACAAACTTCAGAGCGGTACATATTGAGATCACCAATACAGGAGATACCAGAGTTCCTGTTCCCCTCTTCACCGTGGAAACGGTTGAAGAAGCAACCGAGGATGCTATACCTCACCACGAGTATCTCTCCCCCGGTGAAAGTGTAACAATGGCATATATCATCAATCATGCTTTCTGGTATGATAACGCTATCGAAGACATAAACGCTTTCTACCTTGGTTACGGCCATGACGTAGACGCAGAGTTTGAGATCGGTAATATCTACATTACCGACAGACCTGTAGAACAATAAAACAAATTAAGCTCCTTCGGGTAAACCGAAGGAGCTTTCAGACTGTCGAAAAAGTCTACCCGAAAGGGTAGGCTTTTTTGTATAAATATGGTATAATAGAGAGGGTGATAAAAGTGATAGAA
>JBGUUX010000041.1:0-10356 GCA_045133915.1 Eubacteriales bacterium | reverse complement strand
GACCCGCCAAGAGCAATCGCTTCTACTTGCGAAAGGCTTCCAAGTTCTTCAAACAATTCATTAACGTCAATTTTCATCGTTGTTTTTCCTTTACAAATTCTTATTTATTGGTTAGTTGTATTATAGCACAACTTGACTAAGAAAGAAAGAGAATATTATAAACACCCTTAGTTTTTTAAAAAACTAAGGGCGTTTTCGTGTCTTGTTGTACCGTCCTTTAGAGTACGACCCATAAGGATGGCTTTTTGTTTCTCGTTAACTGTTTATCACGGGCAACTGGATATATACAGAAAAACGCCCTTTACCGAAAAGTGTAAAGAGCGTTTATTATATTTACAGTTCTTTTTTGAAGTGTTGCTTGATAAGCTTTAATAATACCGGTGTCAAAAGGAATATAGCTATCAGGTTGGGTACGGTCATAAAGCCGTTGAAGGTATCGCTGATACCCCAGATCAGTCCGAGATCTATAGTTGCGCCAACGATGGAAACAAGGCAATATGCGATATTGAAAGGAACAAGTATCTTGCTTCCGAAAATGAATTCTGCACAACGTGCGCCGTACAGTCCCCATCCGATAATGGTAGAGAATGCAAAGCAGCACATAGCAACCGCTGTAAAGATAGAAACCCAGTTGCCGTATACAGAAGTAAAGCCGCTGATGGTAAGCTCTGCTCCCGCAGCCTGACCGTAGGGGATCTCTACTCCGCTGAGAAGTATGATAAGGGCGGTAAGTGTACAAACCACAATGGTATCCATAAATACCTCAAAGATACCGAAAAGACCTTGCTTTGCAGGATCCTTGGTATCTGCGCAAGCATGAGCGATAGAACCTGTACCGAGACCCGCCTCGTTAGAAAAGATACCTCTTGATACACCCTTCTGCATGCTGACAAACAGACTTCCTACAACACCGCCTGTGAAAGCGGCAGGGTTAAACGCACCCTTGAAGATAGAAAGGAACACTGAAGGAACGTTCTCTATACGGATAACGATCAGACCGATGCCCAAAAGGATATAGAGTACTGCCATTATGGGTACGAGCTTCTCGGAAACCTTACCGATACGCTTGATACCACCTATAAGAATAAGACCGACAATAACGCAGATGACTATACCGATGATCAGGTTGCTTGTGCCAAGAGCATCGGAGCTTAAAACGTTATAATTAACAAGCGCTGTATTAATAGCTGCGGTTATGGTGTTTACCTGAGTGGCGTTACCTGTGCCAAACACGGCGCAAACACCGAAAAAGGCGTACAGATATGCAAGCCATATCCACTTTTTGCCCAGACCGTTCTTTATGTAGTACATAGGTCCGCCAACATAATCGCCCTTGGCGTTACGCTCACGGAAATTAACCGCAAGGGCAACCTCGGCAAACTTGGTTCCCATACCGAGGATAGCAGACATCCACATCCAGAAAACCGCACCCGGACCACCTATGGCGATAGCGCCTGCCACACCTGCGATGTTACCGGTACCGATGGTAGCGGCAAGAGCGGTACAAACCGCCTGAAAAGGAGTCATAGCACCGTCAGAAGCAGTAGTCTTTTTGAACATCTTGCCCAAGGTGTTCTTCATGGCGTATCCGAACTTACGTATCTGCAAAAAGCCTGTACGTATTGCAAGATACAAGCCGACGCCCACGATGCAGGTCATTGCGGGTACGCCCCAGATAAAGCCGTTTAAAGCATCGTTGATTTTTGTAATGATCTCTAACATATTTCCTCCAAAACGGACTGGAATACCGTGCCTTTAAGCATATCAAAAAACTGCTTGTTCCGACACAAAAATTAGGAGTATTATAGCAGAAAAATGTGAATATTTCAATGATAGCTCAGGTTCAAAATGAAAATCTTGTATAGGATTTTTAATGATAGCCGCTCATAACTATTCGTTTTCGCAATTTCAACATAACCTATTACAAAAATATCGCAGAGCATCTTTTGGTATAAAGTTAAAGATAGATGCGTTTTTTATTATTTACGTAAAATCAACTATGCTATGGTAATATCTTTGACGAAATTACAGCGTCATAAAGCGCTTCACCCCAGATCCGGCAGCCTTCTTTATCAGGATGAACGCCGTATTTTGCTTTGTGAGGTTCTTCTTCGTTTTTACAAAGGTATTTTACACAATCAAACACAAATATTGTGTTTTTTAAATCATTTGCAATAAAATGATTGACGTCCTGCCATATAAGCTTATGCTGAGGCGAGTAATCGAAGGGAGGTATAGTCTGAACGATAACCTCAACCCCCGCCTCACTCAGCTTATCAACGATAAGCTGCAGATTTTTCTTGATCTCATCGGCACCGTAACCAAACAAAATATCATTTACACCGAAGCACACAAACACGATGTCATTCTGTTTTGCCTTAAACAACCATATTCCGTCGCTTGCGGCATCATCGCCTCTGCCATATCCAAGGCCTAGATTCCAATAGGAATATTCCCTGCCGAGCTTTTCTGCAAAAACTGCGTTCCAATGTGAGTAAGAATTGATCGGTGTACCGATACCCTGTGTTATGGAATCACCGAAAAATGCAATTCGTTTTTTTGTTTTTCTGTCAACGCCGACCATAGCTGCAAAGGGATGCATCTTGGAAGCTACCCATTCTCCGTTTTGATATACAAAGGAGGGGATTATGCTTTCCTCATGGTAAGGAATTGTTTTTCCCGAAAAGGTTATTTCGAGATAAATATATTCGCCGTTTTTTACGTCCAGCTCCACCGTATCTGATGAAAAAACTTCACCCGGATCGACAACTTTTCTTTTCTCCCCACCAAAGAATACCGATTTCATCACTTCAGGCTGTTGGAATGAATGTTCATCACAGAATGACGAAACACCGACGCATACCTCTTCTATAACCCAGGAATCGACGATCAGATTTTTGTAACTGATCGAACCGTCTGCAAAGGTGCTGTCTATAATATTGGAAAACAAAAATGAATATGAATATCTGCCTTCTGCAAACACCTTATACAGTGTACGGCTTTTCACAAGAGCGGTTTCATCTTCGTTACAGAAAATAAAGTGATTTCCGCTCCCCGCAAGTGTATTTGAACTGAATTTTTTAAAATAATCCATATTTTAATCTCCAAAGTAATTGGTATGAGACTCAAGATTGATTGCGAAAATGCCCGAAAGCCCTTTATTTCCAAGGGTTTTCGGGCACTTGTTAGCCATTAGATATTATTCCCACTCGATACTAGCCAGATAATCACACACAATTTTAATCGAATGTAACTCTATTAAGCCCTTTGGGAATCTTTATATTTTCCAGATTATTTGACCTATCGGATTTTTGTTGTAAATATGTTGTCATATCGACAGCACTATTATAACCTATCTTGCGAATATTTTCAATAGTTTTTTTAATCCTTATATATCTTAAATCAAGGTCAGACGTCCGCATACACTGCTGTCCAAAAATCGATGGTTTGACAGATATTCGTCAATTACGTCACGGCAGGAGGTGGCAAGCACCTTGGGATCGCCATTAATTTACCTTATATAATAGCTTTAAGCGGCAGTTATGCTCGATATAACTGCCGCTTCGTGTATTTAATTCACGCCCAAGGATCTGCGGCCTTAGGCTGACGGATATCGGGAAGCAGGAACTGTTCCCATAAGAACCATCTGCCGTCACCCTTCATACGAAGCACTACCTCACGGGGACTGTCCGCGCCGCCGCTGCGGATAAAGAGCTTCATATAGCCTTCGTTTGCATCCGAATAGGGGTTAGAGCTTACGGTTACGCTGAAAGGCTCTGCGGGGGTATAGTTATTATCCGGGGTCGCACCCTTGAAATATGAGAAGGGTACGTAGGTCTTGCCGTCGCGAAGACGGTCGTCTATAAAGGATATTTCAAAGGGAGTCAGGGGCTTGGGACCCTTTAAGAAATTAAGCATCTCTATTCCCGTCGGCTTGTCTGCCGCATAAGCACAGAGTGCACATACGGTCAGCGCTGCCGTCTTAAAGGGAGAATCAAGGATTGCTTCGGGGAGGTTCTTCAGCTGAGCTACGCTTTCGGGAAGAGCTGTAAAGGTAAAGGTCTCGCTCTTGTTTCCGATGTTATTGATACCCTGCTTTATGGCATTGCCCGCCGCCTGGGTCGCAACGTTCTTAAGTTTATCAAAAATACCCATGATAATTCTCCTTTATAAGCTTCTTCCGCCGCCACCGTGAGTCCTTCCCGAGGAAGAGGTATGGGTGTCGGACGAGTTGTTCTGTTCCTTTTTGGTATAGGTAACCTGTCTGTACAGGAACATATCTCTTGAGTCTGTTATCATAAGACTGCCGGGCTTGAGGTAGCTGTTGGCTTCCTTTTTTGCCGCAACACTCTTGAGTTTGCTCTTCATGGAGCCTGTTGCGATAAAGGCAACGATAAAGCCTACCGCTAAGGCAATTACAAGATTGAAGCCTGCGTCAAAGGTGGTAAGATCTGTGATATATTCATCACACATATCGGCATACTCGGTAAAGGCATACTCATAGTTACCCGAAACTATGTCGGATGCTATACGGTCAAATATAGCGTCCTCGTTAGCGTCGGTGATAGCATCAATACCCATACCGCAGGTGGTAATATGTACGTATCCGTTACCGTTGTCTCCGCCCTCTACGAAGTACACGAGCATAATACCGTCAAAGTTCTCACCTATACCGTAACCGTTGTAGTCAAAATAATCGTCAGCAAAAGCTTCGTAGCTTTTTTCTCCGGGATTTGCGGTTATGAGAAGTGCGACGTCAACCTGATGACGGTTGCTTATCTCATCCATCTTGTCGTTAAGACTTTGGAGCAGAGTAGCATCCAGAACTCCGCATTCATCCACAACTCTTGCGGGATGAGCGTTATCAGCACTTGCAGGAAGTATACCGAGAACAAGAACAAAAAGGGTTAAAATCAACACACTGATCTGTTTCTTCATGTCAAAACCTCCTTACAGTAACCACATCAGGTACAGCAATCCGTAGCAGGCTGCGGCAATAGCGCCTACAAGACCGAATAACCATTTTTTAGCGGCAGACTTGTCTACAGGGAGATTACCCACAAACTTGCCTGTCTGACCGTTCATTGCAAAGGTATACTTTTCACCATTCCAGGTGGTGTTGAGAAGCCATACGGGATAAAGAGCATACTTTGCTCTGCCGTTATTGAAGGAAACACAGGAATACTCGGGTATAACGGTATCGTATCCCTGTACTGTCGTTCTAAAGGCATCCTCGGTGCTCTTCTTTATTCTCTCGTTGGCACGGAGAATGCTCTCCTCTGCCGAAACGTCATATTTGTCGGCAAGATATCCCGCAAGATAAGCGGTCTGAAAATCCACCGCCTCGGACATATCGTATGGCTCGATGGATTCCATAAGATCGTCCGCCATCTTGGTAGAGCCGTCAACGGGAACGTTCTCAAAACCTACCGTACCGCCGCGGTTAACGGCAAAGTAAGAGGTCTCGGTATAGTTGTACTGACTGTCGCTCCAATGACGGGTAGTAGTTGCTCTGTAGCGCACCTGAGCGTTGGTGTCGGTATCAAAGAGCCAGAAGGGCACGTAAACACCCTTGATCTCGTCAAGGTGGTTTTCGTTTTTAAATACCTTGGGAAGAAGTCTCTTGCCCTCATAGTGCTTTTTGAGCGCGGCTTTTGCCGCCGCCTTATCTAATTTGAAAGGAATAACGAGATCCGGCTTAAGCGCACCTGCAAACTGACCCTTTAGGACAACGGGATTGTCACAGAAGGGACAGGAGGTAGCCGCCATGTTCTCATCACCGACTATCTCACCGCCGCAGGACTGACAAACGTAAACTCTCAGGCCTTCCTCTTCGCCGGACTGCCAGGAGTCACCTGCGTTGGTGTCCCAGTTCATACTGTCTGCCTGCTGACTGTTAAGGTCGTTATCGTAAGCGGCAAGCGCCTCCATTTCAAACTCACAGTCGCAGTAGGGACATTTCATCTTCTGTATGCTTGAGTCAAAGCCTATGGCTCCGCCGCAGCATGGACATTTATATTCTTGCATTACAGACATGTTTACCTCCTTATCCGTAGGTACGGTCCATTATTAACGATATAGGCTCGTCACAACGTACAGCATCGTTTATAAAATCCTGTGACAGATAAATATAATCGTGCTCAGTGGAAAGAAGCATACAAAAGCTTCTTTCGTCCTCTGTGTCGGGATAAAGCTTAAGCATACAAACTCCGTCCTCTGTCACGGTGTTCCAAGGAGCGTTGAGTGAGCCGCCGTCCCACTGTATATATACGTTTGCACCGTTAAAGCTGATATGGTACTTAGCCATGCTGCCGTCGGACAGATAATAGCTTGCATCCCAAGAGGTGTCGACAATATCCACCTTCTCGGGCATCTTCCAGCTATAGTCCTGAAGCTCAAGGTATTCACGTCCTAGGATCTCTGCATAGGGCGTAAAGTCGTATATACTGCCGTCCGAATAGGTTGTAACGTAGGTCAGATCGTTCAGAGCGGGATAGTATGTAAGGATAGCTCCATCGTTATCAACGATATTTATCTGTGTATCTGCGGGGAAACCCGTGTTGCCCACAAACACCAGGAAGGGCTGACCATAGTCGGAACGGTAAAGAACCTCTGTAACCTCACCGCTGTCGTCAACGTGATTTACCGCTACAGATGCGTTCTCGTCACAGGGGAGGACAAGATAGAGCTCGCCGTAACGTTGACCGATAATACGAGAATCGTCTATTGCCCCGATAAAGGGGAGATCACCATAAAAGTCGGGAACCAGACCCTTTATCCAATCCAAAGTGTTTGCCGACTCCAGAGAATCGGTGGCACCGATATAAGCTACACCAAGCATCGCGGGCGTACCCACCATAGCCTGACGAAGGCTTACAAGAGAAGCTTCGATATCGTCAGTAGGATCGGTACCGTCGGGATCGGCGGTATCTACAGACTGTGTGTCTGTCACTTCTGCCGTATCTGTAGCTTTGCTTGTTTCAATAGGCTGTTCCGGTTTACCTTTGCCGCATCCCGCAATAAGGGACAGACAAAGGATAAGACAAAGGATGCCTGCAAAAATTCTGTTCATTTTAGTTATTTTATATCCTTATCGTCAAATAAGTCTCCGCACTCGGGACAGAACTTGGGGGGATTGTGGGGATCGGCAGGTTCCCAGCCGCACTTGTCGCAACGGTAGAGAGGTGCTCCCTCGGGTTTCTTCTGTCCACACTCAGCGCAGAACTTACCCTTGTTTACCGCACCGCAGGTGCATTTCCAACCATCTTCTGCGGGCTTCTTTGCACCGCACTCGGTACAGAAATTGCCTGTAGCAGTTGCGCCGCAAGTGCACTTCCATCCGTTCTGTGTGGGTGCTGCCTGCTGAGGCTGCTGCGCCATCTGCTGCTGACCCATATTGAAGAAGTTCTGAGCCGCGTTGAAGCCGCCGCCCATAGCGTTACCTGCCATACCCATGCCCATAAAGCCTGTCATAGCACCTGCCTCGTTACCTGCGGCAGTTTCCATAGCATTGGCTGTAGCATCGGTCATACGGCCTGCCATCATAAAGGGATTCTGACCCATAGTTGCTGCATCCTCAAGCTGGTTGATCTTTGCCATATCCTCGGGGGTGAGGGTTATGGGGTTGATAGCAACGCTCTCTACGCTGATGCCTCGCTTTTCGGTCCAATCATATTTAAGTGCCTCATTGAGAGCTGCCTTAAGCTCACCTGTGTGAGCGGGGATCTCTGCGGGATGAAGCGCAAGAGTTGATAACTGTGCAAAGGCGGGCTGAAGAGCAGAAACAAACTCGGTCTTAAGCTGAGAATCAAGCTGATCTCTGGTGTATTCATCTGCTACGTTACCCGCTACTCTGGTGTAGAAAAGCATGGGATCTGTAAGTCTATAGGAGTAAACACCGTTACAACGGATCTGTACCGTTCTTGACATACCGATCTCCTTGTTCACTACCTTGAACATAAAGGGATTGGCAGTACCGAACTTGTTATCCATTATCTCAAGGAGATTGAAATAATAAACTCTCTGATCCTTGCCGGTGTCACCACCGTAGGTAAAACGCTTACCTATAGCCTTGAAGGTCTCTTTAATGGATTCGCCCAGCTTACCTGCAAAGATAGAAGGCTCGGTGGAGGAATCATACTTGTACTCACCGGGTTCTGCGCAGAATTCAACCATCTTTCCCTGTTCTACGATCATCATACACTGACCGTCAGCTACAGCGATACCCGAACCGTTGGAGATGATGTTATCCTCACCCTTAGTGTTGGACGAACGTCCCGAGGTCTTTTTCTGACCCTTGCGCATAAGAGTATCTACATCCATTGCATCGCAATAGAAAAATTCCTTCCACTGATCTGCCAGTACGCCGCCGATAGCGCCTATGCCTGCTTTAATAAGTCCCATAACGAAACTCCTTTCACTATTTAAAAATTCTAACTATATTTTAATACTATCTCGTTCCCTTGTCAACAAAGCTCTGATGAAAAATCAGAGCTTTGTTGTGTATTTTTCACAAATGATCAGAAACCTTTTACTATGAACGCCACAAGCTCTTCAGCTGAACGGTCTGCACGCTCATCGGTCATAACGGTGATAATACTGCCGTCGTCCATCATGTCGGATCCGCAGAACCAAGGATAGTTCGTTCCGAAGAGATCGCTATCCCCAAGCTCGGCGATAAAACTGCCGTCAGGTGCCCAAAGCATAACCGTTCTCATATTGCCGTCGAAAGCAAGATAACCGTTAGAGGTCTTGGTGAAATAGGTTATACTACCCATTCCCTCGCCCTCAGCGTCGCAGAGTGTTTTCTGAAGGACGCCGTCTTTGTTATAGATAAATACCTTGTGTCCGCTTTCGTCTGCAGCGTTTCCGCAAGCATAGATAGTGTCGTTATCTACGCTTACGTAGGATACAGAATCCATCTCGGAGAAAACAACGTCTGAGGCAGAAGCACTGCCGCCGTTAAAGGTGACCTTCTTGCACTCGTTGGAAACGTAATAACTGATGCCCCAACTGCCGTCGGGGGATACCGCCATGGTATCAAGGTCCTCGTAGGTTTCGGCAACCGCGCCGTCTTTGATGCGGATAAGGTCGTTCATACCTCCCGTAAGCCAGAGGGAGCCGTCGGTGGTCTTCAGGATAACCTCGTAATCGTCTTCTTCAAGCTCGATATCCTTTTCAAAGTTAAGAGCAGAGCCATCAAAGGTATACTGCTTAAGCGTACCATCGGTAAGGATATATACCGTGTTACCCACAGCCGCAACAGCGTGGTCAAAGGTCTCAAAGGTACTTATGTACTCGTTTATGGGTATCCACTTGCTATCAACGGTAAAGCTGCCGACAGTAACGGAAGCATCCTCGGCTGAGAAGGGCTCGCCCTCCCATTCCCAAGGACCGTCCTCGTTGCCTACATCGGCAAGTGTGAAGTTAAGGCCCTCAAGGAGAGCTTCGATACGGCTGTCGCTTACGTCCTCGGCAGATATTTCCACGTCAACAGTAGCACCCTCGGACTCAGCTCTGCCGAGGTACTTAACGGTGGTCTCGCCCCAGCTCTCACCCTCGTGCATAAGGCACTCAACACCGCCTACCTTCACAAGTTCATAGGAGTTCTTCTCTGCATACTCGTACTGGTCAAAACCGTAGTATACCAAATCCTCACGGAAATCGTAGGGATCCTCGATGCTTGCGGAGATTTCTACGTTGATAAGATAATATTCGGGATCGTCCGGATCAAGTATCTGAAGATTGGCATAGCAATAATCTTCGTCGTCAGAAAGCTCTTCCTCGTCAAAAATCCAAACGTTCTTATCGTATTCAAGGGTAAACAGTGCCGTGGTAAGTCCGTCACCGGATGGTGCCACAGGCTTATCTGCGGTATCGGGCTCATTGGAGGGACTTTTATCGCCGGTACAGGCAACAAGAGTGACAAGCATAAATACCGCAAGTAATAATGCTAAAAACTTTTTCATAACTATCGTCCTTTCTTCAATTGTAATAATTATGATATGTTTGTTGATTTATGGCCGAGGATCATCCGCCATAGGTGTTCGGATATCCGACTGATACAATCGGATTTTAAGTATATTTTTTATTTTTGATGAACAGCTGCCCAAGCTGTACCGACAGAGTTACCTTTCATATCGGTTATTACGCATCTTACCGCTATTTCACGGTAATCTTCAAAATCATAATCTGACACACTAAAGGTAAGTGTATCAACTGTAGCGGAGGTTGCACCGTGAGAGATCTTGGTTTCGTCGTTATCCTTGTAGATATACCAATCGTAGTAATAGTTAGCCGTGCCGCCCTCTATCTCCACGGTAAAGGTAGCATCCTCCATAGAAGATGTCATCTGAT
>JBGUUX010000040.1:0-12666 GCA_045133915.1 Eubacteriales bacterium | reverse complement strand
TGCGAGAAACGGGACTTGAACCCGTACGGTGTGAACCACACGCCCCTCAAACGTGCGCGTCTGCCAGTTCCGCCACTCTCGCATATTTTGTTGTGACCTCTGCGGTACGAGCGATAGTATAACACAATAAAATAGGTTTGTCAACCCTTTTTTATAAAAAAATCGAACTTTTTTAAAAAAAGTTTATTGACTTTATTTTGGGCTTGTGATAGTATATCAAAGTCAATGGAAAAAACTAAAGGAGATGTATTGTTTTGAAGTCATTTTATCTTAAACCCAAGCTGTTTTCCGTAATGAAGAATTATTCGGGTTCTCAGCTTACAAAGGACGTTATCGCAGGTATAATAGTTGCTATTATTGCGCTGCCCTTGTCCATAGCTCTCGCTCTCGCTTCCGGCGTTGAGCCTGCCTGCGGCGTATATACCGCTATATTTGCAGGATTCATCGTATCCTTCCTCGGAGGAAGCCGTGTGCAGATAGCAGGTCCTACCGCAGCTTTTGCCACCATCGTAGCAGGCGTAGTTGCCACACAGGGTATGGACGGTCTTGTTATTGCCACCATACTTGCGGGTATCATGCTCGTTCTTATGGGTATATTTAAACTCGGCGGACTTATCAAGTACATACCTTACACTATAACCACAGGCTTTACCGCAGGTATCGCTGTTACCATCCTCGTAGGACAGATCAAGGATTTTCTCGGTCTTCAGTATGCGGAAGGTGTTAAGCCTATAGAAACACTTGAAAAGATAGAAGCCAACATCCACGCTATTGGTACATTCAGCTGGCAGGCACTTCTGGTTGGCGTTGTTTGTCTTGCTATACTCATCATATATCCTAAGTTCGAAAAGCGTGTTCCTCCCTCACTTATCGCCGTTATCGTGGGCGTTCTTATGGTTAAGTTCATTCCCGGACTTGACGAGGGTGTATTTACCATCGGTGAGCTCTACACCATCCCTGCAGGACTTCCCAAGTTTGCGCTTGCAGGTATGGATATAAACCTTACAAAGATAATGGCGGTGGTTCCCGATGCATTTACCATTGCTATCCTTGCGGCTATAGAATCACTTCTTTCCTGCGTTGTTGCCGACGGTATGGTAAACTCCAAGCATAACCCCAATGCGGAGCTCGTAGCACAGGGTGCAGGTAATATTGCATCCGTTCTCTTCGGCGGTATTCCTGCTACAGGTGCTATCGCAAGAACCGCCGCAAACGCCAAGAACGGCGGCAGAACACCTATTGCAGGTATGGTTCATGCAGTAGTGCTCTTTATAGTTCTTCTCTTCCTTATGCCCGTTGCAGGTCTCATTCCTATGCCTACCATTGCAGCTATACTCTTTATGGTAGCGTATAACATGAGCGAGTGGAGAGAGTTCGTTCACACCGTTAAGACCGCTCCCAAGAGCGATATTGCAGTTCTTCTTGTAACCTTCGGTCTTACCGTCATCTTTGACCTTGTGGTTGCTATCGCAGTAGGTATGGTACTTGCAGCCGTGCTTCTTATGAAGCGAGTAAGCGACGAAAGCGGAGTATCCTCCTGGAAGTATGACGTAGAGGATGACAGTGACAAGCTCAACGTTCCCGTTAACGTAAGAGTATTTGAGGTCAACGGACCTATGTTCTTTGGTGCGGCAGATAAGCTCCTTGACGTAAACCTTAAGGATTATACCACCGTACTTGTTCTCCGTATGCGTTCTATGACCGCAATAGATGCTACCGCAATGAACACCCTCAACCATCTTGCTGACCGTTGCGACGAGCATGGTGTTAAGATAATTCTTTCTCACGTAAACGATCAGCCCCTTAAGGCTATGAAGAAGTCCGGCTTCTACAAGCGTATCGGCGCAGAGAACATCAAACCCGATATCACTTCCGCTCTTGAGCGCGCAAAGACTATATAATTAAAGTCCCCTTTCAAGGGGACTTTTTTATTTGTTTACATATATCTATTGTAATTTCCGCGTTTTTTTGATAAAATATTCTTAAGTATGTTCACTTGGCGGTATTTGAGATGCGAAGATTGATAATTATAATAATTTGTGTACTTATGCTCTTTACGGCATGCGCAAAAGAGGAAAAAGAATACTATACCCGTGAGATATATTCTATGGATACGGTTATAAACATAGACGTTGCTCCGTACGCAAAAAACGTAGAGACTCTTTGCAATGAAGCGGTATATTATATATATGAGCTTGAGTCTAAGCTCTCTGTTGATATAATGGACGGTACGGTTTCCAAGTTCAATTCATCAGCTGGGCCCTATAAAGCAAACGGAGAGTTTCTTGAGGTGATGAAATATGCCGTTGACGTTGCAAACGCGACCGAGGGGGCATATGATCCCACACTTTACCCTCTGACAAAGCTATGGAATATAGCCGGAGGCGGACCTGCTCCTTCTGAGTCAATGGTGGCTATGGCGATTTCTAACGTTGACTATACTGCCTTGAGTATCGAGGATGATATGATAATCAAGTCTTACCCCGTATGCGTGGATCTTGACGCAATAGTCAAGGGATATGCTTTAGGACGGGTTGTTGATATGCTGTCTGAAGAAATTCCTTACGGTATGGTTTCATTTGGCGGGGACGTTGGCGTATGGGGTGAAAATCCCACGGGTGGTCCCTGGAAGATCGGCGTAAAGAATCCTTATGATCCGGAGGAGCTGGTAGGAAAGATAATTACGGATGGCGGATATGTTTTTGTTTCGGGAGATTACGAGAAATATTTCGAGGATGCGGGCAGAAGATATCATCATATCTTTGATCCCAAGACCGGTTACCCTGTATGGAACGGTATCCGTAGTGTTGCCGTCTACACAGAGGATGCAGCGCTGGGTGATGCGCTTTCCACAGCTCTGTTTGTAATGGGATACGACAAGGCCATAGAATTATACAACAGCGGAAAATACGATTTCGAAGCCCTTTTTGTCACCGATGACGGTGAGTTTATGACCAAGGGTATGGAGGAAATGTTTACATATGAGAATTGATGCTCACGAAATAGACAGACAGTACGTCTGTATGTCACAGATAAAGAATATTATAGGCGAGGGTAAAAAGGCGTATATTCTGACCTTTGGTTGTCAGCAAAACGAGGCGGACAGCGAACGCCTTGGCGGTATGGCTGAGGTTATGGGTTATACCGTGACCCACGAGATAGAAGAAGCCGACCTTATCATCATCAACACCTGCGCTATCCGTGAGCACGCCGAGAAAAAGGCTCTGTCTATCACGGGACAGTGTAAGCACTTAAAAACAAAGAACCCCTCACTTGTTATTGCAATGTGCGGTTGTATGGTAACTCAGGAGCACCGTGCCGATGCTATAAAGCATAGCTATCCCTACGTTGATATCGTGTTTGATACCTCTATGGTATACCGTTTCCCCGAGATACTGCTCTCCCGACTCAGCGGTGCAAAGCGTCAGTTTATGCTTGACCCTAAGTGCGAGGGACATATAGCAGAGGGGCTTCCCGTACACCGTGAAAACTCCTTTAAGGCTTGGGTCAGCATTATGTACGGCTGCAACAACTTCTGTACATACTGTATCGTTCCTTATGTGCGCGGCAGAGAAAGAAGCCGTCATAAGGAGCACATCTTAGCCGAAGTAAGAGAGTTGGCTGAAGCAGGATATAAGGAGATAACACTCTTAGGTCAGAACGTAAACTCTTACGGTAAGGATCTGGAGGAAGAATATGATTTTGCAGATCTTCTTACCGATATCTGTAAGATCGAGGGTGACTTTATTATAAGATTTATGACCAGCCACCCCAAGGACGCTACCCACAAGCTTATCGACACTATGGCTCGTGAGCCCAAGATAGCAAAGCACTTCCACCTTCCTCTTCAGGCAGGTAACGACAGAGTGCTCAAAAAGATGAACCGCCACTATGACAAGGCAAGATACTTAAGCCTTGTTGACTATATGAGAGAAAAGATGCCTGATATCGGACTTACCACCGATATTATCGTAGGCTTCCCCACAGAGACCGAGGAAGAATTTGAAGATACCCTTGACGTACTTTCCAAGGTCGGATTTGACAATATATATTCCTTTATCTACTCTGCAAGAAAGGGAACACCTGCATACTCTATGGAGGGTCATATCCCTTATGAGGAGCAGTCTGCACGCTTTACCCGCATGCTTGAGCTCCAGAGCGAGATCTCGGTGAACCGTAACCGTGACTACGAGGGTAAACCTACCCGTGTGCTTGTAGAGGGCAGAAGCAAAACAGACGACAACAAGCTTACAGGCCGTAATGAAAAGAACCGTCTTGTTCACTTCGAGGGACCCGACAGCCTTATCGGTCAGTTTGCAGACGTTATGATAACAAAAGCAGAAACCTACGCCTTATTTGGCGAGCTTATGGAGGGTTAAATTTATGACACCTATGATGCAGCAGTATCTTGCTGTTAAAGAGGATTATAAAGACGCCATACTTATGTACCGTCTCGGAGACTTCTATGAGATGTTCTTTGAAGATGCAAAGACGGTGTCCCGCGAGCTTGAGCTTACCCTTACAGGCAGAGATTGCGGTGAGGCAGAGCGCGCTCCCATGTGCGGTGTTCCTTACCACGCGGCAGAGAACTATATCGGCAGACTTGTTGCCAAGGGATACAAGGTAGTAGTTTGCGAGCAGACCGAGGATCCTGCAACCGCAAAGGGTCTTGTGCGCCGTGAGGTCACCCGTATAGTTACCCCCGGTACGGTAATCGGTCAGAATATCCCAAGTGAAACAAAGAACAACTACCTCTGTTCTATCTGTGTTCTCCACGGTGAGATAGCGGTAGCCTTTGCCGACGTTTCTACCGGTGATATGGCGGTGACAAAGTTTGCCGGCGCTGACTGTGTTACCCGACTTATAAACGAAATAGCTACCTACAGCCCCTCTGAGGCGCTGATGAATATAAAGAGATACGACATCCCCGATCTGTCGGTTTTCCTTGATCAGAGACTTAACGCTTTTGTTACCGATCAGGCAAGCGATCGTTTTGAGATAACAAGAGTAAGAGGTACTGTAGACCGTTGCTTTAAGGATGATGTGCTTGATACCCTTCGCTCGGACGCACTTCTTTGTGCTACCGTGGGCGCGCTTATCGACTATATCTGCGAGACACAGAAGACAGACGTATCCTACATCAAGGATATCAATATATATCAAAGCGGACAGTATCTTGAGATGGATGCCAACACCCGCCGTAACCTTGAGCTTACCGAAACAATGCGCTCAAAGGAAAAGAGAGGCAGCCTTTTAGGTGTTCTTGACAAGACCCATACCTCTCCCGGTGCAAGATTATTGCGTAAGTGGGTGGAGCTTCCCCTTGTTAATACCAATCAGATAGTAATGCGCCAGTCGGCAGTCGAGGAGCTTTACTCGGATATGATGCTCCGTGACGAATTAGGAGAGCTTCTGCGCGGTATACTTGACCTTGAGAGACTTATGTCTAAGATAGTTTACGGTTCGGCAAACGGTAGGGACCTTCGTGCTATTGCCTCCACCGTTGCGGCTATCCCCAAGATCAAGGAGCTTCTCGCAGGTGCTAAAAGTGACGAGATAAACAATATATATAATCAGCTCGATGAGCTTTCCGATATCTACGGACTTATCGAGCGCGCAATAGTAGACGAGCCTCCCTTTACCGTTCGTGAGGGCGGAATGATAAAAGAAGGCTACAATGCCGAGGTCGACAGACTTAATTCTATTAAGAGTAACGGCAGTAATTATATAAAAGAGATCGAACAGCGTGAGAAGGATGCTACAGGTATCCCCAAGCTTAAGATAGGCTATAACAGGGTGTTCGGTTACTATATCGAGATATCAAAGTCTTACGTATCTCAGGCTCCCGATACCTATATGCGTAAGCAGACCCTCACAAACTGTGAGAGATATATCACCGAGGAGCTTAAGGAGCTTGAAAGTTCTATCCTTGGTGCATCCGATAAATTAGCGGCTCTGGAGTATCAGCTTTTCACCGAGGTATGTCAGTATATTCAGCGTACCGAAAACGTCAAGCGCATACAGACCACTGCTACAGCCCTTGCTACCCTTGACGTATATCTTAGCCTTGCTATTGTTGCAGCTCAAAACAACTACATACGTCCCGAGGTAGATTACAGTGACGTTATCAGCATAAAAGAGGGAAGACACCCCGTTGTTGAGCGCTTTACCCGTGACGGATATTTTGTTCCCAACGATACCATGCTTGATACCGCACACAACCGTATGATACTTATCACCGGTCCCAACATGGCGGGTAAATCCACCTTTATGCGTCAGGTTGCCCTTATAACCCTTATGGCGCAGATAGGCTCCTTCGTGCCTGCGTCTGACGCCCGTATCGGTGTGTGTGACAAGATCTTTACCCGTGTAGGTGCTTCGGATGACCTGGCAAGCGGTAACTCTACATTTATGCTTGAGATGAACGAGGTGGCTTATATTCTTAAGAACGCCACCAAGCGCAGCCTTATCATCTACGACGAGATAGGCAGAGGTACCTCTACCTACGACGGTATGAGTATAGCAAGAGCGGTTGTTGAATACACCGCTTCAAAGAAGATAATGGCAAAGACCCTTTTTGCAACCCACTATCACGAGCTTACCGCCCTTGAGGGAGAGGTAGAGGGTGTTCGTAACTATAACATCGCCGCAAAGAAGAAGGGTGACGATATCACCTTCCTTCGTAAGATAGTCAAGGGTGCAACAGACGAGAGCTACGGTATCGAGGTTGCAAAGCTGGCAGGCGTACCTTCCCCTGTTATCAAGAGGGCAAAAGAGGTACTTGTAAATATAGAAACAGAAAACAAACGTATCCCCGTGGCAAAACAAGAGGATGAAGGCGCTAACCTTACCTTTGAGGATTTTGCAAGGGATGAAGCAATAACCAAGCTTAAAAACACAGATCTCAATATTCTTACACCCCTTGATGCACTTAATCTTATTGCAGATCTGAAGAAGATATTAGGATAATAAAATATGGGAATAATCAATACGCTTGATTTCAAGGTAGCAAACCTTATTGCCGCAGGCGAGGTGGTAGACAGACCTGCATCTGCCGTAAAGGAGCTTCTTGAAAACGCTATTGATGCAGGAGCAAAAAACGTCACCGTTGAGCTTAAACGTGGCGGAGTTTCCTTTATTCGTATTACCGACGACGGTTGCGGTATGAGAGAGGAGGACGTGCCTGTCTGCATCAAGCGTCATGCAACCAGTAAAATCAAATATGCAACAGACCTTGACGGTATAGCCACTCTCGGCTTCCGCGGAGAGGCGCTGGCAGCTATAGCCTCTGTATCCCGACTTCGTATCATGACAAGACCTCACGACGAGGAGATGGGAACTATTCTTGAAGCTGTAGGCGGTGAAAACGTTACCGTTACCCGTGCAGGCTGTCAGGTAGGAACGACTGTTATAATAGAGGAGCTTTTTGCCAACGTTCCCGCAAGACGTAAGTTCCTTAAACGTGACGTAAGCGAAGGCATGGCTTGCTGTGCGGTGGTAGAGAAGATAGCACTCTCCCATCCCGAGATATCCTTCCGTCTTATAACCGACGGACAGATGCGCTATATGACCGACGGCAAGGGAGACCTTTATGCTACTATATATGCAGTATTGGGTCGTGAGTTTGCCGCCAAGCTTATCCGTGTAGAGAGCCTTATGGAGGGCGTCTCGGTCTACGGATTCATCGGTCAGCCGGATAACGTCAGAGCAAACCGCAACTTCCAGAACTTCTTTATTAACGGCAGATACGTTAAGTCCCGTACCTGTATGTCAGCCACCGAGCAGGCTTACGAGTCCTTTATACCCGGAGAAAAATTCCCCTGCTGTGTACTGAACATAAAGATCCACCCCGCATTTGTGGACGTAAACGTTCATCCCACAAAGTTAGAGGTCAAGTTCTCGGACGATAAAAAGATATTTGATGCGGTATACTGTGCGGTGCGTAACGCTCTTGAAAACTCGGTGAGACGTCCGCAGATGAAGATAGAACCATCCTCTGTGAGCTATGACGATATCAAATTAAAGAACGCATTTGTGCCGATATACGATCATGCCGAGACGGTACTGTCCCAAAAGCCGGAGCAAAAGATGTTCTTTGAGGAGGAGGGCGAAAAAGAGCCACAGCCTCCTACCCCCACCAAAATACAGATAGTAGAATCCGACCCCGAGCCTGCAGTCGAGGAAAGGGCAGAGGAAGAAGTTCCCTTTACCATGACAGAGCCCGAACCTGCACCCGTCCCCGAACCCGTACGTGAATCTGTACCCGAGCCCGAGGTCATAGAAATAAAGCATACCGAGACCCCTGTACACCGTAAGATAGAGGAGCGCAAAATTCCCTATTACAAGATAATAGGCGAGGCGTTTAACTCCTACGTAATGGTTGAGCTTGAGGACAAGATGCTTATGATAGATAAGCACGCCGCTCACGAGCGTATTATATTTGAAAATATGAAGCGCAATATGCAAAAGGGTGAGAGCTCTCAGCAGATGCTTATGTTCCCCATGAACATAATGCTTACTCCCGAAGAGTATGCGGCGGTATGTGAGCACGAAAACGAGATAAGAGCCATAGGCTACGAGTACACCGCCGACGGATATGTCTTATCGGTTGCGGGTATACCCTCAGACCTGACGGAAGAGTCTGCAAAGGAGATGCTTGAGGTTCTTGCAAGACAACTTGCTCTTGGCATCGGCAGAACCGAGGTCACAAGAAATTCCTTTATGGAGCGCGCCTTATATCAGGCATCCTGCAAGGCGGCAATAAAGGCGGGAAGAATAGAGGACAGCGGACATATCAAGTGGATATGTGATAATCTGTTAGCCCTTCCCGATATCAAGTTCTGCCCTCACGGCAGACCCGTGGCAATAGAGTTAACAAAAAAAGAAATGGAAAGATCATTTAAGAGGACATAAATTATGGGAAAATTCACATTATTAAAGCAAGAGGGCAGAGCAAGACGCGCTCAGTTTGAGACCCCTCACGGTACTATACAGACCCCTGTTTTCATGAACGTAGGCACCAGCGCCGCAATCAAGGGCGGTGTCTCTACCATGGATCTTCAGGAGATCAACTGTCAGGTGGAGCTTTCTAACACCTACCACCTCCACATCCGTCCCGGTGACGGTCTTATCCGTGACCTTGGCGGTATCCACAAGTTCTTTAACTGGGATAAGCCTGTTCTAACAGACAGCGGCGGATTCCAGGTCTACTCTCTTGCCAAGCTCCGCCGTATTAAGGAGGAAGGCGTTTACTTTGCTTCTCATATGGACGGTAAGAAGATATTTATGGGTCCCGAGGAAAGCATGCAGATACAGTCTAACCTTGCTTCCACTATAGCAATGGCGTTTGACGAGTGTATCGAAAACCCCGCACCCTATAATTACGTAAGAGACTCGACCCACCGTACTACACGCTGGCTTAAGCGTTGTAAGGATGAGATGGCAAGACTCAATTCTCTGCCCGAAACCATCAACAAAGAGCAGATGCTCTTTGGTATCAACCAGGGCGGAACATATGAGGATCTGCGTATCGCTCATATGAAGGAGATTGCCGAGCTTGACCTTGACGGCTACGCTATCGGCGGTCTTGCAGTAGGTGAAGAGGCAGAGGAGATGTACCGTATCATAGATGCGGTAGAGCCTCATATGCCTAAGGATAAGCCCAGATACCTTATGGGTGTAGGTACACCCTGCAACATTCTTGAGGCTGTTTACCGCGGTGTAGACTTCTTTGACTGCGTAATGCCCAGCCGTAACGCCCGTCACGGCAACCTCTTTACCTGGAAGGGTAAGATAAACGTTATGAACGAAAAGTACCTTATGGACGATACCCCCATCGACCCCGAGTGTAACTGTCCTGCTTGCCGTAACTACTCTAAGGCGTATATCCGCCACCTATTCAAGGCAAGAGAGGCGCTTGGTCCCCGTCTCTGCGTACTTCATAACCTCTACTTCTACAACGAGCTTATGCAGAAGATAAGAGACGCTCTTGACGGCGGCTATTACGAATCATTCTATAAAAAATATATTAATATACTGGGAGAAAAGATATAATGTTATACGGACTTCGTTCTGACTATAGCCGTGTAAACGACTACGTTATAGAGATGCTCAGCCACGTGGGTCTTACAAGCTGCACTTATGCGGCAGGCGGCAGACTCCGCTTTGCTTCAAGCTCCCCCGTGATCAAAGTAAAGATAACTCTCGGCAGTTGCAATCCTCTTGGCCCTATGACTGTCATAGGTGCGGCAGGCTGCGACGTATATATAGACGGAGAGTTTATCGGAGCCTTCGGCCCCTCTGATTTCGGCGTTACCGAATATGAGTTCAGCTTTGAAAACAAAGGTGAACAGATCCAGATCAATCTCCCCATTGCCTCAAAGGTGCTTGATACTAAGGTGATTTGTGATGATATCCGTCCTGCAAAGGAATATACCATAAAGAAGCCCGTGGTTTTCTACGGTTCTTCTATCACCAACGGTATTGCGGCAAGCCGTCCCGGAAACACCTATCCCGCAATACTTTCCCGCCGTCTTGATTGTGATTATTATAACTTCGGTATGGCAGGCTCTTGCAGAGGTGAGGTAAGATATGCCGAGTATATCTGCGAAAATCACGATATGTCCATGCTCCTTATAGGCTACGACCATAACGCATTAAACGTGGAGGAGCTGGAAGAAAGACACGAGAGATTCTTTAAGACGGTACGTAAGTATCATCCCGAGCTTCCCGTGCTTATCATGTCAAAGCCTGATCTTTTTAACGATCACGTGAATAATTCCCTTCGCCGTGACGTAATATACCGCACCTACTCCAACGCCCAGCGTGAGGGAGATAAGAACGTATATTTCCTTGACGGCGCCTGGATGTACAACAAGCCTATACCTGATATGACCGCAGACGGACTTCATCCAACTGACGAGACCTTTGAACGTTTTGCGGACATACTTGAACCTATTATAAGGAGACTTATAAATGCGTAAACTTCTGGTACTTACACTTGCCCTTATCCTGCTTCTTTGCGGATGTACTAAAGCTCCCGCAGAAGAGGAGGGCAAGGTTACCGATTTTTATATCAGCGGCTTTGAGGATGCAGTTCCTTCCGATACAACCGAGCAGGAAGAAAAAGAACCTACTGTTTCTAAGCTTTCATTTGCCGCAGTCGGCGACAATATCATCTATCAGTGCGGCTTTACCGATGCAAAGAACCGTGCAAACAGTCAGTATCCCGAGTATAACTTTATGCCTATATACGAGAATATCCGTCCTGCAATAGAAGCAGCTGATATCTCATATATCAATCAGGAGACTATGATGTCGGGGGCAGAGTACGGTTATAGCGACTACCCCTGTTTTAACTCTCCTCAGCATCTGGGTGACCAGCTCACCGAGATCGGCTTTGATATAGTCAATATAGCTAACAACCATATGCTTGACACCACCACACCGGGTCTGCTTGATACCATCGAATACTGGCGCACCAAGGACGTTACCCTTATCGGCGGTTATGAGAACGAGGAGGTATACAATAAGCCCGTAGTGGTAGAAAAGAACGGAATATCCATGGTGTTCCTTTCTTATACATATGCCACAAACGGCTTTAAGCCTTGGGACGGCTATGACGTAGTCGTACCCTATCTCGAAAAGGATCAGCTTATAGAGGATATCCGCCGTGTAAGAGATTCGGCAGATACCCTTATAGTCTCTGTTCATTGGGGCAACGAAAATCAGTTTGAGCCTACCGCTGAGCAGAGGGAACTGGCACAGATAATGTGTGACGAGGGTGTAGACGTTATCATCGGTACACATCCCCACGTTATCCAGCCTGTAGAGTGGATTAACTCTGACAACGGCAACAAGACCCTATGTATATATTCCTTAGGTGACCTTGTGGCGGTTATGATGAAATCCTCCAATATGCTTGGCGGTCTTTGTACCTTTGATATAGTTAAGGCGGACGGTGAGATAAGCATACAGAACGTGCTGTTTACCCCCGTGGTACACCATTTCGGACCGAGCTATTATAACTCTAAGCTCTATTATCTTTCCGACTTTACCCCCGAGCTTGCCTCCACCTTTGGCAAGGTCTACGGAATAAACGCCGACAAAGAGAGCCTTACCGCAATACTTTGCGACGTAATAGACAAAGAATTTTTACCCGAGGAGTTTAAGTGATGAATATACAGGAATCGGGACAGATGTACCTTGAGACCATACTGGTGCTCTCCCGCGAAAAGACCAACGTCCGTTCAATAGACGTTGTCAACTATACGGGTTACTCCAAGCCAAGTGTGAGCCGTGCTATGGGAATACTGAAAAACGGCGGTATGATCGACGTAGATGCTGACGGCTATATCCGCTTGACCGACGAGGGAAAGAGGGTAGCCGAGGACGTATATGCCCGTCACGGTATCCTTACAAAGGCGCTGACTCTTTTAGGTGTATCACAGGAGACTGCGGAAGAGGATGCCTGCCGTATAGAGCATTATATCTCAAGCGAAACGGTAGAATGTCTTAAAAAGTTTATAGAAAATAAATAAGGAACTGCGTTAGCAGTTCCTTATTTGTTTTAATGCAGAGTGCAGAATGCAGATCCATGACACCCCGTATCTTTGATACGGTTGGTGGAATTATGCAAGGAGTTTGCGGAACGCAAACTGTCGCAAT
>JBGUUX010000039.1:0-16122 GCA_045133915.1 Eubacteriales bacterium | reverse complement strand
GATATTATCCCTTTCGGGAGCGTCGAAACCGATATGAAGCTTGGCTTCACAACCGTTTTCTCTGTATATGAGATAAAGTCCTCTCTCATCACGGCCGAAGCTGTAGCCCAAAGTTCCCTTGGTATAGTTGTTCAGTATAACCTGCATAAGCACGGGTACAAGCCCCAGAGATACCGCATCCTTTGAGGTAACGGTATAGTCGCCGACTATCTCCTCGCAATGACGGGCGATATTTCTCTTACGGAATATACGCTCGTAGAGGTGCTTATTACGTCTGGGACGGTAATGAGACAGAGTTGCTGTAAGCTTTTTGAGCCTTTTTTCTCCCTTTTTATCACGGGGAAGGCTATCGGCAAAGCTCTGATTGAAATACTTATGAGTTATAGGGAATATATCGTTTTTCTGGAATATATCGGTGTTACCCGAGTTTACCGCAACGATGATACCGCTGTCAGCAAAACAAAACATGTTCTGACCAAGCATACCGTTAAACAAAAAGCCGTTATAGTCGCGGGCGGTCCATATCTGCAGACCGTAGTCATAGTCGCCTGCGCCTTCGGGAACGGCTATACGCTTTTCGGTAGCCGCCTTGATATATTTTGCCGAGAGGATATGCTTACCCTCCCACTCACCGTTCTGCAAAAGCATCTGTCCTATCTTGACAAGATCGGCAGATTTGATAAAGAGTCCCCAACCGCCTCTGTTGGCGCCCTTGGGACACTTTTCCCAGAAATAGTTGGTGATGCCTAAGGGCTTGAACAACCTTTCGTCAAGAAAGTCAGCCATGCTCTTGCCGGTAAGCATTGATACCGTTGCGGAAAGCATATAGGTGTTAAGGCTGTTGTAGTTAAATTTTTCACCCGGTGCAAAGCTTGAGCCGGTGGTAAAAAAGCCCTTGACCCAGTTGTCGGTGGTGATACACATAAGCTCGTTAAAAAGAGCTCCGCTTGACATATTGAGAAGATGAAGCATAGTCATCTCCTTAAATTTGCTCTTATAAAGGGCAGGTACCTTTTTGCCGAAAATGTCGGCTACGGTGGTGTTTGGCGTAAGAACTCCGTCCTCCATAAGCATACCTATAGCTATAGAGGTAACGCTTTTTGACTGAGAAAAAGCGCACTTCCAAACGTCGCTGTCCCAGGAGTCAAAGCCCATTTTTAAAAGAGTTTTGCCGTGTCGGGAGACGATAAGTCCTTGTACGTTTATACTTTTATTGTTATAAATTTCCTCAATATAGCTGCAGAGCATATCCGAGGACACGCCCTCGCTCTCGGGCAAGGCGTAAACGCTTGTGTCACCGTCGGGTATAAAAGCAGGCTTTTGCGGCGGTGTGTTTACCGGAGCCACAGTAGATGCGGATATATCGGTAAGCTGCTTTATAAAGCCCAATGATTTTCCAAGAGTTACTACGTTCACTCTCCGTCAGTCCTTTCCTTCTGAACATCCTTCTGAATGTCCTTATGTATCTCCTGCATCTCTACGTCCACCTCGGTAATGGCATCGGCGCATATCTTGAGACGGTTTCTGAGCTCCTCGGACACGTCGGTGCTTCTCTTATACTTGAGCTGATGCTCAAGACTTGCCCAGAAGTCCATTGCTATGGTGCGTATCTGCACCTCACACTTAACGTGCTCTACCCTTTCAGCCAAGAACACGGGTATCTCCACCACCAGATGCAGGCTGCGGTATCCGCTTTCCTTAGGATGCTTGATATAGTCGCGTCGCAGAAGAAGCTTTACGTCATCCTGACCTGTCAGAAGATCTGCTATATGATATATATCGTCAAGATAGTTGCATATTACACGTATACCTGCGATATCGTTCATTCCCGTTTTTAAGGATTCAAGATTAAGGGGAAGGTCTCGTCTTTTAAGCTTTTGCATAATGCTTAAGGGGGACTTAAGACGGGACAGAATATTATGTATGGGATTATGGTCGTATTTTATACTGAACTCGTTGTCCAGTATCTCAAGCTTTGTCTTGACCTCCTTGATTGCGGCATCATACAGCTGCATCTGCGCAAGATACTGACGTATACCACCCTCAAAGGTCTCAAAAACGTTATTATTTATTTCCATGGACAAACCTCATTTTCAGTTATTTTGTCGGTCAAATATTATTATAACACATTTCGGATAATAATTCAACCGCATAAACAACAACTATGTTCACAAAATTTTCACCTTATGTTCACAAATAAGGTTTATACTTATAAAGATATTTTTTACATATGAAAGGAATTATCATGGCAACTAAGAAATACGTTTCCCAGAAGCAGCGTACAGTAAGAGTTATCGTAGCGGCTCTCCTCGCTATCGTTATCCTCTCCGTTGCATTTATCGCAGGCGGCGTTCTCTACTCCAAGCACCTCAATTCCGGCGCTTCCCTGAGAAAAGAGATCGCTATCGAATCCGAGAACTACAAGGTCAACAACTGCATGATGACCTACTATTACTTCTCTGACTTCTACAACACCTACAACCAGTACGGCACATACTTCCAGTACATGGGTCTTGATCCTCACAGCTCTATGAAGAGCCAGGCTTATGACGAACAGACCTCTTGGTTTGACTACTTCCTCAACAACACAGCTAACTCTGTTAACGGCTACCTCCTCTATGCAGAGGCTGCTCTTGACGCAGGCTTTAAGGTTGAGGATCTTAAGGACAAGATAGATGTTCAGATCGATGCTCTCAAGGCTAACGCTGAGTCTATGAAGGTTGATTTTGAACAGTATCTTCTCAACGTATTCGGCGCAGGCATCAAGGAGTCTGACGTACGTGACGCTCTTGAGCTCCAGATCTATGCTTCCGAGTACTACAACAAGGTAGAGGGCGAGTACAGCGACTCTATCACCAACGAGGACTTTGAGACCTACTACATCACCAACAAAAACAGCCTTGACAAGGTTGACTACCGCTCCTACGCTATAAAGGCTGACGTTGCGGAGGATGCTGACGAGGCTACAAAGAACAAGGCTTATGCAGAGGCTAAGGCTGACGCAGAGGCTCTCAAGGCAGCAGCTACCTCTAAGGATGCGTTTGTTGCATGGGTTGCAGCAAACCTCACCGAGGCAAACGCAGATCTTGAAACTCCCCTCACCGAGGACGAGATCAAGACCAAGGCAGAGGCTATCACCACCGCAGCTGCTTACACAGACGGCACAGACCTTTCTACATGGGCGTTTGCTGCTGAGCGTATGGTAGGTGACGTTACACTTATAGACGACGGCGCAGGCACATACACAGTATATATGCTTGAAAAGACCGCATACCGTGTAGAGGACGCTACAAGAGACGTTCGTCACATCCTCATTAAGACCGGCGCTACCCTCTCTGACGAGGATGCTAAGGCTAAGGCTGACGAGATCCTTGCTACCTACCTTGCAGGCGACAAGACCGCAGAGGCTTTTGACGCTCTTGCAAAGGAAAATAACGAAGACGCAAACTCCCTTTACGAAAACGTAAAGAAGGGCGATATGGTTGCAGAGTTTGAAAACTGGCTCTTTGACGAGGCAAGGGCCCAGGGCGACACAGGCGTTGTTAAGACCCAGTACGGTTACCACGTAATGTACTACGTAGGTGAAGGCCGAGCTCAGTGGCAGAACGATGCTTACAACGCAATGCTTGAGACCTACATCACCGAGACTGTTAAGGGCTGGCAGGAGGCTTATACCGTAGACGTTGACTCCAACGCTGTCTACGCGCTCCCCGACGTGATCCCCGAAACTGCATTCCAGCAGAGCGAGGCTCCCACAACCACAGCGCCCGTAGCTGACGATACAGCAGAAATAGAATAATAAAAAGGCACTCGTGAGAGTGCCTTTTTTGAATGCAGAGTGTAGAGTGCAGAGTTAAGATTTATGGTAGATTTTTGCACCCAAAGGTGCAAAAATCTTCCTTTAATTCCGAATTCCGAATTCCGAATTCCGAATTTTTCTAAATAACCTATTGTAATTTTGGAAAATATATTATATAATAGTACATTATTATGCCAATCCACCCAAAGGAGATATAGAAAATGAAGCGAGTTACAATTAAAGAACTGTTTGCTTCCCCCGAAAAATATGCAGGACAGAAGATCACCGTTGCAGGATGGGCGCGTTCCATCCGTGCATCCAACGTCTTTGGCTTTATCGAGCTTAACGACGGTTCCACCTTTCCCTGTCTGCAGGTAGTTTTTGAGGACGCAAAGTTAGAAAACTATAAGGACGTAGCTAAGCAGAACGTAGGCGCATCCTTTGTTTGTGAGGGTACACTTGAGCTTACCCCCGAGGCAAAGCAGCCCTTTGAGCTTAAGGCAGAGGCTGTAGAGATTACAGGTACATCCGTGCCCGAATATCCTCTCCAGAAGAAGAGACATTCTATGGAGTTCCTTCGTACCATAGCGCATCTCCGTCCCCGTACCAATACCTTTAACGCAGTATTCCGTGTTCGCTCTGTTGCGGCACAGGGTATCCACAAGTTCTTTGCAGAGAACAACTTTGTATACGTACACACCCCCATCATCACAGCTTCCGACTGTGAGGGCGCAGGCGAGATGTTCCGTATCACCACCCTTGATATGGACAATCCTCCCCGTACCGAGGATGGCGAGATCGACTACTCTCAGGACTTCTTCGGCAAGTCCGCTAACCTGACTGTTTCCGGTCAGCTCAACGTAGAGTGCTACGCTATGGCGTTCGCTAACGTTTACACCTTCGGTCCCACCTTCCGTGCAGAGAACTCCAACACACCCCGTCATGCAGCTGAGTTCTGGATGATGGAGCCCGAGATGGCGTTTGCAGACCTTTGCGACGATATGGAGCTCTGCGAAAAGATGCTCAAGTACGTTATCGGTTATATCATGGAGAACTGCCCCACAGAGCTTGAGTTCTTCAATAAGTTTATGGACAACACTCTCCTTGACAGACTGAACAATATCGTAAACAGCGACTTTGCACGCGTTACCTACACAGAGGCTGTTGATATCCTCCAGAAGTCCGGCGAGAACTTTGATTATCCCGCAGAGTGGGGTATGGACCTCCAGACCGAGCACGAGAGATACCTTACCGAAAAGGTTTACGGCAAGCCCGTATTTGTTACCGACTGGCCCCGTGATATCAAGGCGTTCTATATGCGTGTCAACGACGACCAGAAGACCGTTGCAGCTATGGACCTTCTTGTTCCCGGTGTTGGTGAGCTGGTTGGCGGTTCTCAGAGAGAAGAGAGACTTGACGTTCTTCTTGAGTCCCTCACTAAGTTCGGCCTTAACGAAGAGGACTACAAGTGGTACGTTGACCTTCGCCGCTTTGGCGGTGCAAAGCACGCAGGCTTCGGTCTCGGCTTTGAGAGACTTATTATGTACGTTACCGGTATATCCAACATCCGCGACGTACAGTCCTTCCCCCGTACAACAGGCAACGCAGATTTCTAATGGAGTTATTATAATAGATGGAATATACACAGCTTTCCGCTGCCCAGCTTGAAGCTACCAAGGCAGCACTTGACAACGAATTTAACGAATTAAAGGCAAAAAACCTCAAGCTCAATATGGCAAGAGGTATCCTTGACAAAGATCAGCTTAACCTGACCATGGAAATGCTGGGCATCCTCTCTGATAAGGAGGACTGCAAGACCGAGGGCGGTACCGACTGCCGTAACTACGGCGTTCTTGACGGTATCCCCGAAGCAAAGGCTATCTTTGCCGAGCTTCTTGACATACCTGCCGACAACCTTATTATCGGCGGTAACTCATCCCTTAACCTTATGTTCGACACCTTTGCAAGAAATATGATCTTTGGTGTTGAAGATGAGGGCTCTACACCTTGGGCGGTTCAGGGCAAGATCAAGTTCCTCTGCCCCGCTCCCGGCTATGACAGACACTTCTCTATCTGCGAGAAGATGGGCATCGAGATGATCACCGTTGAGATGAAGGAAGACGGTCCCGATATGGATACAGTTGAAAAGCTGGTTTCCGAGGACGCTTCTATCAAGGGTATCTGGTGCGTACCCAAGTACTCTAACCCTACAGGCGTTATCTTCTCTGACGAGGTTATCAGCCGTCTTGCTTCCATGAAGCCTGCGGCAAAGGATTTCCGTATCTTCTGGGACGATGCTTATATCATCCACTCCCTCTACTCGGGTGCTCCCAAGCAGCCCTCCATCATCAAGGAGTGCGCTAAGTACGGCAACGACAATATGGCGTACGTATTTACCTCTACCTCCAAGATTTCCTTCCCCGGTTCAGGTCTTGCGGTTATCGCATCCTCCAAGCACAACATTGACGCTATCAAGAAGATCCTTACCGTTCAGACCATCGGTCACGACAAGCTCAACCAGATGCGTCACGTTAAATACTTCGGCAATCTGGAAGGCATTCTTCGCCATATGGAAAAGCACGCAGCTATCATCGCTCCCAAGTTCCGTATGGTTGACGAGGTTCTTACCCGTGAGCTTACAGGCTTAGGTATTGCAAACTGGTCCAAGCCCGAGGGCGGTTACTTTATCTCCCTTGACGTTCTCCCCGGTACCGCAAAGCGTGTATACGAGATGATGTGCGAGCTTGGTGTAAACCTCACCCCCGCAGGCGCGACCTTCCCCTATGGCAAGGATCCCGAGGACAAGAACCTCCGTATCGCTCCTACCTTCCCTCCCCTTGATGAGCTTAAACTCGCAAGCGAGGCGCTTGCGCTTTGTACCAAGCGTGCAGCGGCGGAGAAGATGCTGAACGCATAATTAATGCAGAGTGCAGAATTAATGCAGAGTGCAGAATTAATGCAGAATGCAGAATTAATGAGGCTTTTGACCCCAAAAGGGTCAAAAGCTTCTTTTGTTTTACCATCGTGTGATACCGTGGGATTACGGTTAACTAAATCCGATTATCGGTGCAGGACGTGTCCTGCCAAAAGCTTCTTTTTGCCTTCTCCAGCGGAGAAGGGGGACCGCCCTTGGCGGTGGATGAGGAGAGCATCACCAAATGATATACAGGATACATAATAATTATAAATTGTGTGAAGATACAGTTTAGTATAGTTTTTATTACTGTCAGTTTATCGGTATGATGTACACCTCATCCACCATCTTCGATGGTCCCCCTTCCCCTTAGGGGAAGGCTTTTTATCGCTTCGCAAGAAATATCGCGTACATTGTACATATCGCGCCGCAGGCATATCGCATCTGCCGTAAGGCAGATCATATCACCGTGTTGCACTAATGCAACATCCGTTATACAAAATACAGTCCTAAGGAGTATATCTCGGAAATTGTAACCTTTGATTACATTATCCAAAAATCAATTTCTTGTAGTAAAATCTACTTTATTTTTGTACTTATAAACAGTACCTTAGGGGAGGTTTGAAAATGAAAAGATCAATAACCGTTATTTTAACCGTCGCTGTACTGATTTCGTCATTTGCATTTTACATTTCTGCAAACGACGGACAGCTTCCCTTCACCGATGTAAAAGAAACCGCTTGGTATTACGACAGCATCAGCCGGGCATACAAAAACAACCTTGTTTTCGGAACAAGTGAAACGCAATTCCGTCCAAACGATCTTCTGACAAGAGAACAGGCGGCAATGATATTCTATAATTGGAGCGGTGCTGATGAAAAATACGATACCTATTCGTTCTCTGATGTAAAGGCAGGAAGCTGGTATTGCAACGCCGTAGAATGGGCATACCGTAACTCTATTATGCTTGGTACAGGAAACAACAGATTCGGTGTTGGCGAATATATCATCCGACAGGACCTTGTCACCGTGATATACAGAGCGTATATGAAGGACAGTAACAGAGAATACGGGTGTTTAGATGAGAATTTCTATAAGTTCACCGATCATAGCACCACATCGGACTATGCCGTAGAGGCAATGAAATTTGCCACGGGACTGGTACAGTGTATACTTGACAACGGCATGGGGGGTACAGAGCAGCCCTTTTTGTTCGGAGACAACAATAATATGCTCCGTCCTAAAGCTCTCTGTACACGGGCAGAAGCCGTTACTATCATCACAAACACCAACCGCCAACTGTTATTGGCAAAATAAAGAATTCTAAACAAAAATAATGTCCTGATGACACTATCTCGGGCTTATTATAAATGATACTGTCCTAAGGACTCTATCTCGAGCTTGTTATAATAGATACTGTCCTAAGGACACTATCTCAGCATCAAAAGCCGCAAAGTGTTGAAAACTCTTTCTTTCTGTGATATAATCTATGTGTTGATCGAAGTTATCAAAAGAGGTGATCCCGTGAAAGTAATAAGCCGTCCGTTAAATAACGGAGAATGCTTTCCCTGTTCGATGAAAAAGGCGAAAGCCCTGTTTGACGATACCGATGTAACCTTGAATTTTGCACATACCGGCCGTATATACGGCACCTTCAAAAACACCTTTGATATGTTCTATCTGAAAAACAATATTAAGGGACAGATCATATCGTCTATGTATATATCTCCCGGAGAATCAAATCCTTTCTTTAGCTTCTATGTACTGAAAAAGAAGGATTTTCCGGAAGAGATCATGCAGGAATTTGAAGAAAAATATTTAAAGCTGTACTTGGATTTTTACAGCGAAATGATGACTAAAAACGAAACCTCTGTCTGTCACGTAATGTTGGTTGAATACAGAGACGGCAAATTGTATTTACATCAATTCAAGAACCGTTAACCCAACAAACCATAAAGCAAGGCCGAAAATGCCTTGCTTTTTTGTTGTCGATGTTGCATTAATGCAACATTTTTTATTTCTGCAGCAGAAATACCCGTTTAACTGTACTTTCCGTACCGTTAACCCGAGTTTACGGAGAAGAAACCCCGGTTTCCGTGACGGAAAGTACACAAATAAAAGAAAAGAAAATAAAAGAAAAGAAAACAAAATGAGAGTGCCACCCACAATTGACAAAAATACCTCTCGCTGATAAAATCAATACAGAAAGAGCTTGAAATCAACATTTCACTTTGCCGTTGTTGTTCAATCCCCCTATGAAGTACCGTATAATATAATCACAAAATCACAGGAGGAATTTAAAATGAACACAGACAAGATCTATGCAGAATCTATAGCAAAGGACTATGCTCCCAAGGACAACTCTAAGATAATCGCCTTAAAAAAGCTTGACGCTAAGGCAAAGCTCCCCGCAACGGTATTTACCTATACCTTCGGTATAGTTTCCTGCCTTGTGGCAGGTCTTGGAATGAGCCTTGCAATGCAGGTTATCGGCAGCGGCGCTGCGGCAATGGTGTTAGGCATTGTTTTAGGCATTATCGGTTTCGCAGGCTGCTCGGTAAACTACCCTATCTACAAAAGACTTTTGGAAAAGGGCAAGGCAAAATACGCTTACGAGATCGTACAGCTCGCCCGTGAAATAGCAGAAAAATAAGCACACTGTCAGGAGGTGGAAAGGTGAACAGATCCGAAAGTAAATACTTTAACACGGCTATCAAAATGGACTTGGCACTTATATCTCTGTTGGAAAAGAAGTCGATAGAATATATCAGCGTAAGCGAGGTGTGTTCTCTAGCAGGAGTTAACCGTTCTACCTTTTATCTTCACTACGAAAACATCGGTGAGCTGCTTGAGGAGGCATCAAGGTATCTGCTGGATGATTTTCTATCATATTTTTCCACAGATACACGTGCCGTGGCGCTTGAGCTTAAGGATTGCGAGCTTAACGAGCTGATGTTTATAAGTGACAAATATCTTACTCCTTATCTGTCCTATATAAGAGACCACAAACGTGTGTTTGTCACCGCTCTTGCCCACAACAAAATATTGGGATTTGAAGACGTGTACAAAAAGATGTTTGAAAACGTGTTTAACCCTATTCTTGACAGATTTGGTTATCCATTGGATGACAGAAAATACGTAATGACGTATTATCTCAACGGTATAAACGCTATTATCCTGCAATGGCTGAGAGAGGACTGTTCAAGGTCAACGGATGAGATAGCGAAAATAATATCGATCTGTATATACGGACGTTACGGCATACTGACAGAAAAACAAGGCTAAAAAATCAGCCTTGTTTTTTATATGAATGTTTCAGTAACATAACCCTTATATAAATAGAGATGGTAACCGTCCACGGCAACCAAACGGCAACCAAATGGCAACCCAAGTTAAGATAAGATAAGTTAGGTTAAGTAAAGTAAAAAAGAGAGTGAAAGAGAAAAAAGAGAGGGTGGTACCCTCCCCCCACGCCCGAAAGCGTGATATAATATATATGTCCTCAGTTCACAGTGATAACAACATCGCATCTGTCCTTAATATTCGTACCGTCAAAGTAAACCCTTTCATATGGTATCCACTCACCAAAGAATCGCTCTGCCATATTGGGATTACGCTTAAGTATGCGCTCCCTCTGCAGGTCGGGAGCTATATCCAGAAACACCGACAGGTCATAATATTCTCCGAAATAAGGGTGCATAGAATATGCCCCCTCGATTATGGTAAGCTTCTTCGGTTCTACCCTGACACTCTCGCCTAAGGACATGGTGGAGCAGTCAAAGCGGCGGTAACAAAATTCTTCTCCGATTTCAAGCCCTTTAACCACCTCGGCATAAAAACGCTCTCTGTCCAGGTTTCCGCCCACCTCGGCAAATCTCTCGGGGGTGCGCTGGTGTACCTGCAAAAAGAAATCGTCGGTATGGATAAGATTGCCGCCGTAAATATCCTCGAGTATAGCTCCGAGGGTACTCTTACCGCTTGCACTTGAACCCTCTACGGTAAGTGTTACCTTACCCTCTGCAAGTCTTTTGTCAAGCTCACAGAAGAGGGGAAGAAAGGATATGAATTTATTTGAGATCACACGGTAGGCGGGCTTATATTCCTCTCTGAATCTACCGGAATGATGAAGAGCGCAAAAATCTTTTTTTGACCATTCATCCACCGCTTTTTCAAACTCGGATCTATCAAAGGGTAACAGTTCTTCCTCCATAAGCTCCCTTACGGTGTCCAGCTTTTTGAGAAGTGCATCTCTGCCATCTACTTTCGCGGCAGACAGATAAAAGATCTTTCCGAAGGTCTCGGGAGAAAGTCCTTTGTCGATATAGGACAACGGAACACGGCTGTAGTCTCCGTCAAGGGGTATGATCTCGGATGCAACTATTCCCTTTTCATATTCGCTTTTGATATATTCTACAGCCTTATCAAGACTTGACACCATATGCTCACAACCATAGCTGCTCTGGTGTATAAACTTAAATATATCCTGTATTTCACATTTTGGATATCTTGAAAAATGCTCTGCAAGCATTTCTTTAGTTTTCATTTTCAACCCTTTAATTTTAATATTTTTGAATTATCAAGCACCATAACCAGTATGGGAACAAGGATTATCTGCACAATAATGCCGGGTATAGCGTTGACAAAGGCTCCTGCAATAAACGCTTCAAGGGTAAAGGGTGTTCCTGCAATTCCCATACATACCATCATAGCCACACCCCATACTGCTCTGCCTGCAAGCATTGCGATAACAAGCGAAACGTAAACAAAAGGCTTTTTCTTGGGAAGTATCTTGTGCATACCCCCCGTCATAACACCGTACACTGCTAATTCAAACGCCATACACAGAGCCGTGGGGAAAAGAGGGGGCATACCAAGGATGAGGGAACGGAGCAGAGGTGCGACGAAGCCTACCGCAAGACCCCATACGGGACCGCAGATAAATCCGCAGAGAAGCACGGGGATATGCAAGGGGCAGAGCTTTGCTCCTATCTCGGGTATCTGTCCTGTTAAAAAGGGCATAACGTAGGACATAGCCAAAAAGAGGGCGGCAAGTATCATCTTTACAAGACTGTTGTGTTTTTTCATAAAAGCTTCCTTTCTGATACAGATAGCAATAAAAAATGCCACTACCCCTACAGGGATAATGACACCTTCATAGTATCGTTGATTGATATAAATAAAATAAATATAGAAAGCTTCTGCTTTTTTATCGTTCTTCAGAACAACGGGTACATTGTAACACAGTTATAATAAATAATCAAGCGTTTTTGCTAAATTATACTGTGTAATTTCTTTATAACATCTGCGATAAGCTCACCGGTATTAGGCTCGGATATACCTGCTACAAAATTATCGCACTTATTCATAGGTATAAGTATACGCACGGCATCTGCTCTTGCTACAGAGAGAGCCATTTTTTCGGTAACCTCACCCATAAGCGAGTCGGCAATGACGATACCTACCGGTCCGATGATAACGTCAGCCTTGCGGCAGGCAACCACTACGGGATTTTCTCCCGTTGCACCGTTTTTTGCTCCCGCTTTGAGCATCGCTGCGGTGGCAAGTGCATTGGTTCCCACCACGCTTAAGTTAATATCGTCAAACTCTGACAAAATTTCTTTTACCAGCTTTGCGCCAAGGGCTCCGCCCTGACCGTCTATAACAGTTATATTCATAAGCCACCTCAAAAATTCTTTAGGTAATTATATCACAACTTTTCCCGAATGTCTATATATAATCAAAACAGCGTTTCATACGCTGTTTTGATTATATTGAGATCAACTGTTTTTCCTGTTCTGTCAGTATTTCGAGCATTATCTGTGCACCGAGACGAAAGCCCTCCGCAAAAATCTCCTTTGTATATATATTCTCTTGATCTGTTCTTTTGTCGAGTATTTCTTCATACAGTGCTTTTTGCTCTTGAGTAAGGTTTTCTAAAAATACGTCCTCTTTATTTGCAAGAAATCGGGATATCTCATAATATTCACTTCCCCGTTTCATATATTTATCAGCGGGACAAATGTTTCCGTTATATAGTTCTTCAAGTATCGACATTATATTTCTCTCCTTTGTTGTTTTATATCATTATACATCACTTGTGATGTAAAGTCAACACATAATTTGTGATGTATGATATAATTTACAAAAAGATAAAAGGAGTTACAAAAATGGATATCGGACAAACTCTTAGAAATCTTCGCATAGACCGTGTACCCAAAACCACACAAAAAGATATCGCGGAGCTTTTGGGGACCACACAGCAATATTACAGCGAATATGAAAACGGAAACAGAAAGCTCCCGATAGAACATTTAGAAAAGCTCTGCAGATTCTACGGTGTTTCTGCTGATTATATACTGGGATTACCTAAAGGCTTAAATCATCCGGAAAGATAATACAAAACAAGTAAACGGCTCGATTTTTTCGAGCCGTTTTAATAATACGATCAAAAACTTCTTGCCGGTGATGAGTTTAGAGTTCAAAGACTTTCGCCCTTGATAAGCTCCCAATATTTCTTTGCCGCCTGCTCGGTCTTATTGTCACCGAAAGCGTAGTATTTTGCTCCCTTAAGATCGTCGGGAAGATACTGCTGCTTAACGTAATGTCCCGGATAATCGTGAGGATATTTATAGTTATCGTATCTGTTACTGGGGCGCATATGAGGGGGAACGTTCTGTCCCTTTCCCTTTTCTATATCAGATACTGCCGCAGCGTAGGCGTTGTATGCGGAGTTAGATTTGGGCGCGGTAGCCAAAAGGATAGCCGCGTTGGCAAGAGGTATACGCGCCTCGGGCATACCAAGATCAAAGGCGGACTGAACGCAGGCACGGACTATTGCCGCTGCCTGAGGATAGGCAAGCCCTATATCCTCGCTTGCTATGACCTGCAAGCGTCTGCAAACACCTATAAGATCGCCGCCCTCAAGGGCCTTTGCCACGTAGAATATGGTAGCGTCGGGGTCAGAGCCTCGGATAGACTTCTGTATTCCGGACAGCACGTCATAGTGTACCGTACCCGCCTTATCAAAGTTACCTACCACCTTGGGCGCAAAGGTCTTGATGTTATCAACGTTTATCTCGTCGCAGATGTGGTATGCGTTTTCGAGATAGTTAAGGCTTCGTCTTACGTCTCCCGCACCTATCTCGGCAATATATTCAAGGGCATCGTCAGAAGCCTCTTTTTTATTCTCGGTCTCGGAATTAAGTATGCCGAGCGCACGGCGAAGTGCGGGAACGATATCCCCTGCAGTTACCGACTTGAACTCAAAGGTAGCGCTACGGGAAATGATAGCGTTGTATACGTAGATATAAGGATTTTCGGTAGTGGATGCGATAAGGGTTATCTTACCGTTCTCCATATATTCTAAAAGAGACTGCTGCTGCTTTTTGTTAAAATACTGTATCTCGTCAAGGTAAAGAAGTATGCCCTCGGAGCCGAATACCGAATCTGTTTCGGCTATGACCTCGCGAACGTCGGAAAGAGACGCAGATGTAGCGTTAAGACAGCGCAGAGTCATGCCCGACTGCGCGGCAATAATGTTTGCCGCCGTGGTCTTACCCGTGCCGGGAGGGCCCCAGAATATCATATTGGGCAGATAACCGCTGGTGACTATACGGCGTATAGCCCCCTTATCTCCGAAGAGGTGCTGCTGTCCCACCATATCATCAAAGCACTGCGGACGGATACGGTCCGCCAAGGGTCTGTTTGACATTTTAATTTCCTCGTAAAATCAATTTGTTATATTATAACAGATATTCCCGGATATTGCAATAATAAGAAAATACAGCTTTTTATAAAAATTTCAATTTACCCCTTGCAAAATGAAAACATATGTGTTATAATAGCATCTGTTCAGCGAACACGGAGAAGTACTCAAGTCGGTGAAGAGGCGCCCCTGCTAAGGGTGTAGGTCGAGCAATCGGCGCGAGAGTTCGAATCTCTCCTTCTCCGCCAGAAAAAAGCATCGACTTTGTCGGTGCTTTTTTCAACTAAATCCACCCTTGCGGGTGGGTGAAATCGTCTTCGACGATGAAATCCAACTTCGTTGGATGAAATCCGCCTCGACGGCGGATGGGTGGATTTAATTTCATCTGAGGCAACACCGAAGATTTCATCCGAGCTTGCTCGGATTTCATCGTGCGCAGCACGATTTCATGCAAAACGCAAAGGTTCAAATCCCGTAAGCCAAACGACATTTGTGGCCTACGGACAAAAATCGTGAATAAGTGCCCTCATACGAGAGTCCTGCCGCTCATCCGGTTCCTGCGTCTCCGTCGCGGTAGCTCTGCGGCGAGGTGCCAAGGTTGCTTTTGAAGATCTTACTGAAAAAGTGCGGGTCGTGGTAGCCCACGAGGATGCCGACCTGTTTGATCGGCATATCGGTTCCCCGCAGCAGCTCGCAGGCGTGGCGCATGCGCAGATTGATGATGTACTGCCGCGGCGAGGTGCCGGTGGCGGCGCGGAAGAGCACATTATAGCGCGAATGGCTGAGATTTTCCATCGCCGCAAGGTCGGGGATGCGGATCTCGGCGGTATAGGAAGCGTTAATATAGCGCAGAGAGCGAATGATAAGATTCTGCTCCTCCGGACGGCAGTTGGCACGGGCAAGGGCAAGGAGGATCTCCTGCAGAGCCGCGCCGAGGGCATGCGTGCGAAAGGGATCCTCTTTAGGAAAGAGATCAAACAGCCGCTCGAAGTGCATCATGGCGTGGGTCTCGCCCGAGGCCTGCTTGATACACGGCAGGGGATCAAAGCCAAGCTCGCGCAGATAAAAATCGGCGTGCGAACCGGTGAAGTGCGCCCACAGGTAATTGAGCGTCTCACCGCATCCGTCATAGGTATACCGATAGGGGTAATGCGGCGGGAAAAGGATGGTATGTCCCGCGCTGACGGTATGCGTCCCATCGTCAAGATGGACGGTCAGCTTTCCCGCGGTGATGTGCATCAAGTAATAGTCAAGTCGTCCCGATGTGTTGTCGGTCGTGAAGGGAAACTGCGAATGAAAATTCCCCGCGCAGTTGACGATCAGCGGCGCAACGTCCGATGCAAGACTGCAGGCATCCATCGCGCCTCCTCTTGTGCCCGGATCCGGATAGGCATAGTAACCGAAGGATTTCATGGCACCTCCTCAAAACAGCAAAAAAATACACCTCTACAGCGGATTAGTTAATTGACTTATCGTTCGGTTAATTGTATCATATTCGTATGAAATAGTCAAGGCTTCGACTCAAATATCCTGCAAGGAGATACGATCATGAAAAAAGAAAAAATCAAACTCATCCTTATCGGTGCGGGCGGGCGCGGCAAGGCCTACACCGACACGGCAAAGCAGCTGGGCGACAAGTACGAGGTCGTGGCCGTCGCCGAACCGCTTGAAGGACGGCGCAACTACATCAAGCAGCTGCACAAC
>JBGUUX010000038.1:0-11571 GCA_045133915.1 Eubacteriales bacterium | reverse complement strand
GTCGTAGCGTTTTTCGGCAATAAGGCTGTCTATGTAGACAAGGTGATCTTTGAGATCGTGGCGGGTTATCTGAAGCTGCTTATACATATTGCCTATCTCGCCGTAACGCTTTTCTTCAAGCTCGCTTCGGCTGTTAAGTAGTTCAAGCTCATGCTTGGCGGAGGTGTTTTGGACAGTTCTGTTAAAGAGAACGAACATCAACACGTTGATTGCGGCAAGAGAAAGGATGGAAAATACGAAAAAGCCGGAAAACTCCTTGGCATCGTATTTCATTCCGAACTGATAATAAAGCTCCATATGCAGCATCGTAACGATGGGGAACACAAGGTAGCCAACCAGATCAAACAGAGTAAAGCTTCTTTCAGTGGGATGCAGTGTCTTTGTTATAATAATTAAAGCCGACGTTAATATGACCTTACTCGAAAGCATAAGAACCAGTCTGCTCATAGTCGGGTTAAATACCAGATCGGATATTGAAACCGAAAAGAATCTGTTAAGACTGAATATTATCAGCAGATTACCGCACGCCATCACGATCTGAAAGATAATGGGAGAGAGCATTCCGATTATCCTTTTTTCCTGTTTTCTTAAAAGCAGGAAAATATATAAATAATGTGTTACTATATGCGCTATACACTGAACTATTGACGAATCCGGGGAAAAATGGGTAAAAAGGTTGGTTACTATAAAGAAAACAAGGATAGCAAGGTATGAAAGCTTACTGCCTCTTACCTTTTTGCCGTTGAGCTTAGCAATAAGCCATATACCAATGACCGAATCATAGAGATTGGCGGCGTATTCCATAAGTATACCTATCATTATTTTACTCCGCCCTTTTTGTTACGCATATATTTGATATAGCTTGCGGTAAGATCGCTTAAATATTTCTTTGAAACGGTGAGCATTGAGTTATCCGACAAAAGAACTATACCGTCCTGCTGGATGGTCATTATATGCTTCATATTTACTATAGTTCCGCTGTTGATCTTGATAAAATAAGCATCGCTTAATTCCTCGGTTATCTGGGCGAGGTTACGGCGCAGACGGTAGTTGCCGTCGATAGAATGTATATTCAGATAGTTGCCGCGCTTTTCCTTTTCGATATACAGTATACGGCTGACGTTAATGCAAAGGCATTCGTCACGGTTAGATACCTCTATCTGTCTGTCGGAGATAAGTATCTCGTCAAGGGCAGAGGTCAGAGCCTCGGTAAGCTCACCATCGAGATTAGGCTTACGTATGAATCTGAAAGGATTAAAACGTATGGCATAGAACACGTAGTTTTCAAGATCGGAGACAAATATGATATAGGTGTCCTTATGCTCGTTGTAGAAACGCTCCGCCGTTTCAAGTCCGTCTATACCCGGCATATTGATATCAAGGAAGAGAATGTCTATATGCTCAGTCTCGGCGTATTTCATAACCTCGCTTGCAGGATAGATACAACGGCACTCTATATCAAGATTTAAGTATCTCTCATTGTTACGTAATATCTCGGTTATCTTATCTGATAACATCAGGGAAAATTCTCTGTTATCATCGCATATGATTATCTTCACTTTGCCACCTCGTTTCGGTTTATAGTTGTATTATATCACAATATGACGATATGTGCAATTCATTTATGCACCAAAAAAACGAGTATCTGCACCACTATAAATAAATTATGTAATAAAGGTTTTTTAAGTTTTGCACTTACAAACAGAAAACGGAAAACCGCACCAAAAAACGGTCCTGTTGCACCATTTTTCGCACAGATCGGTTTTGTGTGCTATAGTGTAACCACAGTAAAATATTTAAGGAGGAACTGAAAATGAAAAAAATCATCAGTTTAGCAATCACATTAGTTATGCTGCTTTCTGCAATGAGTACCGCCGCATTTGCAGATGAGGCGGCAACCGAGCTTCCCTTTGAGGATCTTGTTGAAGATGCGTGGTATATCGAGGGTATCGAATACTGCTATGACAGAGATATAGTCAACGGTATGACAGAAACGATCTTTGATCCTAACTCTACTCTTACAAGAGCTCAGTTTGTGCTGATACTTGCAAACCTTGACGGAGCCGACCTGAGCGCATACACCGATGCAGAATCCGGCTTTGAGGATGTAAAAGCAACTACATGGTACAATGCTGCTGTTTGCTGGGCTAAGGAAATGGGTTATGTTGCAGGTGTATCCGAAACAAAGTTTGCTCCTAACACTTCCATCACCCGTGAACAGCTTGCAAGACTGCTCTACGTATACGGCAAGAGCTTTGAGGAGTTAGGCTTTGATATGTCGGCAAGCGACGATCTGTCTGCCTTTGATGATGCGGACACCGTTTCCGACTGGGCGCTTGACGGTGTTAAGTGGTGTGTTGCCGCAGGTATAATCAGCGGTATGACAGAAACCACAATAGCTCCCCGCGAGACCGCTACCCGTGCGCAGGCTTGCCGTATGATAATGTGCTTTGATCAAAATCTCGTAATCGAAGATCCTAAAAACACCACCGGTGCGTACAGAGTGATAGCTGACTACATCAAGGAAAACGGTGAGTTAGGCGGCGGCTATTGGCCTGATACATACGTTTATTCTAACGAAAATTTTACTGCTGAGTATTTCCCTTCGGTTGAACAAATAGTTCTTTATTACTGTAACGGTCAGTACGAGGATGCTATATACGTAGGCAGTCACGCTAACTGCATTGAAACCCTTTCAATTCTGATTGACGGTCTGGCTCCCGATTATGAATACAGCTACAACAATAACGGTATGTTCAAGATCGACGATGAACCTGCGGTGGACTCTAACGGTATTCTGAATATTGAAGGATTCACGTCACATTCCTTTGATTGCGAAAGATTTGTAGACGGCGAGTTAGTTTCCACGGAAGAGGATGTGGCTAAAGCTACCGAAAGATTTAATACCGCAACCAACGAAATGTCCAAATTTATTGAACAGCTTCTCAATGATTGCGGCTTAGATGCAGGCGAGTTCTTCTACGTTGAAATTACTGAATAAATACAATACAATACGAAAACCGTGTCTTGGGACACGGTTTTCTTCCTTTAATTACGAATTACGCATTACTAATTACAAATTCTTTTATACTCCCTCATAATCAAAGCTCGGTATAAAGCTCTCGCTTGCCGCTTCTCCCGTCTGGATGAAGGCTTTTTCTATTCCAAGCTCGGCGGCGTAGTCGGTGAGGCTGTTATATTCGGCGGGGGTTACCGCTCGGGTAAGCTCAGAGTAGTCGTGAACGTGAGGCAGGGGTGTATACTGACTCATAAGGCTATAGTAGACCTTATCGCCGTAGCGGTCAAAAAGACGCTTGATTGCCATTTTTGATTCGATTATTTTGCCGGGAAGCATCATATGACGGATGATGACACCCTTTTTCATTATTCCCTGCTCTATTAGAGACAGGGGTTGCTGTCTTACCATTTCATCAATAGCTGACAAGGCAATTTCGGGATAGTCGGAACAGGATGAATATTTTTTTGCATCACGAGAAAGGGCGTATTTGTAGTCGGGAAGGTATATGTCTATAAGACCTTCAAGTCTTTTAAGTGACTCTACCCTTTCGTATCCGCTTGAGTTATAGACAAAGGGGATATCTATTCCCTGCTTTTTTGCCTCCGTTATACTTTCAATAACATGGGGAAGAAAGTGGGAGGCGGTGACAAGATTGATATTATGTGCGCCCTTTTCTTTTAATTCAAAATATATATCGGTGAGCCTTTTTGCGCTTACCTCTTTTGCCACCTCGCCTGTGGCGATACTGCGGTTCTGACAGTAAACACACCTCATAGCGCATCCCGAAAAGAAAACGGTACCCGAACCCTTTTCGCCCGAGATACAAGGCTCTTCCCAGAAGTGAAGTGCCGCTCTTGCAAGGGCGGGTCTATCCGACATTCCACAGACACCTACAGCTTTACTGCGGTCAACACCGCACTCACGGGGACAGAGGTCACAGCTATAGTACCACACGGCCGTAGATCTCCTTCTGCAGATATTTGGGCAGCTTGGATATACCGCTGCGGTATGCCTCGTCAAGCATAGCGTACAGAGTTTCATCCGGAAGATCAAGGCTGACTGTGTTCCAGTAGGGCTGCTGTACCGGAGGACAGTAATAGCCTCGTGTCACAAACTCCGGATATTCGCTGCGGTAGAACTGAGCAAGTTCGGGATTGCAGCGGATGGTTATTTTATTTTTGCCCTTGGGAAAGTCTATCTGTGCAAAAATGGGGGTATGATTACCCCCATTTATCCTTATACACATTGATATCTCCCCAAAGGGATAGTCGATATACGTCCTCGGTTTAGAAAGACAGTATTCTTTTACATCATTCTGTGTCATTGTAAAATTATCTCTTTTAGTTCCTTAAGAGTTTCGGCGATATAGTCTGCCTTACATTCGGTATGCTCGGCACGGTCTCCGTAGCCCCACAGCACTCCGCAGGCATCTACCGTGCACTTATGCGCTCCCTCGATATCGTGGAGTCTGTCGCCTACCATAAGAATAGAGCTTCGGTCGGTAATACCGAGATTGGCTATGGCATACTCGATAACGTCTGCCTTTTTTACCCTTGTTCCGTCAAGCTCGGAGCCTGAGAGAAAGTCAAAATATTTTGCAAGGTCGAACTTACAAAGAATCTTTTCTGAAAAGATTGCAGGCTTACTTGTAGCAACGCTAAGTCTGAGACCCGCGTCCTTTAACTCCTGCAAAAACGAATGAATACCGTCGTAAACCTCGTTTTCAAAAAGACCGGTTACCGAAAAATACTCACGGTAGCGCTTGACTGCCTCGTCGGCGTCTTCCTTTGACATACCGTAGTATTTCATATAGCTCTCCCATAGAGGAGGACCGATAAAGCATTTAAGTTCATCTCGGTCTGCTACGTCTATGCCAAAATACTTAAGGGAATGCTGAACCGACTTGGTTATGCCCTCAAAAGGGTCGGTCAGCGTTCCGTCAAGATCGAAAAATATTTCGGAATATCTCATTTAAGAATGAAGGGAGAAACTACGCCCCATACGCCCCATGCCCAAAGAACTATAATGAGTACGGGAATCACGAACTTGCAGTAGCCGTAAAGTGCCTTAGGCATCTTGAGACCGTTACCTGTATTAGCCTCTTCGATAAAGGGCTTCCAACCCCAACCAAAGCGCTTGGAGGTACAGAAGAGTACGTATACGAGAGAACCGAGAGGAAGAATGTTATTGGAAATGATAAAGTCCTCTATACCCTGGATATCCATACCGAGGATCTTGAAGTTAGACCAATAGGTAAAGCCGAGAACACAAGGTAAGGAAAGAAGGATAACCGCTACGATATTAACGTAGCTGCTCTTCTTTCTAGACCAGCCCCACTTATCAACCGCAAAGGATACGATGTTCTCGAACACCGCTACAACTGTGGACATAGCCGCAAACATCATAAAGAGGAAGAAAAGACTGCACCAGATACGTCCGCCGGGGATAAGGTTAAAGATATTGGGTGTAACCTGGAAAAGAAGTCCGGGGCCTGCAAACTGTCCTACCTCTGCAGAGAACATTGTGCTTGCGGGAACGATGATAAGACCTGCCATAAGCGCTACGAAGGTATCAAGACCTGCGATAGTAGCAGACTCACCAAGGAGACTACGGTCCTTTGAAATGTAGCTACCGAAGATAGCCATAGAACCCATACCGAGAGACAGAGTAAAGAACGCCTGTCCCATAGCATCAAATATAATATTACCTGCATTGTCAAGAGTAAACTTGCTGAAATCGGGCACAAGATAAAGCTTGAGACCTTCCTTAGCATCGGGAAGCGCCACAACGACAACCGCTACTATGATAAGAAGTAACAGAAGTCCTACCATCATTACCTTAGTTATCTTTTCAACACCATTCTTAAGACCAAGCGAACAGATAACAAAGCCGAGAACTACGGTAAGCACCATAAACGCCAACTGAAGCCAGAAGTCGGTGACCATACCGCCGAACTGGTCAGCAACGGCTTTAACGTTCTCGCCTACAAAGTCACCGCGCAGACTCTTGAAGAAGTAAATGAACATCCAACCGGAAACTGCGGTATAGAACATCATAAGCAGATAATTGCCTGCAGCACCTATCCAGCCGAACCAATGCCATTTAGTTCCCTTGGGTTCAAGCGCCTCAAAAGAACCTACTATACTCTTCTGTGATGCTCTGCCTACTGAGAACTCCATGGTCATTATAGGCAGACCGAAAATAACGAGGAACAGCAGGTACACAAGGATAAATGCCGCGCCTCCGTGCTTAGCTGTGATATAGGGAAAACGCCACACGTTACCAAGGCCTATTGCACAGCCTGCAGAAATGAGGATGAATCCTAAACGGGATCCGAATTTTTCTCTTTCCATGATAAACTCCAAATGTATAATTTTTTGATAATATATTGTACCAAAAGCAATATATTATGTCAACCTTTTATTAAAAAATTATTAATATTTTATTTAATAACCAAAATGATATTCAAAAGGGACTAGTTACTTCGTCTAAACTGCGCTCCAATACAGAATAAATACTAATATTTGGTACCCTACGCCAGCTGCTTTTCCATATATAAAAAAAGAAGCCTATGCGGCTCCCTCTATACGTACAAAAATAATGCGACCGTCCTGTCATCTGATACTTCAAACAACGGACGGTCGCTAAAACTGGATGATCATGTTTCACCTTTTCGCTACTTACTTTTATTTGTAAGTAACTCTAACCTTTTTCTTTTTAAATTTCATTTTACGATCTTCTATATTCAATTTTTTGATTCACGATAACTAACTGTTTTTATCTGCTTTGCTCTACACCGCTTTACTCCAACTTTTTCTACAGACTACTTTTATATCTACACCAACGAAACTTATTTTTGCAAAGCTCTTATAAACACATATTAATTATCGAAGGAGCTTAGTACACCGGTCTCACCCTGCCTTTCTTTTATTTTTTTGCGTTGTTCCTTCATACAACTTTATCTAACAAAGATTCTGACTTACTACCCTCAACTTCCTGCACTTCTTCTCTCATCATTGTTGCCGTACACGGCATCCATGTAAGTGATTTTTGTCTTCCGGGAGGTTGTCTTCCTCTTTCTGTCTATACTATAGCACATATAAACAAATTTGTCAATAGTTTTTTGAAAAAAATATTTAAAATGACGAAAATAGTGTAAATAACCTTGTAATATAACACTTTATAGGACGTTAATATACCGCAGGGTCAACGTCCTGCGGTATGTTTTTTCTTATTTTATTGCGATAGCCGCCGCACCCATAAGTCCTGCCTCGTACTTAAGAGCAGTTGTTACGATCTCGGCGTTTTTATTGGGAGAAGCAAAGGCTTCTCTTGGAAATGCTTCACGGATATAGGGCTCCATCAGATCAAAGCTCTGCATTACGCCCCCTCCGAGAACGTAGCGTCGAAGGTTGAGTAAGCTTGCCGCCTTGCCCAGACCCTTACCTATATACTCCCCTGTTTTTGCCATAACAGCCATAGCGGTCTCGTCTCCCTGTCTTGCAAGGATAGAGATATCCTTGGCAGAAAGCCAGTTCCCTGTGATAGCCTCGTAGCGTCGCGCGATACCGGGTCCTGCCGCAACGGCCTCCATACAGCCAAGATGTCCGCAGGGACACACGGGACCGTTATCCTCGACTATAACGTGACCTATCTCACCCGAACCGCCAAAGGCTCCGCCGTAGACCTTACCGCCAAGAACCAAACCGCCGCCAACACCATTGGATACAGTCATCCAGAGAAAATCGTCACAGTCTCTGCATGCACCGAAGACTTTTTCGGCTAAAGCACAAGCGTTGACGTCGTTTTCTATATACACGGGCATATTGAGCTTTTTTGACATTATGTCAGCTATAGGATAATCGCTGATTCCCGAAAAGCAGGCGTAGACCCATATTCCATTGTCTGCATCGGCAAGACCGGGGATGGTCATACCGCATACGTAGGGCTCAGCCTCGGGATTACGCTGTGTAAGCACTGTATAGAAGGACATTATATATTCTTCTATTCTTTCGGTGGTAATATCGGGTGCCAAAGGTGTAGACTCGGTATCAAGAATTTCTCCCTCAGGGGTTACAAGTCCGCAAAGTAATTTACTGCCGCCTATATCACAAGCAAAAATCGTTTTCATATAAATTCTCCTTAAAAAGGACGGTTACCCGTCCTTTTATTCGTTAATATCGGTTTCTTCTGCAGTCACTTCAACCGCTTCTTCGGTAACCTCTTCCTCTACGGGAAGCTTTTTGAGCTTATTTACCGCAATAACAGCGCTTACAAGATCAAAGATCATCCATCCGTGAAAAAGGATATCTACGATCATCTCCATGTTTATACCTGCGATAAAGAGCATCAGTACCGTATCTATACAGAAGAACACGAGAGCTACGATCAGCCAGCCCACTTTCATGTCCTTTGAAAACAACCAGCAGATAAGGTATACCATAAGTATAACTATGGATACGGCAAGCATTACGTAGAAGAAATTCTTACCGAACACCGCCGCATCTGCGTACTCCCCTGTATAAAAATCAGCGGGATACTGACCCGACATCATCATGCCGAGATCGGTAAGAAAATACGGTACGTATGCAGAAAACAGAAAATATGTAAACTTCTTTGTTATAAGAAGCCCCATATTTATAACCGTAAATACAATAGCTAAAAGAAGCGAGCTTCTGGCAGAGCGGTAGCGCTGCTCGTATCTGGCACGCTCTGAGATCTGAGGTGCGGTCTGGTTTTTGAATAGATTTGCCATTATGTATCTCCTTAATATGTTTTTATAATCGTTTGCGTTCTATAAAGGTATATCAATTTTTAGCAATCTTTTTGCTCATTTTCTCAAAAGATATGCGTTATCTGTACTTTGCTAAGAGCTCACGGTAATACTCAAGATATCGCTGCTTTTGTTCAAGGGTATGCATAGTGCGCTTTCCCTTACCGAACGGCCATATGTCATAACTGCCGTCTTTATATTCTTTATGAAGATATATTCCGTATTCATCATATATCTTAAATTTCCGAGCCTCAAATTTTGCATATTCTTCTATAGGAAACAGGTTAGGTGAAAGCCAAACATAGTCTAATTTCGGCAAGCCGATCAAGTAATCAATATTACAGTCAGACGGAGCATTACCAGAAAGAATCACCTCTTTGAGTTCGGGTAATTCGGATAAAGGTTTCAAGGATTCAAATCGGTGTATGGCTATATCCGATGTACCTGTTAAAAACTGAATGAATTCAAGTTTCTCCGCACCCTCGAGACCGTCAAGAGATTTCAGATGCTTATTGCTCCAAACATTGATAATACGTAATTCAGGATTATTTGCAGTATTCCAAAACCGTTCAAATCTATGACCTTCAAAGCTGACAAACTCTAATTTTTCGAAATCTTCAAGTACAGTTGGGTCAGACACCGCTCCGCGTATGACTATACCCTTAACATCCCTGCTTATTATTCCACAGACTCGTTCAAATTCTTCCTGAGTTCCGATCTTGTTTAGGGTTACATATTCCTTGGTTTCAAAAGACTCACTAAATACACCCTTACCATAATAGAACCCCTGTCTTTCGGTTATAAATTCACACTCTCTGCACTGCTTCTCGCCATCCAAAATAACGTCAATCCATGAATAAATTTCCGGTAAACGTTCTATTCCGTTACATTTTATACTATCCTTGCTTTCCTGTGAACAGGTTTGATAAAAATGCTCAAGTAAGTATTTATCTCCTATCGTGGTTTTTTCTTTCATAACATCACCAAATTATATTTTAATACCCTTGTTTTTTATATACTCTATAAATTCCGAAAAACTGCCCTTGGTAAAAGAGTCCTTCTTCAGAACGTATATAAGACGCGCCTTGGATATTATAAGTATATAGTTCTTAGTCAAAGATATTTTCTTGATTTTGTCATACTCAAGCTCTACCACAGAGCCGTTAGATACTTTTACCGTCAGACAATCCTCATATATCTCGGTGGTAATCACGATATCGCCCTTGCTGATCTCGGCATCACGTTTGATAAATGAATTCTTAGAAACAAAATAACAATAAAGCTTATATGCAATATACGTGGGAAGTAATATAAATCCCAATACGGAATATTCATAACCCAGTATAAAAAACGTAAGGTGCACAACAAAGCAAAAGGCACACAAAATACCGACAACTATACTTAGCGGTCTTTTCAAGTATAAAAACGCAGATATTTCCTTGGCGGTTTCTTTGTCGCGTATGTATTTATTTTCGAAAATAGGTTCCATATTAGCTCCTTTAATCAAACAACGCCGACGAGAATATCGGCATACCGGAATTGAAAATATTTAATTATAATAATTAGCACAAAAGGAAGTATAGCTGCTATAAATACAGATAAGAGTTTTTTACCCTGCTTCAAAGTCCTGCAGTCTATAATAAGAATTACAACGTTTGCTATCAGACAAAAGACCTCAACGGGACACAGTTGCAAGACGACAGACCCAAGTATAGCGAAGGGATATGTATACGGTACACCTACCGAAAACATATAAATAAAAAGCAGGTTCAGTAGTATAAATAACAAATATATGCCTTGGACAACGGATGTTATAACAAGCGTAATACGTATCTTCATATAATAACTAAATTCGATTTGGGTAAAGCCCTATAGCTTTCCATGTGCAAAAATTTAATTTTGATTTCTAACTCCGTTCACCAACAGAACAACAGACAACACTGCCGGAATAGCGGGAATATATGTAAATATCGGTAATGATAAGATCATATCAAAACCAAAGAAAAAGATAGGTGATATGGCAACGAAAAGTCCAAAACAAGCACAAAAACTCAAGACTTTGAGCGATATCTGTTTTTTGAATAAAACCAAAAGGTTACATATAAACATTATCACATACGGAATAACCCATATCACGGCAAAATTGCGCGGCTCTGTCAAAGCCGGTATGCATATAACGATCAGTGCAAGCCAGATAAGTGCGGATATTGCCGATAATGTTCTCTTAACGTATATAAGCTTGTTGTGCTTTGCTGATTTGTTAAGCATAAGATCTCCCCCATACAACATTACGCTCTATCATTATAGACCATAAGTTGAATCTTGTCAATAGAAATACCGTATAACCAAACATCTGCTTTCGCAATGGATAAAAAAAGAAGTAACTCTTAAAGTTACTTCTTTTTTGGAGCGGATTACGGGGCTCGAACCCGCCACCTCGACCTTGGCAAGGTCGCGCTCTACCAAATGAGCTAAATCCGCAGGTGGTTTTGTTGAAAATATCTTTGCGTGAAATGGCGACTCGGATGGGGCTCGATTCGCGGCGCGAACTCCGCGCCTTGGTCGCCGACGGCTCTAACAGTCCACCGGACTGTTATTCACTTCCGTCTCTGTTCGAATCCCTTCCTTTTTGGAACTGTTTAAGTCCCTTCAAGGCAGGGACTTAAACAGTCCCATGGTGGAGATGATGGGATTCGAACCCATGACCCCCTGCTTGCAGGGCAGGTGCTCTCCCAGCTGAGCTACACCCCCGTTTTAAAGGTTTGTAGTTGTTTCTCCG
>JBGUUX010000037.1:0-28463 GCA_045133915.1 Eubacteriales bacterium | reverse complement strand
CACCGTCGGAGAGAACTACGTTGAGGGAGCATTCTTCGCCAGCGATGTAGTTGTTCCAGATATGACCGTATCTGGAGGACTCTGCAGTTGCACCGAGACCGGAGCAGTATGTAGAGAACTCGTTTGCACCGTCATAGTTTTCCTTCTGGTTTGTCCACATGTAGGACAGAACAGTAGGATAAGAAGAAGTACCGTTTGCCTCAGTAATAGCGGTATCCTCTGTAGTATCAACAGTTACAGAGAAACCAGCGAGGCTGGACTTGAACTCGGATGTCATCTTAAGCATAGCATTGTATACGTAAGGACCCCAGTAAGAGATGGACATATCCATAAGCTCTACACTGCCGTCTTCATTTATACTGCTAGCATAGTGGTCGTTATAAATAGCATAATCTGCACTGAGATTGCTTACCTTGTTGTTGGAAGCAATTGTCCAGTAGTAAGCAAGGTCGTATGCGAGATCAGACTCAACTGCGCCGCAAGCGTCACAGTGTCTTTCGCCGTTTGCATCAGCTGTGGGAAGAGTATCCCAAACCCATGCGTGACCGAGAGTAGCAAGAGTGTTCTCTTCGTATGCGCCGCATACGGAACAGTCTCTCTGCTCGGTACCGGGGTTAGCACAGTCAGGCTCTCCAGTGGTGTACCAGTCGCCCCAAGTATGACCGAGAGCTGCTACAGAAGCAGTATCTTCATCACCACATGTAGCACAGGTTCTTACCTTAGCACCTTCGTTTGCACAGTCGGGCTCAACAGTAACTGTCCAGTCGGACCAATCGTGGCCAAGCGCTGCGATTGTACCCTGCTCAACCTTACCGCAATTTGCACAAACTCTTTCCTGAACACCGGTGGTGTCACAGTCGGGAGCAACAGTTTCAGTCCAATCGGACCATGTTTCGTGTGCACAGTTAACTGTACCGTGACCGGTCCAGTCAGCAAGATTCTTGTTCTCACTGTCTTCGGTAACGTAGAGACCTTCATCATTGATGGTGAATGTACCAACGCGAGCGAGGTTGATAGCTACGGAACCATCCTGATCGCCGGTAGTCTTATCAGCTTCACCCTTGGAACCTACTGCAAAGTAGTAATCCTTGTACTCGGAGATGGAGCTTGTGTCAAGCTGATCAAAAGTATAGGTCTGGTTGAAGTACGCACCGTTTGCAGAGTAGTTATCCTCTACGTGGAAGGTGAGTACACCGTCAACAAAGCTAAGGAATGTGTTGTGGGAGTGACCACTTGCAAGACCAAATTCCTTACCCTGGTTATCGGTTTCAAAAGACTGAGAAGAAACAACCTTACCGTCATCCATAACGTATGCTGTGAGTACGTGGAAAACAGTACCGTTGGAAGCGATGTCACCGTCAGTGTTATTCATTGTAATAACAAGACCGTCGGTAACCATACCGCCTTCTACTGCAAAACCTGCTTCCTTGGTGTAAACCTCAGGGCTGAGAGAGCCGAGGAGCTGGTTTTCGGAGAATACGTAAGAAACCTGTTCTGCCATAGCACCGGAATAAAGAGCAGACTTCATCATACCGTTACGGAAGTAAAGACCGTCAATAGCGGTTGTGTTGGTGCTCTGAAGAACGGTGATGGGGTTGAGGTTATACCAACCGTTTGCATAAGAGTTAAGACTCTGAACGCCGTTTAAAACGTAGATCTGACCCTCAGCATCAACATTATAAATGATCTGGTCATCAAAGGCTTCAAGACCTGCGCCCATATGATCAGACCAATCGTTGTAGCCGTATGCTTTCCAGTTGCCGCCAGCAAAGATAACACCGTTGGGTGCCTGTACTGTAACGTTTTCAGCTGTAGCAGCATACAAGCCGGTTGTCATCATGGGGACAACCATCATAACTATCAGCGCGATAGCTAAGATACGCTTAAAGTTTTTCATATTTTTCCTCCTAAAGAAAATTTTTGTTACGTAGTTTTAACCATGGCAGTTCACAGCATTATGCCAAGGTAATACTTACTGAGCATATTGTAACATATTTTTTAACAAAATGCAACGGCAAAGAATACAAAAATTGAACGGCTTATTTGTATTTTTTGTACAACACAAAAAGTGGTAAATTATACCTTTTGAACTATGTTTTTTATCCGCCGTTATAAAACAGGAAGCAAAAAAAGAACGCCCGAAGGCGTTCTTTAGATGTTGTTATTACTTGATCATGTCGATGATCTTCTGGTTGCCGTATACGCTTGCCCAGTCTGCTTCGAAGTCGTCTACCGCATACAGGGTAAGAGGATGGTACACGAGCTGCTCAAAGAGATCGGGGTTGATGGTGATGGAGTGGGTACCTACCATTGCGATCTTGTGTACCTGCTCTGCAGTCTTGAAGCTTGCTGCAAGAACCTTGGAGTTTACATTGTGAACCTTGAAGAGGTTTACGATCTCGCTAACAACGTGTACACCGTCGGATACGATGTTGTCAAGACGGTTAACGTAAGGAGCAACGAAGTCTGCACCGGCTTTTGCACCGATAAGCGCCTGCTGCTGGGTGAAGATAGCTGTCATTGTGATACCTACGCCCTGCTCCTTAAGAGCCATGGTAGCCTTAAGACCTTCGGGAGATACGGGAATCTTGAGGTAGAAGTTCTCACCCATCATCTCACGGAGACGAAGACCCTCTTCTACGATGTCCTTGCACTCGGTGGATGTAGTCTGGATATGGAACATCTTATCCTGTCCGATCACGTTTCTGATATCGGTGATAAGCTTGATGAAATCTGTTTTTTCCTTGGAAATGATGGTGGGGTTGGTGGTAACACCGTCAATGGGATAAAACTCGGCGCACTTTTTGATGAGGCCGATATCTGCACTGTCAATGATGTAAAGCATTTGATTATCCTCTCTTTATAAGTTTCGTTGTAATTATTCTACCACATTGTGTATTTTTTGTCAATCTTATATTTGTACAAAGTTAACCGTTTACAAGGGTATTTGTTTGTAAAATATTTGACAACAGGGTATCGAACTAGAACTTTGCCTTGCTTGTATTAATTGATGAGATGAGCATACGACGAATCTGAGTACACGAATCGTTATATTCAGCAAACTCAAAATCGCTAATACTATTTGAATCATGAAGAATTTCAAGCCAAAATATACATTCATTACACTCTTTCAAAGAAATCTCCAACTTTGACACAAAATCTCTAATTCCATGAGCAAATTGAGCTTCATATATATTTGCGCCGACTGATGTACCGCAACGTATCAACTGAGAATATAACGCACCTTCTGTGCCCCGTTTTTTAATTCACGGCAAAGTACTACCAGCATAACTGCAAGTTCTTTTGACTTTGTCTTTAATACACTGTCTGTCATTTTGACCTCTATATTATATAATGAAGATTTCCGTAGGAAATCAACCTTTAGTTCTTCACTCTACACTCTAAACTCTTCACTAACTAAAGATTTTTGATCGTAAACAATTACTGTAATTTCAACGATCTTAACCGTTTACGAGTGAAAAGTGAAGGGTGAAGAGTGAAGAGTTATTTGAAAAGCCAACTTTTAGTTCTTCACTCTACACTTTAAACTCTTCACTAACTAAAGATTTTTGACCGTAAACAATTACTGTAATTTCAACGATCTTAACCGTTTACGAGTGAAAAGTGAAGGGTGAAGAGTGAAGAGTTATTTGAAAAGCCGACTTTTAGTTCTTCACTCTACACTTTAAACTCTTCACTAACTAAAGATTTTTAATCGTAAACAATTACTGTAATTTCAATGATCTTAACCGTTTACGAGTGAAAAGTGAAGGGTGAAGAGTGAAGAGTTATTTGAAAAGCCAACTTTTAGTTGTCTTTTTCAAATACACCCTTAAGAGATGCTGCCATTCCGGCAAGACCCTGGATCTCGCTGGGGATGATTATCTTTGTGGACTTACCGTCGGCAACTTCCTTTAAAGCATCGAAGCTCTTAAGCGTAAGAACTTCCTTTGTAGGATTAGCCTCATTAAGCTTTGCAATACCCTGCGCAGTTGCTTCCTGCACCTTGAGTATAGCTTCTGCCTTACCCTCAGCCTCACGGATAGTTGCTTCCTTGATAGCCTCGGCGCGCAGGATAGCCGCTTCCTTTTCTGCCTGTGCGGTAAGAATGGTGGATTCCTTTTTACCCTCGGCAACAAGGATAGCCGCCTTCTTTTCACCTTCGGCACGGAGAATCTGCTCACGGCGCTCACGCTCTGCCTTCATCTGCTTCTCCATGGCATCCTGTATCTCGGGAGGAGGAAGGATGTTCTTAAGCTCTACTCGGTTAACCTTGATACCCCAAGGATCGGTAGCCTCGTCGAGGATGGTACGCAGACGTGTGTTGATAACGTCACGGCTTGTAAGGGTCTCGTCAAGCTCCATCTCACCGATGATGTTACGGAGAGTGGTGGCAGAGAGAACCTCGATTGCCTGAAGGGGATTTTCTACACCGTAAGCGTAAAGCTTGGGATCGGTGATGAGATAGTATACAACGGTGTCGATACGCATTGTAACGTTATCCTTGGTGATAACCGGCTGAGGAGGAAAGTCCACAACCTGCTCCTTTAAGGAAACCTTACGAAGCATACGGTCAAGGAACGGAATCTTGATATGAAGACCTGTGTTCCAGGTGGTGTAGTATGCGCCCAGTCGCTCAATGACGATTGCATAGGACTGAGGTACTACGCGGATGTTTGATACTATTACTATCAGTACCAGAAATATAAGAGCGGGTATGATAATTTCCATAGTTTCTCTCCTTTATATTATATATATTATTTAACAATAAGCTTTACACCCTCGATACGCAGTACCGTAACGTGAGTGCCTTCGGGGATCGCTTCCCCGTTTTCGCTTCTTGCGCTCCAGACCTGTCCCTGTATCTTGACACTTCCCTTTGCCTCAAGGTTATCTATAGCCTCGGTAACAACGGCGGTGTCTCCGATAAGTCGGTCGGAGTTTGTGGGAACGAGCTTGGTTTTTACAAATTTTCTGTAAAGAGGTCTGGTCACACATATCATTATAACCGATACCAGTATAAATATGAGTATCTGTAACCAAAGAGGCTCGTTTAAGGATGCCGCTATAAACGCACCCAGAGAACCCAGCGCAAACCATATACACACAAGCTGAGGTGTTACAAGCTCAACAACGGCAAAGGCTATCATTAAAGCCACCCATGCATATACCATAACTATTCCCTTCCTTTATATTATATATATTATATACTGAACATCAATTCGCCGTAGTCAGGCATAGGCCACATATCGGCGGGAGTTGATTCTTCTATCTTGTCAGCGGTTGCACGAAGAGTCTCCATACGGACAAGAACCGTATTGCAGAGGTACTCTGCTTTATCATATATATCCTTATAGTTGGGTATACATGACACAGCCTCTTCTAATTTAATTGTAGAACGGTAAAGCTCGTCAAAGAGAAGTGAGAGCTGGTCCTGTTCGGTAACGGTTCCGATACAAACTCTTGCTCCTGCCTTCTTCTGAATTGCAAGAGACTGAGAAAGCTCGGTAACGTAACGGTTTACTGCAGGGATGATATCCTTCTTTGCGATATCAAGCATTGTTGCCGCCTCGATCTCTACCGTGCTGCAGTAGCCCTCAAGCTGTATCTCGTATCTGGAGTGAAGCTCCTTTTCGGTAAATACAGAGTGTCTTGAGAACACGCCAACGCTCTTTTCGGAAAGCTGTGCGGGGAGTGCTTCTACCGTAGTAGCAAGATTGGAAAGTCCGCGGCGAGCCGCCTCTTCCTTCCACTCATCAGAATAGCCGTCACCGTTAAAGATGATGCGCTTATGCTCACGGATGGTACGGCGGATAAGCTTGTTAAGAGTCTTGTTGATATCCTCGCTCTCCTCAAGCTTCTGAGCAAAGTCGGCAAGTACGTCTGCAACTATGGTGTTAAGCACGGTTGCGGGGCCTGCAACAGACAGAGCACTACCCGGCATACGGAACTCAAACTTGTTACCTGTAAAGGCAAAGGGTGAGGTTCTGTTACGGTCGGTTGCATCCTTGGGGAAATGAGGCAGTACGTCAACGCCTATCTCCATCTCGGTCTTGTGGTTGCCTGTGTACTCCTCGCCTGTCTCCATAGCCGAGAGGATCTCGGTGAGCTCGTCGCCCAAGAACATAGAAATGATGGCGGGAGGCGCTTCGCTTGCTCCCAGACGGTGGTCGTTGCCTGCAGAAGCAATAGATGCGCGAAGCACATCCTGATACTCGTCAACTGCGCGGATAACCGCAGAGAGGAAGAGCAGAAACTGAGCGTTTTCCTGAGGAGACTTACCCGGCTCAAAGAGGTTATGACCCTTATCGGTGGAAAGCGACCAGTTGATATGTTTACCCGAGCCGTTTACACCTGCAAAGGGCTTTTCGTGAAGCAGACATACAAGTCCGTGCTTTTCTGCAACACGCTTCATGGTCTCCATGGTTATCTGATTGTGGTCAGCTGCGGTATTAAGAGTAGTGAATATCGGAGCTAACTCGTGCTGTGCGGGAGCAGCCTCGTTGTGCTTGGTCTTGGCAAGAACGCCTAAGCGCCAGAGTTCAACGTCAAGATCGTGCATAAATGCGGAGATACGGGGCTTGATAGCACCGTAATAGTGGTGCTCTACGTCCTGACCCTTGGGAGGCTTTGCGCCAAAAAGGGTTCTGCCGCAGTAGATAAGATCTTTACGCTTGCCCCAAAGCTTTTTGTCTACAAGGAAGTACTCCTGTTCGGGACCTACGGTGGGTATTACACGCTTTACCTCATCGTTACCTAAAGCACGAAGAACTCTCTTTGCCTCTTTTGCTACAGATTCGATAGAACGAAGCAAAGGTGTTTTCATATCAAGAGCTTCTCCACCCCAGGAACAGAATACTGTGGGAATGCAAAGGGATCTGTCCTTGATAAAAGCATAAGAGGTAGGGTCCCAAGCGGTATAACCGCGCGCCTCAAAGGTAGCGCGAAGTCCGCCTGAGGGGAAGCTTGACGCATCCGACTCACCCTTGATGAGCTCCTTACCCGAGAACTCCATAATTACCTTGCCGTCCTTCTGAGGGGAGATAAAGCTGTCGTGCTTTTCGGCGGTAATGCCTGTCATAGGCTGGAACCAATGGGTAAAGTGTGTTGCTCCCTTCTCTACCGCCCAATCTCTCATGGCCGCCGCCACAGAGTTGGCAACGGTTATGTCGAGAGGCTTACCGCGCTCGATGGTGCGGTGAAGAGATTTATATATTTCGGGAGAAAGACGCTCCCTCATGACCTCGTCGCCAAAGACGAGGTCTCCGAATATTTCGGGAATGTTTGTCATATATTTTTCCTTATTACTGAAGAGTTAATTTTCCGTCTTCATCCTTAAGATGAAGCTCTACGTTTTCGCCTGCTATATTGAAGCTGCACTCGATCTCGCTAAAGATACCGTCAACGGGGTTGATGGTATAGGAGTTGAAAGCATCCTCAGTCTTGAAGCCGAGTATGTACTTGAATGCGATCTCAAGAGGACAGCCGGTCCATGCGTGGTTACGTGTACCGAGGATGAAGAAGTCCTCCCAAAGAGTGGAGTTCTCATTGGTTGCAAGATTATAGTATCTTGACATCATACGGTTATATGCATCCTTGATGTAACCCATATCGCAAAGTGCCTTAAGTACAAATCTCTCCATATAAGGAGTAGAGTTGAATACTGTAAGAAGAACCTTACGGATAGCGGGATATCTTTCCTCGGGACAGATGCCGGAGAGCATTGCGATAGCGTTTGCACGATCGTCTACAAAGTTACCGGAAGCGTAGTGATCCTTCTTCCAGAAATATTTTTCAACGTTTGCAGAGATAGTGTCTATTCTTTCCTGTAAGAAAGAGTCGAACTCGTGATTTCCGCAGATCTCAGCCATCTCGAGAGCGTACTTACAAGCAGAAACGTAGAGACAGTTTTCAAGAACGTCTTCGTCTACGTTCCAGAGGTGGTCAAACCATCTCCAGTTACCTTCTCTGGGTACAAGAAGTCCTCTGTCGTCATAGCTCCAGAGCTTGAGGTAGTTTACAACAGGCTCAAGTGCCATAGCGGGCATCTCGGCATCAAGAGAGTAGCTGTAGTACTCGCCTAAGAGACCGAACTTGGAGATAGCCACAAGGCTCTGGCTGGGAAGCTCGGAGAAGTGATGTCCGGGTACGTTGCCCACAAGGACGTCACCCTTACGGAGATTGATAAAGTCGGAAATAGACTTCTTTAAGAGTTTCTTTGCCTCGTCGTCAAATACGAAGAATACCTGAGGAGCCTGAACCGAAACGTCGCCGATCCACTGACCGCGCTCACGGTCGGGACAGTCCATAAAGTTGTTACGCATACATACGTAAAGTGTACGGATGGACTTTTCTACAAGTGCGTTGAATATCTCGTTATCGGTCTTAAAGCTGCCGATACGCTTGGTATCGTAACCGCTTTCCTGATAAGCAAGCTTCTTGATCTTTACTGTTTCGGGACAGGTAACGATCATCTTTTCACCGTAGAGGTACATGGGACACCAGAACTCGTTCTTGCCCTCCTTACAGATATACTCTATACGGTGGCCGTTGTAGTTATGGAACTCGTCACCCGGACCTCCGTTTACGTTGTAACGGTCGGAACGGACGTCGATGATCTCGTCTCCCTCTGCTTCTACCTCAAAAATTGCGGAGAAGCACATAGCGTAAGGAAGATCTGCTATAGCGCCTGTCTCGGTTTCTGTATAATCTGCCTTTTCTTCATCGTAAAGCTTGATAAGAGGCAGGGGGGACAGAACACAGTTGCCCCATACGTTGTTGGGGTATACGGTTGCGTGTTCAAACTCTATCTCGGGGAAATCGGGCTCGGTGAAGTCGCCAAAATCAAGGTGAGCATCAAAGCCGATATTGTAACCGCCGAAAAGATATGCGGGATAAGGCTCTGCGGTCTTAACGTATGCGGGGTGAGCAGCTACAAGGAAGCTGTCGTCAGAGTAAAGCTCAAGAGCGTCACAGCTGAAGATAAAGCCTGCCTCGCCGCTGTCGGTGTTGTTACGTCCGCCGTTGCCGTAGAACTGAACGAGGAATGCAAAGGTGTTATCGCCCTTCTTAAGATAAGGTGCAAGGTCAACCTTTTCGGCATAACCGCCATCAACGCTTTCACGGAACACACAGCCCTCAAATACTGCAAGCTCGCCGTTGATCCAGAGCCAGAACTTGGTATCGCAAGCGATATATGCCTCTGCAGATTCGGGAACTTCGTCTATCTCAACTGTCTTTCTTATAACGATCTTCTGATCGGGGGTCTTGTTGTCAGAGCCCCATATCCATTTTGCCTTGGAAAAATCAACTATACTCATTGGTTTACTCCTCTGTCATATATTTATATATTTCGCCGTTGGTAACGTAGGTTATATCATCGTGACCTGCCATAAGATCAAGCAGTTCACCGATAAGATCCCAACCGTCGTACATATCAAACTCATATGCGTGACCCCAGATGTAGAGGAGGCTGTCCTCTGTGGGCTCAAGCTCAATGAACTTCTTAATAAGCCATCTGCACGCCTCACTGCGCCAGAAGCAGGTGGGCGCCCACTCCATAAAGTCGGTAGGCATCTTGTAACTGTGGTGGCTCTGAACGTTACGGGCATATCTTACGGGAGTATGCTCAAGGATGATACGCTTGGTCTCCTCGGTATAAAAGGGACCGCCGGGGTATGCCATACCCACTACGTCCTGACCTGTCAGGCGAACAAGGTTCTTCTGATCCTCGCCGACCTCCTTTATAACACCTGCCTCGTCAAGAAGATCGAGACGGGGATGGGTGAGGGTGTGTACGGCAACCTCGTGGTTGACGTACACCTCTCTGATCTTTTCTTCTGTATGCTCGTTGTGAGTAACCTCACCGTCGCGGTAAGGAAGATTATGTACAAGCCCGCAGATACCTGTGTTTATATTAAAGGTACACTTGATACCTCTCTCGTCAAGCATCTTGATAAAGCGCTCGTCCTGAGTTACGCCGTCGTCAAAGCTGAGAGTTAAAAACTTATAGGGCTTTTCTCTTTTTTCAAATTTTCTCGGAATATACATTATGCGTATACCTCTACCTTATCGGTAATAGTTGTCTTGGTGTTGAAGAATATGCTTCTGCCCTCTGCACGGTAATCGGTGATCTCCTTGCCGTCAACTACGACCTTGGATACGTTTTCAAAGGGAACACGGAGCTCGTCGAGCGCAAGCTTACCGCTGATCATGTTAACCTTGCACCAGCCTTCGTCTGTTTCAAAGTTACCCCAGCCGCAGTCAAGAGACCAGATGGACTTGAAGTAGCCGGAAAGCTTGGGGTTGAAGCCGATCATACCGTGAGGCATATCGAACTCAAAGCCGGAGAGGATCGGAATGAAGGAGAAGGTACACATATTACGTGAATAGTGGTTACCGCACTCCATTTCGTTGAAGGGGTTACGCATTGTGCCGTCGTAACGGTCACGAACGCCGTCGATAACCTCAAGACCCTTGTCTATAAGACCTGCGGAAAGAAGCTGTGCCGCAAGCATATACTCAAATGCGTGCATTGTCTCTTCTGCATAAGCAAGAGGAACTGCGGGCTTACGTGCGCCTTCGGGATAGTCACAGATAACTGCACCCTTTTCGTCGTTTAAGCAATAGATACGCCAGATGTTAGCGTGCTCACGCATAGACTGCTTGAAGTTGTGGTGGTACATAAAGTCAACAGCAGACTTTACTCTTTCCTTATCAAATATGTCACCGAGACCGATAATGTCAGAGTGCCACTGAGCGCCTACCTGGTCGATCTCAGAGCCTTCGCCGATCTGATACTTGATCTCGTTAACCTCTTCGTTCCATACGCCTGCCGCATCGTCAAAGGGAGCTACGAGGCTGTAGTCGCCGAGGTCTATCTTCTGGAAGTAGTACTTTCCGTTGAAGAGCTCCTCTTCAAGGTACTTCTTACCGTTTGCATAAAGCGCTCTGTATTCCTCAGCCTGATCGTGCTCGCCGAGGTAGTCTGCCATGATGGAAGCAGCCTTAAGAGCAAGGAGGTAATAACCCTCAAGCCATGAGGAAGCTGAGAAGAGCTCGGTATCGAGAGTGTTATGCTGACGGCCTTCAAGGATACCGTCCTTGTTACGGTCCCAGTACTCTTCGTTAGACTCGTCCCAAGCGTAAGCAAGTGCGCCCTTTACACGTTCCCAGTTCTTCTTGAGCCATTCGTCATCGCCGCAGATCTTCCAGTCACGGTAGGTCTTGAATACACCTGCCATCTGACCGTCAACACAAGCGTGGAAGGGTACGTAGTCGGGTCTGCCAAGAGGAAGCGCCATACGGAACTCCATCTTACCGCCCTCTTTGTAATTGTACTTATAGTCAAGATCTCTCATAGATCTCTCAAGACGGGGGAACAGGAAGCAGAGTGCGTATGCGTAGCTCCATACGTGAGTACATGAGCCCTCGCAAGCGCCTACGTGCTCAAGACAGCCTTCCCAACCGTAGAGAGAACCGTCCTCAAGTCTCCATACTGTGGGGGACTTAAGTACGCTTATTGCAGTTGCCATAGCGTCTACGATCTTACCGGGAAGAGTCTGGGTGTGGAACTCGTTCTTGAAGCGCATTGTTTCGTCATAAAGTCTGTTCCAGTTCTTCATTGCATAGTCTGCAGAAGCCTCGGAGTTCTTAAAGAGCTTTGCGTAGTAGTTCTTCCATGTATAGTCTACTTCCTTGCCGTCCTTCTCTACCTTGTAGGGAGTCCAGTAGTTGTAGTTGTTAGGTACGTTCCAGGAGAGGATGAAGCGAAGTGTCTTCTTTTCGCCGGGCTTAACCTTAACGTAGGGAGCGAGAGTACAGTGGTCACCGCGGTCGCTGTATTCCTTGTAAACGCGGTTCTCAAACTTAGACTGCTCGTTAAACTGACGCCAGTAGGTGATAACGTCATCCTTCCAGCCTGCTCTGTACCACATCTCCTGATAGGAAAGATCGGGACAGTCGGTAGCGATGGTCATATCGTAGTAACCTATCTCGTCTTCGCCCAGCTCGTCGCTGTACATATAGATCTTGGAAACGTCGCCCTCACGGCTGTAGCGGTTAAGGGACTTTTCTTTATGGGGGTTCTTGCAGGAGAATGCCGCTGTATAGGTGATCTCCTTGCCTGTGTAGTTGGTAAATTCTATTTCAAAGAATGCAGCAGGAATGCTGGAGTCATCTTCGTTCAGGGGGATGAAGGGGTTGAAAGCACGAAGCTTGATCTCACCCGGGAAGTGTCTGTCCTTAAAGGACATGGTAGCAAGGGGGAACTCGCCGTCAAACTCGGTATCCTCAAAGTGAGGCATAGCAGCCATACTGTAGGTGGAAGGACCGTGACCGTAACCCATATAGTCGCCCTTGATGGTAGGACCCATATAGCACTTGAGGTAGTCACCGTGGAGGATACGGGTATCCAGTATCTCACCGTCAGCCTCTGCCTTTACTGCAAAGTGGGTGTACGCGTTTTCGGTTTCCTTTGCGGGTTTATTGTATATCTCCCAGTCAACCAGACGGCCGTTACCTGCAAGGCTGATACAGCCTGTACCGATACCGCCTATGGGGAAAGCTATTTCTCTTGTGGCAATGCCCTTGTACTTCATAATGATCTCCTTTGAAGTTAAATAATTATAGTTATATATATTATATATATAATAAGGCTTTATGTCAATAGTAATATACCTCTGAGAAAATAAATATATTGTACTGTCGGTGCTTGAAAAACCGAAAAAAATATGATATGCTATAGGATGGTAAAATAATGGTGTCAAAAATCATTGATGCAAGAAAACTGAATATCGTTTTGGTATGCTTTGCTCTGGTGCTTATCTCCTCGGTAATAAGCGGACTTGTAATGTCAGGCTTTGAGCCGGAAACGGCTCCCGCAATGGCGCAAAGTACCCGTCTGGTCGACGGTATACTTTCCCGTGACTCTGAGATAAGAGCCTTGTGGATAGCGTCGGTGGCAAATATAAACTTTCCTTCAAAAAGAGGCTTGAGCGCCGATGAGCTTAAGTCTGAGATAGATTCTATACTCACCGAAGCCCTTGAAAACTCCATGAATACGGTGATACTGCAGGTAAGACCCTCGTCTGATGCCCTTTATAAGTCAAAGCTATTCCCTTCCTCTGAATATCTGTGTAACGCGCAGGGAGAAGACCTGACCCTTGACGTGCTTGAGTATCTGACAGGCGAAGCCCACAAGCTGGGGATAGCGGTCTGCGCCTGGGTAAATCCCTTAAGAGTGTCCACATCAATGAACGATGCGGGGGGTAACGCAGCCCTTTTATGCGAGAGCAATCCTGCTTATAAAAATCCCGAATACTGCGTAAGCTACGACGGGGCTCTATACTATAATCCGGGGTTACCGGAAGTAAGGTCGCTTGTAGCCGACGGAGTAAAGGAAATAGCAGAAAATTACCCTGTTGACGCCATACTTTTTGACGATTATTTTTACCCCTATCCTGCAGAGAACGGGGTATACGACGATTCTGCAGCTTTTGCCGAACACGGTAACGGACTCAGCCTTGAGGACTGGCGGCGTGAGAACGTAAACGCTATGATAAAGGCAAGCTATGAAGCTGTAAAAAGTGCCAACCCCGATTGCTATTTCGGCATCTCTCCCTTTGGAATATGGTGCAATAACGACGGCTCAAACGGTGGTTCGGACACAAGGGGATTAAGCGCTTATTCGGCAATATACTGCGATGCAAAGGCGTGGATCGCAGGCGGATATATAGACTTTATTTCCCCACAGCTCTACTGGAGCTTTGACACAGAGGTTGCCCCCTACGCAGAGCTATGCGACTGGTGGGACAAAGCCCTTGAGGGAAGTGATATTCCCCTTATAGTATCTCACGCGGCGTACCGATGTGAGGAATGGAATAATCCCGACGAGATAGCCAACCAGATAGAGTATGCAAGAGCAAAAAAGAGCTATCTCGGCTCTGCCTTTTACGGCTATTCTGCCATCAGGACAAACACGGGCGGTGTGGCGGACTGTCTTAAAGAGATATACTGAATTATAGTGCAGAATGCAGAATGCAGAATGCAGAATTGCTGTTATAGCCAAAGAACTTCGATGGATATAGAATGCAAACATATGATGCAACGAAGATTTTCGACTTCAGGAGAAAATCAACTATAATTCTGCACTCTACATTCTGCCTCTGCATTCCATTTCCGTTTCCAATAATTTTGTGTTTCCTTTTGCCCCTCTTATGCTTATAATAAGTATTAGAGGAAGTGGTGAAATGGAGTTGATATTGATCACTGACAGTAAACTCAAGATAATGCTGTCACAAAAGGATATGACAAAATACGCCCTCAAGATTGAGGACATAGATTACGATAACACAGAGACACGACGTGTCTTTTGGAATATACTTGACGAAGCCAAGCACAAAACCGGCTTTGATGCCGCAAGGGAGAGGATATTTGTTCAGGTGTTCCCTTCACGTTGCGGAGGATGCGAAATTTTTGTCACCAAGCTGGATAAGGGTGTCGCAGCCGATGATATATCCATATCGGTGGCAAAGCAAAAAGCCAATACAATATACCGTTTTTCGGACATAAACAACCTTCTCTCGGTCTGCTCCATACTGCATCAAAAGGGCTACGAGGGGGAGAGCGCGGTATACTGTGACGACAAAAACTATTACCTGAGTATATCAGGAGAGCAAACGTTTATAGCTGAATACGCAGATGTGCGTGAAAATAAAAAATACATATACCATATCCTTGAGCACTGTGAGAGGATATGTACAAGGGGAGCTGTAGAAACTTTGGCATCCCTTAGTTGAAAGGATATAAAAATGACCTGGGAAGAACTTGAAAAGCAATGTAACGAGTGCACCAAGTGCGAACTGTGCAAAACAAGGACAAATACCGTTTTTGGATGCGGAAACCGCAATGCCGATATTATGTTCATAGGGGAAGCACCCGGCGAAAAGGAGGACCTGTCGGGTACTCCCTTTGTGGGTCGTGCAGGACAGCTCTTTGACAAATATCTTGAGGCTGTGGGCATAGAGCGTGAGGACGTTTATATAGCAAATATGCTTAAATGCCGCCCTCCCAAGAACCGCGATCCCCTGCCCTCTGAGCAGGATATGTGTATCGAATATCTCCGCGATCAGATAAGACTTATTAAGCCCAAGATGATCGTGTGCCTTGGCAGAATATCCGCAATGAGACTTATCGACCCCAACTACAAGATCACCGTTCAGCACGGACAGTGGGTACGTAAGGGTAACTTTGATATGACGGCAGTATTTCATCCTTCGCTTTTACTCCGTGACCCCAGAAAAAAAGAGGACATGCTTACCGATATGAAGGAGATCAAGCGCAGACTTGACCTTATCCGAAACGCATAAGCGTTCAGGAAATGCAGAATGCAGAATGCAGAGTGCAGAGTGCAGAATTATGGATGATTTTCTCCTTGAAAGTCGAAAATCTGCATCATTATGTATTTTTGCATTAATATATATTTTATTCAATTAACGGAATTTTTGGAACCTGAAGGTGACAAAAATCTCCTAGATTCTGCACTCTGCATTCTGCACTCTGCACTTTAAGGAGTTAAATATGGACATTACAATATCAATAAACACCGTTGCCACCATGTTTTTGCTGATATTGGTGGGATTTTGTGTAAGAAAATTAAATTGGATAGACAAGGATACGTCAAAGAGGCTGTCCGATCTTATACTCTGTATAGCTCAGCCCTTTCTGCTTATATCCTCAATAGTTAATACCGAATATTCCCCAGAAGCGCTTAAAGAGGGTGGACTGATCCTTCTGCTTTCTTTCTGTCTGCACGTACTGTCAGCAGCATTTGCCTTTATATGCTCAAGACCCTTAAAGGACAAGGGTGAGTCGGCTATAATGCAGTATGCCCTGATATTTGAAAACGCCGCCTTCTACGGCTTTCCCGTATTGGCAGCGGTCTTAGGTGAAAAGGGACTTTTCTGGGGTGCGTTCTACTGTATCATATTTAATATCCTATCCTGGACCTACGGTATGTTCGTTCTGAGTTCGGCAAACAAGGATATCAAAATGAATATCAAAAAGGTGTTTGTCAACTTTGGTACCATACCCGCACTTATAGGTATTATTATCTTTGTTCTGCGTATTCCGCTACCCGTACCGGTAAAGGATACCATGACCTATTTTGCAAATCTGTCTACACCTATATCAATGCTTATTATCGGCGGTGTACTTGCTAACCTGCCCTTTAAAAAGCTGTTTACCAACCTTAAGGTCTACTGGCTATGTCTGTGCAAACTGGTGTTCTTCCCCATCATCATAGGAGCAATAGTTATCCTTATAGGACTGCCCCGTGATATCGCACTTTTTGCAACACTTATGGCGGCTATGCCAACAGCCGCTACCACCACCGTATTCGGTGAAAAATTCGGTATAAGACCCGAATACAGCGCACTGTGCGTAGGTATCTCCACCGTTATTTCGGTTGTAACGATACCTGTTATTACCCTTGTTTTTGATATGATTGTAAAATAAAAAACTTGTTGTAAATCAAAAAATCGGACAGTACATCACTGTCCGATTTTTCTTATATCGATAACATAATAATTACAGCAATTATTGCGGATATAATACCAAGTACAAATTGTGTAACTATAATTGATTTTATAGTTTTTATGTAACTTAATTGTTTCAAACGAACAAGCATATCAATATCTTCCGAAGTTACACTATCAGCATCGATTTTATATCGGCATCCATACCCCTCAACAATAAAATCACCTTCTTTGACATCTTCCTTATAAACTTCTTTAGAATCAATAATTTTTTCTTTTGCTAATTCCAGAAACACATCTTTATTATACATTATTTCATCCACCTTTTGTATTTATTTGTTTTTATAATTTACAAATCTTTGCCACAAAAAATCCGTCTGTTTTTCCTGCCTTGGGGAAATATGTGGTCATAGTATCAAGGGTGAATTCCTTATTGTTTTCAAGGAATTTACCTACTATATCCTCGTTTTCCTTTTTGTTGAGGGTACAGGTGGAATATACCAGTGTTCCGCCATCCTTGAGATACGCAGAAGAAGCCTGCAGTATATCATACTGTATCTCGGGCAGACGCTCTATATCCTCTTTGTTTTTGTATCTTGTTTCAGGCTTTTTGGCAACAACGCCAAGACCCGAGCAAGGCACGTCACATAACACTCTGTCCGCTTTGCCGATAAATTCGGAGATAGCATTTTTGGAGTTATGCTCACGGGTTTCGATAATATCTATACCCAAGCGCTGTGCACCCTTTGTAACAAGCGAAAGCTTACTTTTGTGAAGGTCAAGGGCAAGGATCTTACCCTTATTTTCCATACACATAGCCATACCAAAGGTCTTTCCTCCCGGACAGCAGCAGGTGTCTATTACAAGCTCGTCGGGATGAGCATCAACGGCTCTTACCGCCATCTGAGATGCCTCGTCCTGCACGTATGCACCGCTTGCGCATAAGCTCTCTATCTCCTCAAAGGAAATACCGCGAAGGATATGTATTCCATCAGGGGAGCTCTCTGTATATTCCGAAGGGATATCCCCTAATTTAGCCATAAGCTCTTCCCTTGTGTTCACAAGGGTATTTGTACGAAGGGTCATACACGGAGGGGTGTCTATACCCTTTAATATCTCCTCGGCGTCTCCGTACTGATCCTGCCACATTGCAACTATCCACAAAGGGATAGAATACTTGACAGACAGGTATTCTACTCTGTCCGAGGGCAATTCAAGACTGCCCTTGACCGATATGAGCTTACGGAGCACCGCATTGACAAAGCCCTTAGATGCGGGCTTGTTTTTTTTGGCACATTCTACCGCTTCGTTTACCGCCGCGTGATCCGGCACACGGTCAAGGAAGAGTATCTGATACGCTCCTATACGAAGTATCGCAAGCACCTCTGCATCAAGGCTTGAAAGAGTTTTTGCCGAGCAGGCAGAAAGGTAATAGTCAAGAGTTATGCGACGTTCTATGGTACCGTATACAAGCACGGTAAAAAGCGAGCGGTCGGGACCCTCAATAGAGTATTTCTTTATAGCAGAATCTATTTCAAGATTACTGAATTTGTTATCCTTATAATGCCGCAACACCGAACGGTATGCCGCTTCTCTTATATTTATCAATCTCTTCTCCTGCCACCAACAAGCATAATAAGTCGAAGTAAGTTACCTATAGCCGAAAGCAGAGCCGCAACGTAGGTAAGGGCTGCCGCACGCAGTACCTTCTTTGTTCCGCGAAGCTCCTCGTCGGACAGATAACCCTGCTCAAGAGCAACCACCGCTCTGCGGCTTGCATTAAACTCTACGGGAAGAGTCACAAGCTGAAATGCCACAACTGCACAGAAAAGTCCTATACCGATATAACTAAGCATAGTAAAGGAAAAAACGATACCGAGGATAGCCAGGTAAATACCTGCACTTGAGCCGATATTGGCTATTCCCACAAGGCTTCCTCTTATCTTCATGGGGGTATATTCCTCGGCGTACTGTACTGCGTGACCTGCCTCGTGGGCGGCAACGCCTACTGCCGCAACAGAGGTAGAGTCGTGTACCGACTGGGACAGACGGACCACGTTGGTCTTGGGGTCAAAGTGGTCTGAGAGGTTACCTGCCACACGCTCTATACGGACGTTGTAAAGTCCGTTTTTGTCAAGAATCTTTCTTGCCGCCTCGGCTCCTGTAAGACCGTAGCGGTTTGTAACCTTGGAATACTTTTTAAAGGTGGAATTGACGTTGTAGGATGCCCATATCGCCAAAAGCATAGGGGGTACCACAAATATCAGATACCAGTAATCCATATAAAAGAAGGGCATAAATTACTCCTTTGTACTTTTAAAAATATCTCCTACGGCTACACGTCTGCCGTTGATAAAGCCAAGAGCATCCATACGTCCCTTGCCCTCGGGGAGCAGTCGGGTAAGGAGAATACTACCCTTGCCGCAAGCGATCTCTATCTTGCCGCCGTCAAGGGAAATGACCTCGCCGTGAGCCTTGTTATGGCTCTTGTCAGAATACTCTGCTGATATAAATTTAACCATTTTGCCGTTTAAATATGCAAAGGAAAGGGGTATGGGAGAAAGTCCTCTTATCCTGCACCATACGTTATAGGCATCCTCGGAAAAATCAAGGAGACAGTCCGACTTTTCTATCTTCTTTGCGTAGTTAGAGAGGCTGTCATCCTGCTTTTCGGGGGTTACCTCACCCTTTTCAAGCATTTTAAGGGTATCTACAAGCAATTTACCGCCAAGTTCTGCCAGCTTGTCGTGCATGGTCTCAAAGTTATCCTCGGGGTTTATTTCTACCTCAGCCTTGGTCAGCATATCGCCTGTGTCAAGACCGTTATCCATCTTCATTATGGTGATACCCGTTTTGGTCTTACCGTCGATTATTGCGCGCTGGATGGGTGCCGCACCACGGTATTCGGGCAGAAGAGAGCCGTGAACGTTGATACAGCCGTGATTGCCGTATTCAATGATATAAGGGGGCAGGATCTGTCCGTATGCGGCAACTATTATAGCATCGGGGTTATATTTGTCAATTATAGGCTGCATCTCACCGTTTTTAAGTGTTACGGGCTGATATACCTCTATTCCGTGCTCAAGAGCACAAACCTTAACGGGAGGAGGGGTAAGCTCATATCCACGTCCCTTAGGCTTGTCGGGCTGGGTAACTACGGCTACAACTTCGTTTTCGCTATTGATAAGGGCTTCAAGTACGACCTTTGCAAGGTCGGGGGTACCCATGAAAATTACTTTCATTCTTCAAACAGCTCCTCTATCTCGTCGGGGGTAAGCATACGCTCTGCGCGGTCGGTATAGATGATACCGTCCATATGCTCTATCTCGTGGCAGAAGGCTCTTGCACCAAGACCTGATGCGGTATGGGTAACGATCTCGCCCTTACGGTTCATAGCACGAACGGTAACGGTCTCGGGTCTTGTTACAACGCCCCACTTACCGGGCAGGGACAGACATCCCTCAAGCCCTGTCTGCTCACCGTTAACCTCAATTATCTCGGGGTTGATAAGCTCTATGGTATTGCCCTCTTCATACTCAACAAGGGCGATACGGCGCAGCACTCCTACCTGCACAGCCGCAAGACCTGCGCCCTGCGCCTTATGAAGTGTCTCTACCATATCGTCAAGTAACGATATGATACGGGGAGTGATCTCTGTTACCTCTCTGCTCTTTTTGCGAAGGGTAGGATCTTCTTCGGTTATTATATTCAAAATTGCCATTATATACACATCCTTTCAAACTATTATTTTAGCATTATTTTTTGAAAAATGCAATACGTAACCCCTCATTTGACATCATTTTTATCCCGACAACCTTATAATAATGGCAAAGGAGGATACCGTGGAACAGATAATATACGCAGATATACTTTTTATTGTCAATTTCAGTATGGATTTTCTTGCCTTATACATAACCTCAAAGCTTCTGCACCGTAACTGTTATTTTATTTCGCTTATAATGTCGGCGGGGATAGGGGCACTTTACGGCGTGGCTTCCCTGTTTTTACAGGGAAACGCTATACTCAACGCTCTTATCAATACCGCCGTGGCTTTGCTTATGTGCTATATAGTTTTTGGGGCGGCATCCATACTTATGCTTATACGCAATACCCTATGCTTTTACGGAATAAGCTTTCTTATGGGGGGAGCTATGACAGGGGTATATAACCTTGCAAACAAAGGTCTTTGCGGTCGGGGGATAGTTATAAACGGCAACTCTGCCGCTCTTGCCTCGGACATACCGCCCCTGAGCTTTATAATAATCGCCGCAGTATCGGTGCTTTTTTCATATCTCTGCTCAGCCGTCACTTCACGGCTGAAGGCAAGAAAAAAGGCATCGGTATATATACGTATCGGCAAAAGAGATATCAACCTGACCGGACTCTGCGACAGCGGAAATCTACTTTTGGAGCCTTGCGGGTCACTTCCCTGTCTTATATGCAATATCAAAAGTATAGAGGATCTTTTGCCCCAAGGTGTGCTTCCTCTTTTTCGCGATATGAAGCTGGGCTTACTTGAATATGCAGACCCCGAACTTGCCAAGCGTATACGCCTTGTACCGATACGTTCGGTGGGAGGGTCGGGGATAATGCCGGGGATAATACCCGACGAGATAAAAATAAACGGCGAGGCAAAGAGGCTCTGTGTTGTATGTGACACCGAAAACGGTGATTACGGGGGAGCAGAGTCTATAATACCCGCATCAATACTGTAGGAGGAAAATATGTTCGGTATAATAGATAAACTTATAAAGCTGTTGACAAAAAGCACAAAGGAGCTGTATTACATTAACGGACCCGACGTTCTGCCCCAGCCGCTGGACGCCGAGGAAGAGGCAAGGCTGATAGAGGAAAAGGATGACGATGTGTCGGTACGCTCGGTACTGGTGGAGCACAACCTCCGCCTTGTGGTATATATAGCCAAGAAATTTGAAAACACGGGAGTAGGCATAGAGGACCTTATATCTATCGGTACTATAGGTCTTATAAAGGCTATAAACACCTTTAAATCTGACAAGAACATCAAGCTTGCTACCTACGCCTCCCGCTGTATAGAAAACGAGATACTGATGTATATCCGTAAAAGCTCAAATCAGAGAACCGAGATGTCAATAGACGAACCCCTAAACACCGACTGGGACGGAAACGAGCTTCTGCTGTCGGATATCTTAGGCGGAGACGAGGACAGCGTATACAAGAATATCGAGACCGAGGAGGAAAGAAAGATACTGCTTGAGGCGGTATCTACCCTTTGTGAAAGGGACCGTGAAATAATATCACGGCGCTTTGCCCTGAGGGGCGGAAAGGAGTTTACACAAAAAGAGGTAGCGGATCAGATGGGGATATCCCAGTCCTACATATCCCGCCTTGAAAAAAAGATAATAGATAAGCTGAAGCGGGATATTTCGGCGAAAGTATAGAAAAATGGTTTCCAAAAGAGCAGGTCTCCTAAGGACAATTCTCTTTAATAAAAACGGAATTTGGCACACAAATTCCCTGCTTGCAACGGTATAAGACAAAACTACCCGAAGAAGAGATAAGAAGACTCTTTTTCGGGTAGTGATTTTTTTAGTGATATTCTTTGCTGCGCAAAGAGTGATATGATTGCCATCGGCAATCGTGATATTGAAACCTTGCGGTTTCAGTGATATTTTATTCTACCTAAACTGCCGAAGGCAATATCACTTGTCGCAAGACAAATATCACTGCGAAGCAATATAACTCGCCGGAAGGCGAATAAAACTGCCCAAGTGTCCTTTAGAACACTTGGGCAAAGAAACCGTTTTTTCTTTTACTTGACTTTAAATTATATTAATGTTATAATATAATGTATTTTTATGTTTAATGAGGAATTATGATCTGTTTATCCTGCGAAAAGCTTTCTCTTGCCTTTGGTACAGACGTTATACTTGACGGCATATCCTTTAGTCTTAACGACGGGGACAAGCTGGGTATAGTGGGTGTCAACGGTGCGGGAAAAAGCACACTTTTTAAGCTTATTACAGGTGAATATACTCCAAGTGAAGGTAACGTCCACATTGACCGTCAAAAGAAGGTAGGGTTGCTGCGTCAGAACGCCTGCGCCGACGGTAACAAGTCGATATACGACGAGGTCCTTGAGCATGCTTTCCCCGACCTTATCCGCCGTGAAAAGGAGCTGGAGGAGCTGAGGACCCGTATAGAGTGGGGCGAGAGCTCTCTTAGCCAAAGCTATGCAACAGCAGAGGAGGCTTTCCGCCGTGACGGGGGCTACGAGTACAGAAGCCGTGCCGGTGGAATACTGGTAAGTCTTGGGTTCCCACAGGAAGAGCACAGCCGCGGGGTATATGAACTGAGCGGCGGTCAAAAGACCCGTGTTGCTCTTGCTTCCCTGCTTCTTTCCGAGCCCGACATCCTTATGCTTGACGAGCCTACAAACCACCTTGATATAGGTGCGCTTAACTGGCTTGAGGAGTTCCTTATCTCCTACCCAAAGACGGTGCTTGTCATATCCCACGACCGATACTTCCTTGACCGTGTGTGTACCCACACCCTTGATATCGAGAACAAGCGGGGCAAGCTCTATAACGGCAACTACTCAACCTTTATGGAAAAGAAAAAGAAGGACCGTGAGGTTGAGGAAAAGCACTACAAGAACCAGCAAAAAGAAATAAAGCGTATAGAAGAATACATAGCCCAGCAGAAGCGCTGGAACCGTGAGCGCAATATAATTGCGGCAGAGTCGAGACAGAAACAGCTTGACAAGATGGAAAAGCTGGACCGTCCGGATGCCCCCTTAGAAAACATCCGTATGACATTTAACAAATCGGGTGAGGGCGCAAACGAGGTGCTGACAATAAACAAGCTGAGTAAGGCTTACGGAGACAATCTTCTCTTCCGTGACTTTAATGCCACCGTAATGAAGCGTGACCACGCCTTTATAATTGGTGCAAACGGTTGCGGCAAGTCTACCCTTATAAAGATCCTTGCAAAGAAGCTGTCAGCAGACAGCGGTTCTGTCCATTGGGGACTTAACACCGTGTTTGCTTACTACGATCAGGAGAACCAAAATCTTGATTACTCAAAGACGGTGCTTGACGAGCTGTGGGATGCTTATCCCGACCTTACACAGACAGAGGTAAGAAACACTCTTGCGCTCTTTTTGTTCCGAGGCGAGGACGTTATTAAACCGGTATCTGTTCTTTCAGGCGGTGAAAAGGCAAGGCTGACTTTAGCCAAGCTGATGCTCTCCCGTATGAACGTGCTTATCCTTGACGAGCCTACAAACCACCTTGATATAGGCAGCCGAGAAGCTCTTGAAGAAGCGCTTATGCAGTTTGACGGAACCATCATTGCCGTATCCCACGACAGATACTTTATACAAAAGCTCTCTACCCGTATCCTATGCTTTGACCTTGAGTCTGAGGGCAGTATATACGACTATAAGGGCGGATATGACGACTTTTGCAGCTTCCGTAAGAGATACGAAAAGGAAGGCAGTATAGCTTCCACCGAAGCACCTACGGCGGCTAAGACCGACTATCTCAACCAGAAAAAACAGCAGGCTGAGATACGTAAGCAGAAGCGCCGTTACGAAAAGGCTCTTGAGGACGCAGAAAAGCTTGAGGCGGCAATAGAAGAATGTGACGCCGAGGCAGAAAGATGCTCCACCGACCACGTTAAGCTCGCCGAGCTTTACGCAAAAAAAGAAGAATATGAAATGATGCTCCTTGAAGCATATGAGATCATAGAAAACTACGAAAAGGAAATGTAAGATTATGAAAAAGTTTTTACTTATTATGTGCGTATGCGCTATACTTCTTACAGGTGCGGCTTGTAAGAACAAGAAGGATCCCACAACTCCCGACGAAACAGGCGAGGTAAACGCTACCGATACTCAGTCCCGCGAAACTATAGACCTTGACGGCGACGGCGTGTCCGACGGCTACGTTATCGAAGGCAACGCCGGTTCCGAAAACGGCGTTGAGAATAACGGGGGTAACGAAGCAAACAACGGTAACGAAGGTAACTCTGACAGCGGCACGGTAGTTGAACCCGAAACAGAGATTATGGAACCCACCGTTCTCTCCGAGGGCGGTACCAAAAAGGATCTGTGGCCTAGTGAGAGCGTTCCCAAGGACGTTCCCGAATTTAAGAACTACTCTGAGATGTACCCTGCTACCTATACCGAGCAGGAGTCCAGCGAAGAGTGGTACCTTGGCTTTGATACCACCGAAAAGGACTATGAAGCGTGGATAAAGCAGCTTGAAAAGAACGGCTACCGTGAAAGCGACAAGATCGTAGGCTTCTGGGGTAACGGCAAGCAGATACTCAACCTCTATACAGAAGAGATCGACGGCGAGTTCAGCGTATCGGTTGACATCTTTAAGTCTAAGCCGGTTGAGTATCCCGCAGAGGTTGCAAAGGTGTTCCCCGAGTTCAAGCCTACCGACTCTACCCTCTACGGCTGGTACGTAGTTGAGGGCGAGCCTAACGTTCTCTCTGTTGCCTACGCTTGCGGCAGTAACTTTGCGGCTGAGCTGAGCGCATACAAAAAGCAGCTTACCGATGCAGGCTTTACCGTAACCGACGAATACGCAACAAAGGAAGTTGACGGCAAGACCTACACCGTACGCTACGGCGACACCGTAGACGAATACGAAGATTGCTTTGAATTTGAGTTCTGATAAAATGACTTATATCACCCATACACCCGAGGAGACAGAAGGCATTGCCCGTGAGCTTGCTCTTAAGCTCAAAAACGGTGATTTTGTAGCTATGTACGGAGATCTTGGCGCAGGCAAGACCGCTTTTACCAGAGGTCTTGGCGCAGTTCTCTGCCCCGGTGAGCCTGTAAGCAGTCCCACCTATGCCATAGTCAACGAGTATTACGGCGACGGTGTACGCCTCTGCCACTTTGATATGTACCGTATCACCGACGACGAGGATCTTTACTCTATAGGCTTCTACGACTATGAGGACTGTATCATAGTCTGCGAGTGGAGCGAGAACATAGAGTTTGCTCTGCCCGAGGAGTACTATAAGGTCACCATAAGAAAGAAAGACGAAAGCACACGCGAGATCACAATTGAGGAGATCAGATGATCACATTAGCAATAGATTCTACAGCCAAGGCGGCATCTGCAGCACTAATAAAGGATAACACCGTACTTGCCGAATACACCCAGAACACCGGTCACACCCACTCTGAGACCATGCTCCCTATGGCAGAGGCTGTAATGAAGGCGGCGGGAGTAACACCCGACACGGTAGACCTCTTTGCCATATCGGCAGGCCCCGGCAGTTTTACCGGAGTTCGTATAGGCATCTCTATTATCAAAGGTATCTGCTTTGGCAAGGATAAGCCCATTGCGGCAATATCCTCTATGGACAGCCTTGCCCGTAATCTTGAAGGCTTTAGCGGTGTGGTATGTCCCGTAATGGACGCAAGACGAAGCCAGGTATATACCGCTATATACAAGGACGGCGTAAGACAGACCGAGGATATGCTTATCCCCTGCGCTGAGCTTAAAGAGATGCTCTCGGCATACACCTGTCCCATATACTTTACAGGTGACGGCTATGACCTTGCAAAAAAGCTCATAGACCTGCCGGGCGTCGTGGATACCCCCGTAAGACTCCGTCTGCAGAACGCAGTTTCGGTTGCCCTTGAGGGTATACGTTGTTACAACGAAAATAAATGCATCTTCACCGACACCGAGGTGATGCCCATATATCTCAGAGCATCCCAGGCAGAGCGTGAAAGACTGGAAAGGATACAAAACAATGAGTGAAAGAGTAATAGCTATTGCCTGCGATCAGGCGGCATATGACCTTAAGCTTGACGTTATCAAGCACCTTGAAGAAAGAGGTATCAAATATACCGACCACGGTACACACTCCACCGACTCGGTACACTATCCCGAATACGCCCACAAGGTATGCGTGGATATTCAGGAAGGCAAAGCTGAGCTTGGCATCCTTATCTGCGGTACAGGTATCGGTATGTCTATGGCGGCAAACAAGCACAAGGGTATCCGTGCGGCTGTATGCTCTGACACCTTCTCGGCTGAAATGACACGCCGTCACAACGATGCAAACGTGCTCTGCTTCGGTGCAAGGGTACTTGGCAAGGGTGTGGCTCTGCAGATAGTTGATGCCTTCCTCGATGCTCCCTTTGAAGGCGGCAGACATAAGACAAGAGTCGATATGTTTATGGCGTTGGAGAATAACTGATAATTTTAGTATAACGAAATCGTGCTTTCGCGGCTTGCCGTGAAAACTTCACTTCTGAAGGAAACTTCACTTTTACAAAGTAAAAACTTCACTTGCCCAAAGGCAAACTTCAGTAACATAAGACGTGCTGTAACTACCGTTGGTGAAGTTACGGCTGAAGCCGAACTGAAGTTTACTTTCAGTAAGTGAAGTTTTTGTTCTGACAAACAAAAGTGAAGTTTTCGCTACCGGCGAAAGTAAAAAAGGACACGATAAAAAATGAAAAATAAAGACGTTTTTACAGAAGGCAGTATACCTAAAAAGCTGATAGCTTTTATGCTGCCCGTGCTTGGAGCATTGGTGCTTCAGGCAATGTACGGAGCGGTGGACCTGCTTATCATAGGTAAGTTCGGTACTCCCGAGGGAATCTCGGCTGTATCCACAGGCTCTAATATAGTTAATCTTTTTACCTTTACCATAGCGGGTCTTACCATGGGTATGACGGTTATCATCGGTCAGTATATAGGCGAGAAAAAGGCTGACCGTATAGGTAAGATAATAGGTGGTGCTCTTGCGGTATTTATACTGCTCACCCTTATCTTTACCGCCTTTGTGGTGCTGGGTGCAGATATGCTGACCTCGGTGATGAGAGCCCCCAAGGAAGCTCACGCGCTGACGGTTCAGTACGTTATGATATGCGGCGGAGGACTTGTATTCATATTTGCATATAACATCATCAGCGGTATATTCCGCGGTATGGGCAACTCCCGTCTGCCCCTGCTGTTTGTTGGTATAGCCTGCGTTGTCAATATCATCTGCGACCTTGTGTTCGTGGCGGTGTTCAAATGGAACGTAGCCGGTGCGGCTCTTGCTACTGTGGGAGCTCAGGCGGTAAGCGTTATCCTGTCCCTTGTCATAATCAAAAAGCAGAAGCTTCCCTTTAAGTTCTCGCTTAAGGATATCAGATTCGGCGAGGAGACAAAGAAGGTACTGCGTGTAGGTCTTCCTATCTCTCTGCAGGACATACTGACCAACGTATCCTTCCTTGTGATATGCGCTCTTATCAACAACATCAGCCTTGCGGCGTCCTCGGGCTACGGTATCGCTCAGAAGGTAATATCCTTTATCATGCTTATCCCCAGCTCCCTTATGCAGAGCATGTCCGCTTTTATCTCTCAAAACATCGGCGCAAGACAGTATAAGCGCGCAAAGCAGTCTATGTACTGCGGTATGGGTATGGGCGCGGCTGTAGGTGTGGTGATATTTGTGCTGATATTCTTCTTTGGAGCACTGCCCTCCTCCCTTTTCTCGGACAATGCCGCATATATCACAGAGTCTGCAAACTATCTCCGCGGCTTTGCCATAGACACCGTTATCACCTGTGTGCTGTTCAGCTATATGGGTTATTTCAACGGTTGCGGAAGAACGCTGTTCGTTATGATACAGGGTATCACCTCAGCCTTCTTGGTGCGTATCCCCGTATCATATCTTATGAGTCTGGGGGACAATCCCTCCCTTGCAAAAATAGGCTTTGCGGTGCCTATATCCACCCTGTTCGGTATTATAGTTTGTTTTACGTATTACAATATCATAAGCAAAAAACAGAGGTTAGAGAATAACTTATAACTTATCAAAAGGACAGACAAGCTTTAGCGTGATACTCTTAACGGAGTATCACGCAACTCTATTCGCCTGACGGCGAGTTATATTGCTTCGCAGTGATATTATGCTACG
>JBGUUX010000036.1:0-20084 GCA_045133915.1 Eubacteriales bacterium | reverse complement strand
CGTAGCATAATATCACTGCGAAGCAATATAACTCGCCGTCAGGCGAATAGAGTTGCGTGATACTCCGTTAAGAGTATCACGCTAAGCACGGTGCTGTTTTTTAATTTATGGCTTCAAAATCACTTGCGGGATGCTTGCAGATCGGACAGGTGAAATCGGCGGGAAGGCTCTGCCCCTCATATACAAAATTACATATCTTACATACGTAGCCCTTTGCTTTTTTGGGAGCCTTGGGTTTTACGTTTTTGTGATAGAAGTTATAAGTTATAGAGTCGTCGTCGTTTACGGTAAATGAGTCTGTTACCTTACAGATAAACATGGTATGGCTGCCCAGATCAACTGTCTCGGTCACCTCAAGACAAAGAACTGCGTTGATATATTCGGTAATACCTGCCAAGCCGTTTTCGGTACGGTATACCACGCCCTCTGCAAACTTGTCGGTATCTCTGCCGCTATGGAAACCGTATTTTTCAAACACCGAAAAGGGAACCTTTTCGGTCAGGCAGTTTACGTTAAGTACGCCTGTTTTTTTGATCATATCATGGCTGTAGTTAGCCTTGTTTACAGATACCGACACTTTGTCGTCGGCAACCTGCATAACGGTATTGACGATAAGGGCGTTATCCTTGTTTTCATCCTTTACGGTCACTATATAGAGACCGTAGCCTATCTTGTGTAATGCGCTCATATATTTTCTCCTTAAAGAAGTTTTTGTATATCGGGGAACGGGCCGAGAGCCTGTTTTAATATTCCGTGCATATGGGCTATGGCAACGCCGTAGTTGACTATGGGAATACCTGCCGCCTTTGCCGCAGAAATACGGCGCTTCATCTCTTTTTCATTGAGCATACAGCCGCCGCAATGAACGATAAGTGCATAGTCGGTCAGAGCCTCGGGGAATTCTCCGCCCGAGGTAAAGTTAAATTCTATCTTTTCACCGCAGAAGTTCTCTATCCAACCCGGCATCTTGACCGTACCGATATCGTTACACTGTCTGTGGTGTGTACAGCCCTCGGATATAAGTATTTTATCAGATCTTTTCAGTTTTGACAAGAGGGCTGCGCCCCGTACCAGCTCCTCTAATTCACCCTTGTATCTTGCAAAGAGTATAGAGAATGAAGTCAGAGGGATGTTATCGGGTAATATCTTTGATACCTTGCCAAAGACCTGAGAGTCGGTTATAACAAGCTTTGGGGCGTTTTTTAATGAATCAAGAGTCTGCTTTAGCTCCTCGGGCTGACAGACTATTGCTATACAACCGTGGTCGATAAGCTCACGGATAGTGTTCTGCTGGGGCAGTATCAGTCTGCCCTTGGGCGCAGACTCGTCTATAGGCGTGACAAGCACTACCACGTCCCCCTTATCCACAAGGTCGGCAACGATATATTTTTCTTCGGTCTTGGGTTTGAGTGCGGCTATCTTTTCCTTAAGCTCGTGTACACCCTCACCTGTAAGAGCCGAAACGCATATTTCGTTATCTTTGGTTTCTCTTTTTAGGATGTCGCACTTGTTGTATGCGATGATATAAGGGATCTTCCCTTCCTCAAAATAGGATATAAGCTGTCTGTCAAAGTCGGAAAGCTCCTTTGAAGCATCGGAAACAAGTATAGCTATATCAGTTTTTGCAAGGACTTGTCTTGCCTTTTTGACACGAAGCTCTCCCAGATCCCCTTCGTCGTCAATACCGGGGGTGTCAATTATAACAACGGGACCTAAGGGCAGAAGCTCCATTGCCTTCTGCACCGGATCGGTGGTAGTTCCCTTAACGTCGGACACCACCGCAAGGCTCTGTCCGGTCACGGCGTTGACAAGACTTGACTTACCCGCATTTCTCATACCGAAAAAGCCTATATGCACTCTCTCGGCGTTAGGTGTATTATTTAAACTCATAATTAAAACCTGAAATCACGTCTGTTGGAATTTTTAATATCCTCTATATTCTGCTTAGCTATCTCCTTGACCTTGGGAGCACCAACCTTTTCAAGCTCACGCTCTATAAGCTCAAAGCCCACCTTTTTGGTCTCCTCGCTTGCATAGTCTACAAGATACTCGGTGAGGGTCATAAGGGCGTTGGGGTGACAGCAGTTGATTATCTGTCCCGACTTGCAAAGGCTCATAAAGCGGTCGCCGGTTCTGCCCTCGCGGTAGCAGGCGGTACAGAATGAAGGGATATGTCCGTTCTCCATAAGCCAACGAACTACCTCGTCAAGGGTTCTCTGGTCGGATACGTCAAACTGCTCTGTATCGGTAGGTCTTACCTCCTCGGTGTAGCCGCCTACAGAGGTTCTTGAACCGCCGCTGACCTGAGAGATACCTCTATGCAGAAGCTTGGTTCTTACCGCCTCGGTCTCACGGGTGGAGATTATCATACCTGTATAGGGTACCGCAAGACGGATACAAGCGGTAATCTTTTCAAAAATATCATCTGAGATAGAGTTATCAAATGCGTCGGGGTCGATGTCGTCAGCATGCTTTATACGGGGAACGCTGATGGTATGAGGACCTACACCGTGAACAGCCTCAAGGTGCTCTGCGTGCATAAGAAGTCCTGCAAACTCGTACTTATAAAGCTCAAGTCCGAAGAGAACTCCAAGACCCACGTCATCTATACCGCCCTCCATAGCTCTGTCCATAGCCTCGGTGTGATACTCGTAGTTATGCTTAGGACCTGTGGGATGAAGCTTTAAGTAGCTTTCCTTATGGTATGTCTCCTGGAAGAGGATGTATGTACCGATACCCGCATCCTTAAGCTTACGGTAGTTTTCCACGGTGGTAGCGGCGATATTCACATTGACACGGCGGATAGCTCCGTTCTTGTGATTGACAGAATATATGGTATTGATACACTCAAGGATATACTCAATGGGGTTGTTTACGGGGTCCTCGCCTGCCTCGATGGCAAGGCGCTTGTGACCCATATCCTGCAGAGCTATAACCTCAGCCTTTACCTCTTCCTGTGTGAGCTTCTTACGGCAGATATGCTTGTTCTGATAGTGATAGGGACAGTAAACACAGCCGTTGACACAGTAGTTTGAGAGATAGAGGGGCGCAAACATAACGATACGGTTACCGTAGAAGGCAAGCTTGATCTCCTCGGCTATCTTATAGATCTCCTCCACCTTTTCGGGGATATCACAGGCAAGGAGCACCGATGCCTCACGGTGAGAGAGCCCTTCGCAGGTAACACCGTTACCGTTCTTCTTGGGTCTTGCCTTTTCAAGTATAGCGTCGATAAGCTCGACGTTGTTTTTGTTTTACTCGGCGTACTTTAAGGTCTCAAGAATTTCGCCGTCGTTTATAAATTCTTCTGCTTTTAATGATTTGGGATTATATATTGCCATAGTTTTACTCCTTAACTACATCGCCGCGGTTAAGAATCACTTCATAACCAATGGCGGACATAAGCTCTTTTAATTTATTTAATTCCCTTGCCGACTCAGCGCCCGAGTGGAGCTTGTTGTCATAGAGGGTATATTTAGATTTTGCATCCTCGGGGCTTAAGTTGGGCATGACCACGTTTGCGCCTGAGAGTATTCCCTTCTGCCGTCCCTCGGGATGGATAGTTCCGAGAGCCGTTGTGGACGGAAGAAGTATATGGGGATGAATGAGACGAACTATCGAGAGCAGATAACAGGTCAGCTCAAGACTGCCGTTCTTTTCATCCTTAAAGGGTGTGTCCTTATGAGATATAAAAGGTCCTATACCGCACATGTCGGGACAAAACTCCTCGATAAACTTAAGATCCTTTGCGATATGACGGTTTGTCTGATAAGGCGACCCTACCATAAAGCCGCAGCCTACCTGATAGCCTAAGGCCTTTAAATCATCAAGACATCTCATCCTGTTTTCAAGAGTGAGATCAGAGGGATGAAGCATAGAATAATGCTCTCGATCTGCCGTTTCGTGACGGAGCAGATATCTGTCAGCGCCCGCTTCCCGTAAAGCCTTGTAGCTTTCATAGCTTCGCTCTCCCATAGACAGGGTAAGCGCTTTTTCGGGATAACGGTTCTTTATCTCTCTGACGATATCACAGAGGACCCCGTCTGTAAAATATCCGTCCTCACCGCCCTGTAATACAAAGGTATTGTAGCCTATTTTATTACCTTCTTCACAGCAGGAAAGAATTTCTTCCTTTGTAAGACGGTAACGGCTGCATTTTTTATTTGATCTTCTGATACCGCAGTAGAGACAGTCGTTTTTGCAGATATTGCTTATCTCTATAAGCCCACGTACAAATATCTTGTTGCCGTAGACCTCATTTGCTCTCTGCTGCGCAAGTAAGGCTAACCTGTCCGCATATTCGGGTGTACGGTTGGCTATGAGATATTCATATTCCTCTAAACTGAGGGTTCTTTTATTAAATAATTTTTCTATAAGCTCAATCATCTGTTATCACACTTGAATATGCGGTCTTGACGCTGACACCCTTGAGCTTTCCGATCTTACCTGAAAGAGCAGAAATTGCATCCTGGGGAGCATCCAGAGCCACGCTTATAATATTTATACCTTTTTCTTTATAGGGAACGCCCATTCTGCCGATTATATATTCTCCGTACAGGGAGAGGATGGAGTTAAGGGCATCGGCAGATTCCCTTGCCTCAACTATTATGCTCATTACTGCTACTCTTGACATAATTACCTCAAAAAATGAAAAACGCACCGTAAAAGGTGCGTAAAAATATAGTTATCCCATAGTATATGCTATATCATTTCGGCACCTTTTAACTCAGACAGTTCTTTGTTATTAGGAACTACCTATATTATACAGCATTGGCATAACCTTGTCAATATAAACCGTTGACAAAGAAAAGCGATTATGATACAATACATTTAACCTAAACGTTAAATGTAAGGAGGAGCTATGGGACTGCAAAATACACTTAAAGCTCTGTCAGACCCTATCCGCCGTGAAATTTTGAATCTTCTTAAAAAAGGCAGGCTGTCGGCGGGTGAGATAGCAGACAAATTCCCCGTAACGGGAGCAAGTATTTCAAGACATCTGTCGGTATTAAAGGAAGCCGATCTTATACGGGATAAGCGGGAAGGAAAATATATATATTACGAGCTTAACACCTCCGTGCTTGAGGAGATAATGCTGTGGCTTGGCAGCCTGAAGGGAGATAAGGATGAAATTCAATAAAGTGTTATTAATTGTTACTTCAATACTTATACTTATGCCTATGCTTGTGGGGGCACTGACCTGGGATATACTGCCCGAACAGATAGCTACCCATTGGGGAGCAAACGGTCTGGCAGACGATTGGAGCTCAAGAGCCTTTGCGGTATTTGGACTTCCTATGATCCTGCTTGTAATACACTGGGTATGCATTATCATAACTGCGGCAGGTAATCTTGACAAGGATCAGAGCTCCAAGGCACTCAATATGGTACTGTGGATCATCCCCCTGCTGTCATGGTTTGCAAACGGTATGATGTACAGCATTGCCTTTGGCTATGAGTTAAACGTGATCTCCCTCAGCTTTGGTATTTTCGGTATACTGTTTATACTCATGGGCAACTATATGCCCAAAACCAAGCAGAACCGCAATCTCGGTATCAAGATACGCTGGACGCTGGAAAGCGAAGCCAACTGGAACTATACCCACCGTCTGGCAGGCAAGGTGTGGTTTATCTTTGGAATCTTATTCATTGCATGTGTATTTGTTCCCTACAAGATATCCTCGATCCTTATGCCCATCCTGCTTGTTACGGCAATACTGATACCTGTAATATGCTCATATAAATTCTACCAAAAAGAAAAAAAGGAAGGTAAAACCTTTGTGAAAGACAAAAAGTTAAGAAAATATTATATCATCAGCGGTGTTATACTGGGTGTATTGTTTGCAGTATTGGCGTTCATTATGTTTTCCGGAAATATAGAGATATCCTACACCGACGACAGCTTTACCGTTAAGTCTACCTATACCTCCGACGTTACCGTTAAATATGACGATATCACCGCCGTATGGTACAGCGAAGACTATATTGAGGGACAAAAGGTATACGGCTTTAACTCCGCAAAGCTTTTGTGCGGTACCTTCCGTAACGAAGCTTTGGGAAACTACGGCAGATATACCTATACCGGCAACAACGGATTCGTTATAGTAGAAACGAAAAACAGCAAGGATGAGCTATATTATACCGTCCTCGGTGACAAAAGCTTTGAAAAGACTGCCGAGATCTACTACAAGCTCTCAAAGATAGTTTCCTTTGAACTGACCTATAACGACGATAGCCTTACCATCACTCCCTCACGTGGAGAAGCGGTAACCGTTAAATACTCAAGTATAGGCAGTACTCAGTTCCGCCCCGACTATATAGAGGGCGAAATGAAAAACGGCTTTGAGACAAACGAGCTGATGATAGGCAGCTGCAGAAGTGACGATCTTGGAGGACACAAGAGGTATATACATACCACGGTGGACGGCTATATCATACTCGAGATCATGGACGGAGCGGATACCCTGGAATATATAATGTTCAACGCAGACACCCTTGAAAAAACGGTGGATATCTACGACGAACTGACAGAACTGATAGTAAGCTAAAAAAACACGGTGCATTGCACCGTGTTTTTATTATTACATTGAGGGAACTAAAGTCTTATAAAGCTCGTAGAACTCGGTGTTGGTAACAAGAACTATATCGCCCTCGTTTGCCTTCATCATACGAACAAGAGTCTCAAACTGATCGTAGGTATCGTAAGCGTCAAGCTCAAAGCTGTGACCCCATACGTAGAAGAGACAGTCGTCCTCGGCTTCCATGTTAATGAAGTCATATGCAAGATCAAAGAGCTTACCGTCGGATATTCCGCAGGTAGGCATCCACTTCATAAACTGAGTGGGAAGCGCATAATCGTAGGTGGGGGTCGTTCCTCTTGCAAAGCGGATATCGGTCTTATCAAGGATGATATCTATCGTGGTATCGGTATACTCTGTGTCACCGCCGGGCCAAGCCATACCAACGGGAGCGATACCCGTTATCTCTGCGATATCGTCGGCATTACCCTGCACCTCTTCCACAACCTTTATAGGTGTTGAATCGTATATTTTAAGGGAGGGGTGGGTTCTTGTGTGAACCAAAACGTCGTAGCCGTCGTAGATGCCACTTTCAAGCTCTTCCTTGGTAAATCTCTGATGCTCCACACCGGGAAGACCTAAGCCTGTAAGATCCCATTTTGCGCCGTAGAGACCCTCGGTATTGACATTCCAGCTCATGCAGTCTACGTCATACTTCTTAAGTATCTCAATCATACGAAGATCCTGCTGTGTGCCGTCGTCAAAGCTCAGAGTAAAATACTTTTTGGGAGTAAGGAAACGCTGAAGGATAGAAGCAAGCTGCGCTCTTGTAGCGTTGCCGTTGGGATCAAGGGTAGTTGCGTTCATACCTGTGATAATACCCTTGCCGTTTGCCCACTTCATAGCGTCTACTGCATAAGCGTCAAGCTTACTCAGATCCGCAAATACAGAGAGGTCCGCTTCGGCTGTAGTATCCTTACCTGCATACTTTGCATATCTGTAGAGGATAGCCGCCATCTGCTCACGGGTAAGCTTATCGTTGGGAGCATACTTATCCGCAGACTTACCTGCAACGATATTGTTAGAGTATGCCCATGCAACTGCCTTGTCAAAGTAGTGACTTGACTTTACGTCGGAGAAGCTATGAGTAAAGCCCTCGGGACTACCCTCAAATCTCCAGAGAACAGACACCAGCATTGCACGGTTGGTGGCAACGTTGGGACCGAAGGTGGTGTCGGTCATACCCGACATCATACCCTTGTCAAAGGCATATTCTACCGCAGAGTAGTACCAATGATTTTCCTTTACGTCGGTGTAAGGAAGAACGGTCTCGTCAGAGGTCTTGGTGATGGTAAAGCTATCTACCACACTCATATCAGAGGTGCGGTAAACCGTCATTTCAAAGCTGTCAGAATCTACGTTTACCTTTGTAACGTTGGGGATGTTCTCCTGCACGGTTACTGCGGCAAAGTCGGGGGTGGAACCCTCGATGGGATCGTACTTACATCCCGATCCTGTGTTGTTGGTGATATAAAGAGTACCGTCGGGGTCAACGATAGAAGAATAGTTGTCTCCGTAGAGAGCCTTGTCGGTTACGGGTTCGTCGTCCTTCATAATGTAAGAACGGGTATAGAGATGCTCGTGACCGGAAAAGGCTGCATCAATATCAAGCTCGTCGCATATCTCGATCATGGCTTTACCGCGGGTACTGGTATTGCTGTTCTTAAGCTCACCTGTGGTGTATACGGTATGATGGAATACAAGGAATCTCCAGTCGGCATCCATATTCATGGCAACGGCCTGCTTTGCAAATGCAAAATGCTCGTCGTTCTTTGTGGAGTTGGTGTTGAGCATAATGAAGAGAGCGTTGTTATATCTGAACCAGCTGTCACCGCCTGCATTGGTAACACCGTAACGCTCTGACATATTGGCAAGGTTAAAGTGCAGATCGTAAAGAGGAGCATTAGTGTCGTGGTTACCTATTGTGGGAGCAACGGGGAAAGAGGAAAGCTCATCGAGTATAAATCCCTCGTACTGAGTTTCGTTTTCGGCATCCTTTACCTGGTCGCCTGTGGTAAGGATAAAGTCTGTTCCCTTGAAGGCATCGTGATTTTCGATTATATCAAGAGTTTTTGCCCAGCCCTCGGTATCGTGTGCAATACCGCCTGCGCCGATCTGAACATCACTTACCATAGCAAAGCCAAGTTCATCGGTATCGCCTGTGGTAAAATATCTGAGCTTTTCGGCATAGCCTGAGTTTACAAGAAAATACGCATACTCGCAAGAGGGCTCAAGGTCGGTGAGAGTTGCCTTGTAGCTGTAATAACCCTCGCCTTCGTCAGATATCTCACAAAGGGCAATAGCCTTTGCCGCCTTGTCGGTGGGCATGGCACCGTCAACTATATCATCAGCCTTTGAGTAAAGTACGTAACCCTCTCCCTCTACTCCTGCATACCATGCAACATTTATCTCGGTCTCGTCAGCACCGGGAGTAAGGGTAACGTAACCCTGCCATATACCGTCGGCATATACGGGCAACGCGCAAAAGAGCATTACGCAAATAAGCATAATAGAAACAATACGTTTTTTCATAGGAGTTCTCCTTTTGGTTGATAAAATAATTTTAACAGATTTTACACTCCCCGTCAAGTTTAAATGTTTACGAACTGTTATTTGACACTTAAATATATTTGTGATATTATAGTATTATCTATTACTATGTCAAGAGGTTAGTTATGACCGAAAAAAACGTAAGAATCAAAATAAGATCAGTACTTTCCGACCTTGCCGCATTTGATATGTGCGCAAAGGTGATGGGCGAGGAGCACGCAGTGGAGGTTGCCGAGGACGAGGTGATTGAAATGTCCACCGACGCCACCATACGCGACGACGGAAAGAATATAGAATTAAAATATAAGGAATCCGAGGATATGGGTATGCCCAATACCACCACCAGCCTTATATTCCCCAAGGACGACCCTAACCAGCTCAATATGGTCCGCACGGGTGAAAATACCGCAGGCTTTGTTTTCAGCGACACCGTGAGAAGACAGAGATGCGCTTACAACGTGGCAGGTTTTCCCATGGAGCTCTGCGTATGCACCCGCTCTATAGACAACCGTGTTACCATGGCAGGAGGCACCCTTGATCTCGATTACGTTATCGAGGTGCAGGGCGTCAAGACCCAGCGTAACCGTTTCTCTGTAAAAGTGGACGAACTGAGAAGATAATGGAGATATTAGATTCCAAAAAATTCAGAACCAGAGCCAAGGGTGAGCTTTTTGGCGGATACCTTTTTTACGGCGAGGAAGAATATCTTAAAAGAAATTCCCTTTCCGAGGCAAGAAAGTCGGTATTCCCCGACGGTCCCGACAGCTTTAACCATATAAGGTTGGATGCGGAGAATTTTTCAATAGAAGCTCTTGAAAACGCTATCATGGCTCTGCCCGTGTTTGCCGAAAAGAAGCTTATCGAGATACACAGCCTTAACCTTTCTTCTATGAAGGACAAGGCTACAGAGGAGCTCTGCAACGCCTTTGCTATGCTTGAAGGCACCACCGATACCGTGCTTATACTCTATACCGTTCCCGAGGAGTTTGACCCCGGCGACGTAAAGAAGCCGTCAAAGCAGTTTAAAGCAATTTCCGAGGTTCTCTGCCCCGTTTACTTTGAAAAGCAGAGCCGGGACAAGCTGGCAAAGTGGGTTTCTGCACACTTTACCCACAACAAGATAGTTTGTAACCTTGATATGAGCTACGCGCTTATGGACAGATGCGGAACAGATATGTTCGCTTTGGTCACCGAGACCGAAAAGCTCTCGGCGTACATCCTGTCTCAGGGACGTAACGCTCTGACCAAAGAGGATATAGAGCTTCTTGCCACCAAGACCAAGGAGATAGGCGCATTTGACTTTTCCAACGCTATTTTGGCACGTGATACAGACAAGGCGTTCTACATTCTGTCAAGCTATGAGGCTGAGGATAAAAGCGGTAAGGAGGTCAACCTAACCTTAGGCTCGCTTATATCAATTTTCCGTACCCTCTGCCATATCGCAGTTTTTGCCGAGACGGGAATGCAGGACAGAGAGATAGCCAAGGAGCTTAAGCTTAACGAATACCGCTGTTCACTTTACCGTAAGGCTCTGGGCAGACGCACCTCAGGTGATATCGAAAGGATACTTGAGCTCTGCGCAGAGACCGACAGACTCTTGAAGAACGGTTATCCCAACGGATACGCCCTTCTTTCAAGACTGATAATAGAGGCGTCAAGATGACCGAGAAGCTTATAATTGATATGCCCATTGTGGTTGAGGGCAAGTATGACCAGATAAAGCTTGACTCTGTGCTTGATGCAAAGATAATACCCACAAGAGGTTTTGGAGTTTTTAAGTCTGCCGAGATGAGAGAATTTCTTATTCGCCTCTCTCAAAAGACAAAAATAATAGTCCTTACCGACAGTGACGGCGCAGGCAGGGTGATAAGAAATCACTTAAAATCCATCCTTCCCTCCGACGCCATGATAAACCTATATATCCCCGATATTGAGGGAAAGGAAAAAAGAAAAAAAGCTCCCTCAAAGGCGGGAACGCTGGGTGTTGAGGGTATGAAGGCGGAGCTGCTCCGTGAGCTGTTTGCCCCCTATGCAAGAGGCGCAGAGGAGGTATGCGGCAGAGGAGGTATAACCAAAGCCGACCTCTACGAGGACAGTCTGCTTGGCGGCGCGGACAGTAAGACAAAGCGCTACGAGGTAGCAAAAAAGCTTTCTCTCCCCAAGGAGCTTTCAGCCAATGCATTTCTCGATGCACTTAATATGATGTGCAGCTATGACGAATACAAGGAGTTATTAAAATGAGCAAGATATCAGATTTTCTTAAGAAAAAGAAGGGTTTAGCAGAGTTCCTGCGTTACCTTGTGATCGGTTTTTCCACCACCTTCCTTAACTGGGGAATCTCTATAGCACTTAAGGAGCTCACCAATCTTGACGAAAACAAGATCGGTAACACCATCATCGTTACCATTGCCTGGGCTATATCCACGGTATGCTTTGCCTTCTGGATGTACAAGTTCTTTGTGTTCCGTTCAAAGTCTATGAAGTCAAATATCCTTTGGAAGGAATGTGTAGGCTTTACCGGTGCACGACTCCTCACCTGGGGTGTTGAGGCGCTTACCTTCTTCGTTTTCTGCGATATGCTTGACTTTGACCATATCATCCGCATAGGCTTTATCCGTATGGTTGACGGCGTGGCTCAGGGCAGCTGGGGTATTGACGTAAGAGAATATTATATCGTCAAGTTCGGAGCACTGGTTATAACCACCATAGTTAACTATATTTTCAGCAAGCTCGTCATCTTCAAGAAGGGACAGAGAATCTCTGCAGAAAAGGAAGCTGAAAAGGACGAAGGGGAAGGCTGAGCCTTCACCCAAAATCGGGTGTAGTCTGATTTTTCCTATAGTTTGTTTCACGAGGATATAACATCAGAAAAGCCTTTCGATGTTATCGGCTACCGTATCGGTATTTCCCACCACTAAAAATACAAACCTTCCCTTTGACAGTATTTTGCAGTCTGCTTTTGTGTCACAGAAAAAGTCGGAGGGATTGGGGTTTATCCTAAGCTCACAAAGAAAATCAGCACGGCTTTTAAGCATACGTTTCAGCTTGTCAACGTCGGACTGGTATTTGGATTCAAATATATGTATCTCATTTACCGCCCTGTTACGGGACATATATATACAGTAGCTCTCAAGATAGTCAAGCTCGGCTAAGGGAACGGCGTCTCCGTAGTAGAGATAGCCTAACTCTTCGGAAGCTATGTATTCCGGCTCGGATATATCGGTATCGTTTCTGTAGATAATACCGTTTGATACCCCAAGCTTTTCCATAACGGAGGCGGCGTTCCCGTAAGATCCCCGGCAGGAGCAAAACAAAAGGGTAAAGGATAATAAAAGTATAATAAATTTTTTCATAGTAACACATTATATGAGGGAATATAATGACAGATTACAATTGCAAGAAAACCGACATAGGCAAAACTCTGCTGGAGATATTTATTGAGCAGGGGTTACGTACTCCCGAAGCTCCCTGCGGAGGTAAGGGCAGATGCGGAAAGTGCCTTGTTCGCTGCAAGGGAGCGGTAAGCGCTCCCGACGAAAACGAAATAAAGCTTTTGGGTGATAAAAAAGGTTTTCGCCTTGCCTGTCTTGCCCGCTGCGAGGGAGATTTTTCCTATGAGCTTGCCGAGGAAAAGGATGCTGATATACAGACCGAGTTCCACGGAGATATCGCAGAAGGAGAAAACAAAAACCGACTGTTAGCCGTAGATATAGGCACCACCACCGTTGCCCTTTATATTATCGAAAAGGGCGAGGTCAAAGAAAAACTGTCCTTTGTAAATCCCCAGGGCGCTCACGGCGCAGACGTTATTTCCCGTCTTGTTTTTGCAGGCGAGGGCGGTTCAGATAAGCTCAAGACCGAGCTTTGGGAGGCTATTGCTCCCTATGCCGAAGAAACTGACTGCTGCGTTATCTGCGGCAACACCGCAATAGAGCATTTTGTCACCGGTGAGGATGCCTCGGGTATAGCAAAGCTGCCCTTTACTCCCGCTTCGCTTTTCGGATGCGAATACGACATGCCCTTTGCGAAGAAAACATATATAGCTCCCTGCGTTGCGGCATACGTGGGCGGAGATATCACCTGCGGTGCAGTTGCCTGCGACATAGACAAAGTTGAGGAGCTTACCTTATACATAGACATCGGTACCAACGGCGAGATAGTTTTGGCTGACGGCGAGCGAGCGCTCTGCTGTGCGGCGGCGGCAGGTCCTGCCTTTGAGGGGGCTAACATAGAATGCGGCTGTATAGCAAAGCCGGGTGCTGTGGACAAGGTATGGTACGACGGTGAGCTTAAATACAGAACTATAGATGATATACCTGCCGTAGGTATCTGCGGCTCGGGACTGATAGATGCGGTGGCTGCCCTGCTCGAAGGCTTTATGCTTGACGAAACAGGTAAGCTCGAGGAGGAAAGATACTACCTTGGTGAGGTATATATCTCACAGAAGGATATCCGCTCTCTCCAGACCGCAAAGGCGGCTATCGCCGCCGGCATCAAGACCCTTTTGGCAGAGATGAAAAAGCCTGTGACTGCTATAAAAAAGGTAATTATCGCAGGCGGATTCGGTATGCATATCGACCCTGACTCGGCTTGTGATATAGGACTTATTCCCTCAGAGCTTCGTGGCAGGATAGAGTTCTTAGGCAACTGCGCGGGACTGGGTGCGGTCAACTGCGCTTTAAGCGAAAAGGAACGCAAGCGCACCGAGGACTTTGCAAAAAAGCTTGAATATATAGAGCTCTCAGGCCACAGAAAATTTAATCAGTTATACGTAGACGAAATGTTTTTCGAGGGGGAGTAAGGTACTGCGAACCCCCAAAGCTCGACAAGCTTGCTTTGGGGAACCCCAGTACTCCACCCAAACTACGCTCGTTGGTTCAGCGTTACAAATCACACGAAATAAATAAAATCCCTATATAACAATAAGGAGATAAAATATGAAGATTACAGTAATTGGCGCAGGCAGATGGGGAAGCTGTATAGCTTGGTACCTCGACCGTACAGGTCACGATATCACTATCTACGGACCCAAGGATACCCCCGATATGATAGCATTTTCTACCACCCGCACGAACGGTCTTATAACCATTCCCGAGTCTATCGGTCTTTGTTATGATCTCAAGGAGGCTATAGCAGACGTTGATGCGGTAGTTATCTCCATCGGATCTCAGGGACTTCGTTCTCTTATCGACGAGATAAACGCTCTTGGGGATAACAAGGAGCGCACCTTTATACTCTGTATGAAGGGTATTGAGATCGAAAGCGGTATGAGACTGACCGAGGTAGTGGAGTCTCAGGCTAAGTTCCCCGTAAAGGTTGCGGTATGGATCGGCCCCGGTCACGTTCAGGAGTTCTATCGCGGAATACCCAACTGTATGATAATAGACACAAAGGACGAAGCTCTCAAGGAAAAGCTTGTTGAGGAGTTCAGTAGCGACCTTATCCGCTTCTACTACGGCGAGGACCTTCTCGGCAACGAGGTAGGCGCTGCGGCAAAGAACGTTATAGGTATCGCGGCAGGTCTGCTTGACGGTATGGGCGTTTCTTCCCTCAAGGGCGCGCTTATGTCCAGAGGTACACGTGAGGTTTCCCGTCTTATCAAGGCTATGGGCGGAAACGAGCTTTCTGCATACGGTCTCTGTCACTTAGGCGACTATGAGGCAACCGTATTCTCACAGTTCAGCCACAACCGTATGTTCGGTGAGCTCTATGCAAAGGGCGAAAAGTACGACAAGCTTGCCGAGGGTTATTATACCGCGGCAGCGCTTCATAACCTCTGCAAAAAGTATAACGTTGAAATGCCTATCTGCGAGGCGGTATATAAGATCCTCTACGAAAATATTGACGTTAAGGAAAGCCTGTTCGGACTTTTCAAGAGATCTTTAAAGAAAGAGTTATGGTAAAGATTTTCCGCTTTTGCGGAAAATCTTTATTTTTTGTTTAATGAAGCAAAAACGGTAAATACTATCCTTGTAACTAAAGGTCAGGGAGGTTGAACCAATACGCATTGGGACGGAGATTTTAGGATGTTTCGCTCGTTTCCGTTCTTGACTTGCCTCCAGCAAGCCTGCGAACTCCACCGAACAAACTATCTCAAAAATCTCTCGTCCGAATGTGCTTCGTAGTTTTAGATGAGCAGATATTCGTCAGGTCGCGAAAGCGATTGACGGCAATATAGGCGATATTGACTAAATCGCTGACAATGACATTGGCGGATATCTGCCATCTAAAACCGTATGGGGCTCAACTTCCCTGACCTTAACAAAGGAGATCTACCATGAAAAAGTTAACAGCATTAATTCTTGTAATTTGCCTTGTGGGTGTGGTGTTCGTAGCCTGCAGAGCACGTACAGACCGTGCCGAAAATAACGGCATCGTAACAGACGATACCTCAAGACGTACCGAGGCAACCGATAGAACTACTACAAATCGGGACAACGGCAAGGATACCTCTGACAAAAAGAAGGACGACACCACCGACCGTGGCTCGGATGATACAAAAACCACCGATACCAAGGACGGTATGCTTAACGATGCCGGCGACGCCGTAAGCGATGCAGTTAAAGGCGCAACCGACGCAGTTGACGACATCCTCGGCGGCGGTAAGGATACAAGAAATTAATAAAAAGCTGTCACGTTAAAGTGACAGCTTTTATCATTTTAATTACGTATTGTTTTATGCGCCCATGCCGCTCATGGCCTCTATGGTCTGAACGAACATATCAACTTTTTCCTTGGTATACTTGGAACAGGCAATCGCATAAAGCTCGTCGTAGTTTTCCACCTTTGTGGCGGTACCGTTTTCAAAGACGAACATTGCAAGTATCTCTTCCATCATCTCACCCTCAAGCTCTTCCTGAGTCTTGTCTCCGCCCTCGTACCAGGTGTACTCACTAAGGTCTGCGGGAGGTGTGATGTCAACGTCGCTTCCGGGATCGTTGTAGGTCATCTTAAGGGATACGTTAGCCTTGCTCTTACCCTCAAGAGCGAGAAAATCTGCGGTAAATGCTATGGAGATATACTCAAAATAACCGTCGGCGGTGGTAGCAAACTCTATCTTGATATCCGAATAATCAAAATCAAATTCTCCGTCACCCTCCACAGAGCTGTAGGTATTGGTAACTCCGGAGAGGAAGGTCTCCGCCATATCCTCAAGATCGTCGTCATCGGTAGTAGCGGTAACCTTGTTACCGTTTACCCTTGACTTTGCAAAAATATCCACAGGAAGGTCTATTGCAACGCTATCAAAGGAGGATTCTATAGATTCTACCGCTACCTGGGTCTTATACTTCTCACCCATACCCGACATCTCGTATACCACGTTGTCTGCATAATAGGTGGAGCTGTTGTATTCCTGACCGATAGAAAGATCCTTGATCTTATAAATGCTGTAATAAACAGGCGCTCCCTCTACACGGCGGTCAAGACGGGTATGAACGGTAGATTGGTTTCCTCCGACAGCTTTGCCGCCTGTGGTGTACTTAACGCTCAATTCCATTGTGGAATCAAAGGAGGTAAGTGAGTCGGTCTTTGCCTTTGCATCTGTATAGATCTTGGTAGAATCAACGGTATTGCCGCAGGCACATAAGCCCAGACAAAGGATCACCGATATTAATAAACAAAATAATCTTTTCATTTTAAAATCTCTGTAATATATATTTCTTTACCCCGTGTGATAACTAAATATTGTTCGGCACAACAGGGCGCAGTTTCGCTGCGGCGCTGCGCCGCTCACGCTTTCTTATATGTTGTTCCCTGAGGAGTATCAACGAGAACTATACCCTCTGCCGCCAGCATATCACGGATACGGTCAGCCTCGGCAAAGTTTCTTTCCTTCTTTGCAGCGGCACGCTGTGCGATAAGGTCAAGGATACGGGGATCGCCTGCCTCGGTCTCTGCCTTGGTCTCTTCCTTGGGAGCCTTCTGCTTCTTTGCAGCCTCGATAAGATCAAGGGAAAGAACACGGTCATAGTCGGCTAAGAGCGCAAGCTTGGTCTTGCCGTTAGTCTTTGCCTTAAGTACGTCGTAGAGAGCGGTAACACCCAGAGATGTGTTAAGGTCGTTACCCATAACGTTATTGAACTTAGCCTTGTATTCGTTAAATACAGCCTCGTCGAGCTCGCCGTCATTTTCGTCAAGGGTTGCAATCTTCTTGATAAGCTTGTCATAAGCCTGAGCCGCATTGTCAAGAGAATCCCAGGAGAAAACAAGAGACTTTCTGTAATGAGACTGGAGACAGAAGAATCTGTAAACGATGGGGTTATAGCCCTTCTCCTCTAAGAGAGAAACTGTGAGAAACTCGCCCTTACTCTTACTCATCTTACCGCTGTTGGTGTTAAGGTGAAGGATATGGAACCAGTGAGGACACCACTGATGACCGATGAGCGCCTCGCTCTGTGCGATCTCGTTTGTATGGTGGGGGAACGCATTGTCGATACCGCCGCAATGCAGGTCAAGGTATTCACCCTGATGCTTTAAGCTGATAGCGGAGCACTCGATATGCCAACCGGGATAACCAACGCCCCAGGGGCTGTCCCACTTAAGCTCCTGATCCTCAAACTTGGACTTGGTGAACCAGAGAACAAAGTCTATCTTGTTACGCTTGTTGGTATCCTCCTCAACACCCTCGCGAACGCCTACCTCAAGGTCTTCGGCATCGTGGTCGTTGAATACGTAATATTCTTTAAGCTTGGAGGTATCAAAGTAAACGTTACCTCCTGCAACGTACGCATAGCCGCCGTCGATAAGGCCCTGCACCATATTGATGAACTCATCGATACAGCTTGTTGCGGGAACAACGGTTGCGGGGATCTTGATATTGAGCTTATCGCAGTCTGCAAAGAAGGCGTCGGTATAGAACTTGGCTATCTCCATAACAGTCTTCTTCTCACGCTTTGCGCCCTTGAGCATCTTATCCTCGCCTGTGTCGGCGTCGCTTGAAAGATGTCCAACGTCGGTAATGTTCATTACGCGGTCAACGTCGTAGCCTGTATATGCCAGATACTTCTCCAGCACGTCCTCCATGATATAGCTGCGGAGGTTACCTATATGTGCAAAGTGATACACGGTAGGGCCGCAGGTGTACATACGCACCTTACCCTCCTCGTGGGTCTTGAATTCTTCTTTTTTTCTTGTCAGTGTATTATATAAGATCATTTTTCGAGTTCCTTTAACTGTTTTTCTAATTTGTCAATCTTTATCTGCATACGGCAGAGCTCCTGCGCAACGGGGTCGGCTATGTGCACCTGATCGAGGTCGCCTGCGCATATCTTCTTGCCTCCGACTCTTGCCACACGGGCGGGGATACCTACTGCGGTAGAATCCTTGGGAATAGGCTCAAGAACAACTGCGTTTGCCGCGATCTTTGAGTTAGCGCCTACCGTAAAGGGACCAAGCACCTTAGCGCCTGCGCCAACCATTACGTTATCCTCAAGGGTAGGATGACGCTTACCCACGTCCTTACCCGTACCGCCAAGGGTAACGCCCTGATAGAGGGTACAGTTGTCTCCAACCTCGGCTGTCTCGCCGATAACCACTCCGCTGCCGTGGTCTATAAACACGCCCTTGCCTATCTTGGCGCCGGGGTGAATTTCGATACCTGTTATAAATCTCGCGCTCTGGCTTATAAACCTTGCGGCAAATTTATAGCCTCTCTTATAAAGCATATGGGAGAGACGGTACGCAAGTATTGCGTGAAGTCCGGAATAGAGAAGCAGTATCTCGGCAGAATTTCTTGCCGCAGGGTCTCTTTCCTTTATAACTGCTACGTCGTCGGCGATCTCCTTATAACATCGCAGGACCATCCGTACGGCTTTGTTATTTTTTATTTCTTTCATTACGGCTTTCTTATCCATAGTCCTGCCTCCTTGTGTTAATTATATCTATTATATTATATTTTGCCCCTGTTGTAAATACCTTAACCGTAAAAACTTTTCCCTTAAATTCGTCAATAAAAACAGTTGACATTCCGCCGTAAAAATAGTAATATAATATCAACGGATAAATACACGATTAGGAGGACATCATAATGTCAGAAGAAATGTTCCAGCCCGAAACCCTGATGCTTACAGACGAGGACGGCAACGAAGCTGCTTACGAGCTTATCGCTTGTCAGGAGGTAGACGGAAGAATATACTACGCTCTCATTCCCCAGGATAACAACGAGAACAACGAGTACGTTATCCTTCGTAGCGAGCCCGATCCCGAAGATCCCGAAGAGGAGATCCTTGTAACCATCGACGATGACGATGAGTTTGACAAGGTTGCAGATATCTTCGACGATATGCTCTTTGAAGACGACGGCGAGTAGTCGATGACTACGGATATACTTCGCATGAAGTTATCTGAGATCTTTAGTTGTCACACGAGGATATTGCAATCAAAAATGATTTTCGTTAAGGCCGAAAATCTACCTTTATTTGCCGCACAGCGGCAACATCATTACCGTTAGGTACATCGTTATTCCGTGTCAAACGGAATACATCATTGCCAACGGCACATCATTTTAGCGAAGCTAAACAAATTTCCTGCTTAGTTTGTGATATATGAGGTATTAAGCCCACACTTGAAAAATGGAGTCCGGATAAACTTCCGATGAAGGGTATGCAGACCTCCCCACCTCCCCTGCTTATGTCACGGGAGGATCGGGACGCTGGGAGCACAAAACATTGGAGAGGACACCAACCTGCACATGCAGGGTTTCAAATTCTCATATACACGGCTCGGCGGGACTTTTTGTTTTTGCGAAGCAAAAACAAAAAATCAAGGCGTTGCCTTGTATATCATCCGCAACTTGTTGCGGTATATCATCAACACGAAGTGTTGTATCTCATCAAGCCGCAGGTAGATGCACGCTGGCGCGTGATGAGATACAAGGGCGGCTTGCCGCCCTTGATGATATGCACCGCACGTTGTGCGGCGATGATATACCAAGCCTGCGGCTTGGATAAACAAAAA
>JBGUUX010000035.1:0-5766 GCA_045133915.1 Eubacteriales bacterium | reverse complement strand
GATTTCAATATATTAGGTTAATGATTAGACGTATCTAACTATATTCGTCATTTTGTCGAAAATGCTTTAATAGTAAAAATCGTGATTACCTATACGGGTACAGAAAGGTCTGTTGTTTATTATCCAGCTGTTTGTTGCCGTACGGGGATTGAGAAAGTAGAGAGCACCGTTGACCTTTACAAATCCGTCAAGCACCGCCTTAGCCGCAAGAATACTGTCGTAGGTTGGCTCGTTGTATATACTGCCATCGGATATGGGACTGAACTGAACACCGAATTTAGTATCAAACACTACCCCCTTCACGGTGTTCGGAAACTGTGTCGATGCTCGGCGTGTAAGCACTACGTTACCTACGGCGCATTTACCCATAAAGCTCTCTCCACGGCTCTCGGCGCTTATTATCCGCGAAAGCCAATAAAGATCCTCTGAGTTATAGTAGTTATCTGCCGAAGTAAGAGCTTGTCCGCCTCCCGTAACGGTGACCTGCCTTGTTCTGTCATCCCACTTGACCGCAGCCGACAGCGTTTCGGCAAGGACGGTTACCGGAGCATATACCCTGCCGTTTTTGTTACGGTTAATGCCGTCGCGCACAAGAACTCTGCCGTTGGCAAGTGTATAGGGTTGTCCCTGATATACTATTGCATTAAGGTCAGCTCCTGTAACGGTAACCGTTTTGCTCTTGTCATCCCAGCCTACCGTGTAACCGTCATACTGATCGGCAAACTCACGGACCGAAGCATATGTAATGCCGTTTTCGATATAAGAATCAAGCACTTCCCCGTTTACCGTAAGGGTTTCGGCATATAGGGGCAGGCACAGGGTCATAATCAAAGTGATGCAAATGATCGGTATTAAAATTCGTTTGATCATAGATTACCTCCTTTGCTATATGATAACACATTAGCCGTGTCGAAAACAAATGTAATATATGGTACGGTTGTTTTAGTGGTGACAAAGCTTTGTTTTATACTATAATTTTGAATTTTGCATTATTAAAATATTGACATCTATTTTTTATTGTTATATAATTAATTAAATATAGTTTATTATAAAGGAGCCTATATGTCAGACAGACAGAAGAGGATCAGAAATTTTTCGATCATAGCGCATATCGACCACGGTAAGTCTACCCTTGCCGACAGATTGCTTGAAAATACCCAGACCCTGACCAGCCGCGAAATGGAGGAGCAGGTTCTGGACAATATGGATCTTGAAAGAGAAAGAGGTATCACTATCAAGGCAAGAGCCGTTAATCTGCAGTATAAGGCAGACGACGGTGAGACCTACTCTCTCAATCTTATAGACACCCCCGGTCACGTTGACTTTAACTACGAGGTAAGCCGCAGTCTTAACGCCTGCGACGGAGCTCTCTTGGTGGTAGATGCTTCTCAGGGTATAGAGGCACAGACCCTTGCAAACGCCTATCTTGCAATAGACGCCGACCTTGAGATAGTTCCCGTAGTCAACAAGATAGACCTGCCTGCAGCCGACCCCGAAAGAGTACGTGCCGAGATAGAGGACGTTATCGGTATCCCTGCCGAGGACTGTCCCTGCATCTCTGCAAAGACAGGTCTTAATATACCCGACGTTTTAAAGAGAATTGTAAGTGACGTTCCTGCCCCTAAAGGAGACGAGAACGCTCCCCTTAAGTGTCTTATATTCGACTCATACTACGACTCCTACCTGGGTGTAGTTGTATACGTGCGTGTATTTGACGGTAAATTAAGAGCGGGGCAGCGCATCCGTATGATGAACACCGGCGCTGAGTTTGACGTAATTGAAGTTGGTTATATGGCTCCCTTTGGACTCCAGAAGGCCACCGAGCTTGCTGCAGGTGAGGTTGGTTATATCACCGCCTCTATCAAGAACGTACGTGAGACTCAGGTAGGCGATACCATCACAACCGTAGAGAACGGTATCTCCGAGCCTCTGCCCGGATTTAAACAGGCGCTTCCCATGGTTTATTCCGGTATCTATCCCGAAGACGGAGCTAAGTACGACGATCTTCGCGACGCTCTTGAAAAGCTTCAGCTCAACGATGCTTCCCTTATGTTTGAACCCGAGACCTCTGCAGCTCTCGGCTTTGGTTTCCGTTGCGGATTCCTTGGATTACTCCATATGGAGATCATCCAGGAACGACTGGAAAGAGAGTTCAACCTTGACATCATCACCACCGCACCCAGCGTTATCTACAAGATAACCAAGACCGACGGTGAGGTATTGTATATCGACAACCCTTCAAACTATCCCGATCAGGGCGAGATCCTTGAGTCTGCCGAGCCTATGGTCAAGGCAAACATCATTACCCCCACCGAATACGTTGGCGGTATCATGGATCTCTGTCAGGACAGACGAGGTATATTCCACGACATGAAATACCTTGACTCTACCCGTGCCGAGCTTCACTATGAGCTCCCTCTTAACGAGATAGTATACGACTTCTTTGATGCCCTTAAGAGCCGCAGCCGCGGTTATGCATCCCTTGACTACGAGCTTATCGGTCACAAGCCCAGTAAGCTTGTTAAGCTGGATATCCTTCTTAACGGTGATATAGTGGATGCTCTGTCCTTTATCGTTCATACCGATAAGGCGTACGGCAGAGGCCGTAAGATAGCAGAAAAGCTTAAGGAAAACATTCCGAGACAGCTCTTTGAGGTTCCCGTTCAGGCAGCTATCGGCGGCAAGGTCATTGCCCGTGAGACTGTTAAGGCTCTTCGTAAGGACGTCCTTGCAAAGTGCTACGGCGGTGATATTACCCGTAAGAAGAAGCTGCTTGAAAAGCAGAAAGAGGGTAAAAAGAAGATGCGTAAGTTAGGCTCTGTAGAGGTTACCCCCGAGGCGTTTATGGCCGTACTTAAGCTTGATGAGTGAGGATAAAATGAAAAGATTAGGATTATATATGCATTTCCCCTTCTGTAAGAATAAATGCGCTTACTGCGACTTTTATTCTGTGGTTGGATACGATAACATTAGTAAATATACGGATGCGCTGATGCTCCAGTGCGAGGATTACGCCGTATCCTGTGAGCCCTATGCGATAGACACTGTTTTTCTTGGCGGCGGTACTCCTACCATCGTTCCCGAAAAAAACATGCTTGACCTTATCGACTGTATCTACGAGAACTTTCACGTGACAGAAGACGCTGAGGTTACTATGGAGGCTAACCCCGCAACGGTAAACCTCTCACAGCTTAAAAAGTATTTCAAGGCGGGAATCAACCGTTTGAGCATAGGTGTTCAGTCCGCTTGTGACAACGAGTTAAAAGCTCTGAGCCGTATACACAGCTATGAAGAGTTTGAAAAGACATATAAGACAGCACGTAAGGCGGGATTTAAGAATATAAACCTCGACATTATGTACGGCATCCCCGAACAGACCCTTGAAAGCTTTAAGGAAAGTCTTGAAAAGATAGTAGCGCTCTCCCCCGAGCATATCTCCCTATATAACCTTAAGATAGAAGATTCCACACCCTTTGGCGCTATCCGCGACTCTCTGCCTCTGCCGGATGAAGACGTAGAGTTTGAAATGTACGAGTATGCTATAGATTACCTCACCCGTCACGGCTACGAGCAGTATGAGATCAGTAACTTTGCTAAGCCCGGTTACGAGTGCAAGCACAATCTTAAATACTGGACCTGTCAGGAATATCTGGGACTTGGTACTGCGGCTCACTCATACTTCCGTAACACCCGTTTCTCCTTTATCAAGGATATAGACAGCTTTGTAGCTGCTATAGAGGATACCGAAAACTCAAGCGTCATAACCGACGAAAACTACACTATATCCCCCTCGGAGCGTGTTGGTGAGTATATCATGCTGGCTCTGCGATTAAAGAGCGGTATTAATACAGCCGAGTTTAACCGTATATTTGATATGGACTTTGACCTGATGTATGAGGATTTGCTCCCTGCGTACGTAGAAAACGGATTTATGGATAAGACAGAGACAGGATATGCCTTTACATCAAAGGGTATGTACGTCTCTAACTATATTCTCTCCTCTATGCTGGAGTTCTCCTCCGAAATAGACAAGAATATAGCAAACGGAAAAGACAAATAACGATCTATCAAAAGGAATAGTTGCGCTGCAACTATTCCTTTTAGATAATATCTGAAAGATAAAAGATGAAGAAACTGTTTAAAATTTTACTTAACAGAAGACTGACGGTTATACTGCTTCTTCTGGTACAGATGCTTTTGATAATAGGCTTTATCATAGGCAGAATAAGCCACCTGATGCCGCTGCTTGAGATACTCAGTCTATTTGTGGTGCTTTACGTGGTCAACCGTTACGACAAGCCCGCCTTCAAGATAATATGGATAATAATCATGCTGACCGTTCCCGTGTTCGGTGGGCTGTTATATATTATAATAACCTGGCAGTCTAAGTCAGGTGCGTTCAGAAAGTATATCATGGACGGAGAAGACCATGCAAGAAGTTATATCCCCGTTGATCGTGATACAATAGAGCGATTCAACGCGTCTACCCCCGGACATCTGCCTCAGGTCAACTATCTCACCAACTTTGCAAGATTCCCGATGTACGATAACTCCTCTACCGAGTATTTTTCGCCGGGTGAGGAATTTTTACCCCTTTATCTGACAGAACTGAAAAAAGCAAAAGAGTTCATATTCATAGAATACTTTATAATCAACACTGAGGACCGTATATGGAACGAGGTACTGCAGGTACTGGAAGAAAAGGCTATGTCGGGTGTTGAGGTACGAGTGATGTATGATGATCTGGGTTGTCTTGGAACAGTACCCGAGGACTATAAGAAGGTTCTTGCCGACAAGGGTATAAAATGTACCGTATTCAACCCATTCCGTCCCTTCTGGTCGTCAGTACAGAACAACCGAGATCACCGTAAGATAACCGTTATAGACGGAAAGACAGCCTTTACGGGGGGAATAAACCTTGCCGACGAATATATAAACGAAAAGGAACGTTTCGGTCATTGGCTTGACTGTGCCATATCCGTACGGGGAGAGGCTGTAAACAGCTTTACGGTTATATTCTTAGAATTATGGAACGGGGCAAACCGTAAAAAAGAGGATTTTGCTCCCTATCTTCGTCATACTCCAAAAGACAGCTACGTTGACGGGTACGTTATTCCCTATGCAGACGCTCCCACCGACGATGAAAACGTATGCGAGCACGTTTATACCCAGATAATAAACAACGCTAAGCGTTACGTTTACGTAGAGACTCCCTATTTTATCATTGACGACGCTATGATGTCCGCCTTTATTCTGTCGGCAAAAAGCGGAGTAGATATACGTATAATAACCCCTGCTATCCCCGATAAAAAGCTGGTTCATATGGCGACCCGTTCTTACTATGAGCCGCTTATTAAGGCAGGCGTGCGTATATACGAATACACTCCCGGTTTTGTACACTCCAAGCTTATGGTATCCGACGACGATACTGCAGCGGTGGGTACTGCAAACTTTGACTTCAGAAGTCTGTATCTGCATTATGAGTGCGGTGAGCTGATGTTCAACTCTGCCGCTGTAGATACTATAAAGGATGATTTTCTTGCAACCCTTCCCTTATGCCGTGAGATAACCGAAAAAGATATCACGCGTAATATCTTCGTGCGTTTAGGACAAAGCATACTGAGAATAATTGCACCCTTGTTATAAAACAAAAGGCTTTTCTTCAAAAGAAGAAAAGCCTCAGACTGTCGAAAAAGTCGGTCGGACATGTGAAATAATTAATTATTTCTATTCAATTCACCAACCAACAGATATTGATTAAATATT
>JBGUUX010000034.1:0-23784 GCA_045133915.1 Eubacteriales bacterium | reverse complement strand
TCTGATCTCCTTAACGTCGGTAACGTCCTTGATGGTAACAGTATAGTTGTCGGTGGATGTTCTGGTGTTCTCGATTGCAGGGATCTCTTGTGTCTCGGTAGCTCCGCAGGTGTTGCAGGTCTTTGTCTCTACGCCTGCAGAGGTCGTAGTGGGAGGTGTGGTCTCTACCCATGCGCTCCAGCTGTGACCGAGGGCGGGTATTGTTTCGGTATAACTTTCACCACAAGCACAGGTATAAACGGTCTTGCCCTCTGCCGTACATGTAGCAGGTGTGGTAACCGACTTGTAGCTGTGTGTATGCAGTGTCCACTGAGCCTGAACGGTTATATCGGTACCAAAGGTATAGGGCTGTGTTCCCCAGCTGCCTACCCAAAGGTCAACGGTGCCTGTAAGGGTGTTCTTCCAACCGGCAAAATCATATCCGCTTCTTACGGGCACGGGGAATCCGCCGATTATGTCAACAAACTTTTCGTCGGCAAGGAACTCGTAAGAGGTGTAATAGCCTTCCGGCATACTGCCGCCGTTTGTATCAAGGGTAAGAGTATAAACAGCATCCTCTATCAGCTCTGCGTAGGAAAGGCTGAGCCATACGCTCTGTCCGTTGTATATACAGTTACCCCATTTGCCGCTTACCTGTATTATCTCGACTACGGTGCCCTGAGGTACTCCTCCTACCGAGGTATATGACGTTCCGGGTCCTGTACGGAGATTGAGACTGCTTGCGGTGGTAGAATAGGTACCCGTAGGATACTCGGCAGGTTCAAACGCCCATATCGCCTTGAATACCGCGTCTTCCTTGACACCGTAGGTGTCCGACATATTAAGGGTATAATCATGCTTCTCGTTATACCAGCCTGTAAGTACATAGCCCTGCTTTGTAGCCGTAGGCATAGAACCTATGGCGGAAGAATACTTTTCGCCGTATTCTATCTCAAAGCTGCTGCCGCCCGACATAGTACCACCGTCAGCATCAAATGTAAGGGTATAGGTAGGCGCAACGCTTGCGTTCTCGGTCCACTGAGCATAGAGGGTTCTTGTAGTTGCATTTGTAACTGCGGAATCAGAATCTATCTTAGTTCCCCCGCTTGCAGCCGTGTACCAACCGTTAAAGGTATATCCTTGACGCTTAGGTACCGGCATGGTTCCGTAAAAATCAGCCTGCACCGCAAACTTTTTAGCCTGTGTATTAGTACCGCCGTTAGCGTTGAAGGTAACGGTCTGAATTCTGGGCGGACTCTGCAATGCCAGAGCGTTTGCCTCTTCAAGTGTGGAGGCAAGCTTAGCGCTTCTGAGGATAACGTAGTCGCCGTCCTTAACTGTGACACCGTTTGCGGGGAAGAGGTATCCTATATGGAATGCATTAAGTGTATCCTTATAATAAGTGTTTGATCCGGGATTAAGAACGTATTTTTTAAATCCCGCGTTATTGTTAGCATTATTAAAACCTACAAAGGTGTTCTGATGCATGCCCTTGTAGCTGCCTGCCATATGGTACAGACTCTGGAACTGTACGATACTGCTGTCTGCCGAAACGACCGACATATCAAGCACCAGATAGGGATAGTCGGATGCGGGAACGTTATAATGGTACTCGCCTGACAGAGCCGAGTTTGCATTATAGCTTGTGGCATTGGGAAGTCCGTAAGAGATAGAAAATCCCGGGCCCTGCATAAAATCCTTTACCTTGATCTTTGCTCCGGTTGCTGTCTTTTCGATCTGAGACTCTGAAAAACCGGTCAGCATCATAAAGGCGTCGTCTGTTGCAAAGTAGAGATTAGTCAGGTCGATGGTGTCATCGGGGAACTTGATCTCATATTTGCCTATATTGGTCTTCTTGGGTCCTGCAGAGAGAATAACCGAGTTTACAACGCTTCTGGGAGAGCTGTCGGTAGGATTGTTTACAACGCTGTAGCTGCCGGATGCGCCAAGCTCTACCATGGTGGTAGATCCGCCGCCGTCAAGGATAAACGCTGTATTAAGGTCCATATCGTCGGCAAAATCCCAATAATCGTTGAAATCCATACCGCCACGGCTGCCCGACTTACCTATATCGTCGGTTATGAATACAACGTTACCGTTGTTTTTGATACCGACTATGGTGGAAGGATAATTGTTTGTTGTACCTGTAGGCCACTTGGCGCCGTCAACTACAAAGGGCATATGACCGCCTACTGCGTTCATTACTCTCTGCCAGCCTTCGGTGTTTCTGTTATATCTTTCCGTAACCTTAAAGTTAAGGGTTACAGAGTTACCGACCTCAAAGCTGCTGAGAAGAGAGGTCCTTGTACCGCGGGCGGTAAGTATGATACGGTTTGCCTTCATTGACGGATTGCTGGTGGTAGAGGAAGAATAGATACCCGAAACCGTACCTGTTATAGAAGCGCCGTGCTTAACGGTATAGTCTGAGGGAACGTCGATAACTACCTCGTATGCATCCGCAAGGGCATAGTTACTGAGACATCCCTTATCACTGTACACCACGAGGGCATTGTTGGCGGGAAGTCTGTTAAAGCCGTCTGCGCTGACGGTTTTGCTCTTTGTATTATTCTTTATAGATATATCAAGCTCGGGACAGCCGATCATGGGTACAGAATCGTCTGTCATACCAAAGGACCAGAACTCACCCTCATAGGGAGTTTCCTGCTGCATATAAGCGGAGCATATGATCTCGCCGTTATATACGTTAAAGCCTCTGGGAAGTGTAAGCGCTTTGGTTACTACTGCGTCCGAGTAACCGCCGTAAGAGGTACCGCTGCCCTGTACGCGGCTGTGTGCCGACGACATCATCCAAAGGTCTCCGTTTACAGCGGCGATGGCGGTCTTACCCTGCCCGTTGCTTGTGTTAAACGCCTTGACTGTATTAAGTGTTGTCTGAGAGTTATTGGCATAGGTCTTCTGGTTTGTAACGTCAACGTAAAGGTCTGACTGCGCGGGGTCAAACTCTACTATGTTGAAGCTCTCCACCTCATACTTAGAAGAAGAAGAGGTCTTTATATTGGTACGTATAACACCGGGATATAAAGTTCTGGTGCTTCTGGAGGTCTCGCCGTGGAGCTTGGAAGCCATGGTAGTTCCCACGTTAGCGGCGGAAACTGTAAATGCGTTAAGCATAGGTATTACCATCAGCACGGTAAGAACTATAGCCAGAATTCGCTTGAAATTTCTCATAATGTTTCCTCTCTTAAAATTTATAATCATACATATCAATTATATCACCTGTATCTTTATTTTTCAAGTAAGTGAAAATGCTTTTGTTTAATAGAAACAAACGAGACCTTTTTGGTTTGTTTAAAACGCTAAAAAACACCGCTCTCATTCCTGAGAGTCGGTGTTTTCGTCTTCATTATTTTCTTCTTCGTCGGTATCCTCGGTAGTGGTGCGTACAAACACGCCGTTTTCAAACTGACCTTCGAGGACACGGCCGCTGGGCCATTCATACTTACCCCAGCCTGTCATCTGACCGTCGGTAAAGTTACCTGTGTAGACCTCGCCGTTTGCCCAGGTATAGCTGCCCTGACCGGAAAATCTGTCATTTTCAAAGTTACCCTCATAGATATCACCGGAAGCAAAAGTATATTTGCCTTCGCCGGTCTTGGCATCGTTTACGTAGTTGCCCTCGTATACGCTGCCGTCACCGTAGGTGGTCTTGAAAACTCCGTTTTTCATATTGTCGGTGAAAGTACCCTCGTGGGTAGTTCCGTCCGCCTCGGTATAGATACCTGTACCGGTAGAGCCGCCGTCCTTAAAGTCGCCCTCGTAAACGTCACCGCCGGAGTAAGTAAACTTACCCTTACCCTCAATGACGCCGTTGACGTAGCTGCCCTCGTAGATATCGCCGTTATAGTAGCTCATCTTTCCCTGTCCGTTGGGGAAGCCGTTGGATATCTCGCCTACGTAAACGTCACCGTTTGAGTAGGTTATACTGCTGTCCTTGGCGTTTATCTTGGCGGTACCGCCTCTCTCACCCGAGAAATAAAGAGTACCCTTGTCGATATTGCCCGCATCGTCTACCCAGCCGAAGAATTTTGCGGTAGTGCCCATATTATCGGTTGCCTTTGTATAGCGCAGTCCCGACAGCATAAGTCCCATGATAACCACCAGCACCGTCACAGCCGCCGCTATTGCAGTACGGATGAGGATCTTATTAAGAGCGTCGCTGTTCTTGCGGGGAGCGGGTCTTTTTGCAGGGGTGCTCACAGGCTTATGAGTATTCCCTTTGCTTACACGCAGCTTTGTCCCGCTCTTGGAAGCGGCCTTAGGCGACGCTTTAGCTGCCGCTTTAGGGGCTGTATTCGGTTTTCGTCTATTTTGTTCAGACATATCAAAACCTCGTTAATATTTTAACAATCTTTTATATATCCTTGAGTAAGTTAAGTATCTCGGGGATATAACGGATACAGAGGTTTGCCAGGATGAACATTACTACGGCTGCTATAACTACCGTAGCCAAGGTATTATTGTTTCCTCTGTATTTAAAGTATGCGCGGTTCTTGTACTCCTCGGGAATATAGAACTTAGCCTCGCAGAAGTCTTCCCTCTTAAGCTTGTCCTTATCCACGGTACAGTAAACCACCTTACGAAGGGCAGAATACTTATTCTTTAAGGCGTTTCTTATAAATAAGTTATCGAGTCCCATTTCGCTCAGGGACATGGCCGCATCAACGCTGTGAGCGTTCATCTTTGCCAGCTTTCTTGCCACCTGTCCTATATAGCCCTTGGTATACCAGAGCATGACCGATGCGATAACTACACCTATATATATTGCCCAGATCACCTTTTCAAGTGAAGAGCCTGTATCTACCCAAAGACTTGAAAAGCTCATCTCTGCTTGATCATATCCTTGGTGATGACCTCAACACCAAGATACTTCTGGAGAACCTCGGGAACCTTAACAGAGCCGTCAGCAAGCTGATTCTGCTCAACTACTGCAGGCAGGATACGGCTTGTTGCAAGACCGGAACCGTTGAGAGTATGAACGAACTCGGTCTTACCTGTAGCCTCGTTACGGTATCTCATGTTACCGCGGCGAGCCTGATAGTCTCTTGCGTTGGATACGGAGGAAACCTCCTTGTAACCGTTCATGGAAGGAATATGGATCTCGATATCATAGGTTCTTGCCATAGAAGCGGAGCAGTCTGCCGCTGCAAGCTTAACTGTTCTGAAGTGGAAGCCAAGGCCTTTTACTAACGCCTCTGCCTTGCCAACGAGTTCTTCGAACGCTTCGTCGGAGTTGTCGGGACGTGTAAACTGAACCATCTCAACCTTGTTGAACTGGTGACCTCTTACCATACCTCTTTCGTCAGCTCTGTAGGAGCCTGCCTCACGGCGGAAGCAGGGAGTATAAGAGATATACTTACGGGGAAGATCTGCCTCGGTAAGTATCTCGTCACGGTGGAGAGAAACAAGTGCAGTCTCAGCGGTAGGAAGCATAAATCTTCTCTGATTGTCTTCAGCGGTATCAAGCCAGTAAACGTCGTTTGCAAACTTGGGGAACTGACCTGCGGTAAGACCGCACTCGTAACCAAGCATATGGGGAACAAGCACAAGCTCGTAACCGTCTGCAAGGTGGGTATCGATAAAGTAGTTAAGCAGCGCCCACTCAAGACGTGCGCCCATACCTCTGTAGATCCAGAAGCCGCTGCCGGAAAGCTTTGTACCACGGGGATAGTCGATAAGACCGAGATCTGTACATAGATCTACGTGATTCTTAGGCTCAAAATCAAAGTTGTGGGGATCGCCGAAGTACTTAACGGGCTCGTTGTTTTCCTTACCGCCGGGCTTAAGGTCTGCGTCGGGAAGGTTGGGAAGGGAAAGCATAAGTGTTCTGTACTTTTCCTCGATCTCCTTGAGCTCTGCGTCGTTACCCTTAATGGTCTCGGAAAGCTCCTTCATCTGTGCGAAGATAGCCGTGGTATCTTCACCGTTCTTCTTCATCATGGGGATCTGCTTGGAAACCTTATTCTGCTCAGCCTTGAGGCTCTCGGTCTTTGCGATAAGCTCACGGCGAGCTACGTCTAACTTAAGGATCTCGTCGATCTCGTTTGCTGCGTCATATTCCTTAGCTGCAAGTAATCTCTTTACTTCATCGGGATTTTCTTTAATAAGTCTGATGTCTAACATTTTATATATCTCCTGTATTAATTATCAAATATATTGTGTCCGCAGAGCTTGATGATAAGGTCTTCAAGATCCTTATTATCCTCATAGGAAATTTCTAATTTCTTTGCCTTGCCCTTGTCCTTGATGGCAATTTTTCTGCCGAGACGCTGTGTCATACGTCTTTCCAGCTCCTTACGGTAGTCAACCTCTACCTTGTCGGTTACTACCACTACCTCGGCAGGCTTGGCATTATTCATCTTCTTTACAAGCTTTTCGGTGTCGCGAACCGATAATTCCTTTGTAATTATAAGGTGGATAGCCTCGTTGTATTTATCCTTATCCTTTAAACCGAGAAGAGTACGGGCATGTCCTGCTGAAATCTCGTTATCCGCTACAAGATCCTTTACGTCCTCGGGAAGTCCAAGAAGACGAAGGGAATTTGTAATAGCAGAACGGGATCTGCCGATACGCTGTGATATCTCCTCCTGTGTAAGGCTATACTCGGAAGCCAGAGCCTCGTATGCCATAGCTTCTTCTATGGGATTGAGGTCCTCACGCTGAAGATTTTCTACCAAAGCAAGTTCTGCCGCCTTGGCATCGTCTATATCAAGTATTACTACGGGGATCTCGGTAAGGCCCGCAAGCTTGGATGCACGCCAACGGCGCTCACCTGCTACTATACTGTAGAAGCCTCTGCTGTCCTCTCTTACCACCACAGGCTGAATGAGTCCGTGGGTAGCTATGGAGTCAGCCAGCTCCGAGAGAGCTGCTTCGTCAAATACCTTTCTCGGCTGATTGGAACGGGGTTCAATATCACTTATGCGAAGCATTGTTCCGCCTTTTTTGCCGGATTCGGTAAAATTGTCCTCGAAGATCGCGTCTAAGCCCTTGCCCAGACCTGAACTCTTTGCTGCCATTTATTAAATCCTTTCCATTATCTCTCTTGCGATCTCTATATACGCAAGGCTGCCTTTTGAATATCTGTCATATGCAATTATAGGCATTCCGTGGCTGGGAGCCTCGGAAATTCTTACGTTTCGTACTACGGGAGTAGAAATTATCTTGTTTGCATAGTATTTTTTAAGCTCGTTTACTACCTGCAGAGTAAGATTAAGTCTGCCGTTGTACATTGTAAGAAGAATACCGGTTATCTCAATATCGGGATTATAGAGCTTCTTTACCTGTCTGATGGACAGCATAAGCTGTGACAGACCCTCAAGAGCATAATACTCACACTGCATGGGAATGATGATCCCGTCAGCTGCTACAAGGGAGTTTACGGTCAGAATACCGAGAGAGGGAGGACAGTCAATAACGACATAATCATAGTCAGCTTTTACGCTGTCTATACCGTTACGAAGTCTTTTTTCTCTGTTTTCCAGCTCTACGAGCTCAAATTCTGCTCCTGCAAGTGCAATATTTGCAGGAATTATATCAAGATTCTTAAATTCTGTATTAATTACACAATCCTTGCCGCTTACTCTTCCGATAAGCAGGTCATAGGTGGAATTGACGATCTGTCTCTTGTTTATGCCAACGCCGCTGGTTGCATTACCCTGAGGATCGCAGTCAACAAGAAGGACCTTCTTGCCCAGATACGCCATAGCCGCCGCAGTATTGACCGCAGAGGTAGTCTTACCTACTCCACCCTTCTGATTGGCAAATGTTAAAGTCTTGCCCAACAAATCGCCTCCTAAATAAAAAGTGTATATAAATTATACACTATAAGAGGTTCAAAGTCAATAAAAACTTATGTTTCACGTGAAACAACCTGCGGTTGGGCTGTACTTCGGATATTATTCAATTCAGCCCAAACAATATCACACGATGGGATGTTTCACGTGAAACAATTATATCCTCGTGTGGTAACTATCGTGCTAACCGAAGTATATGCGATATATATCTCCGGGCATTGCCCGGCAACCTGCGGTTGGGCTGTACTTCGCATATTGTTCAACTTTAACCGTACATTGATCACACGCTGGTAAAGTTTCACGTGAAACATTTACTTCCTTACAATAATCGTCACCTTCTTACAGTTATCCTCCTCTACAGTCTCTGTTACTACGTTTACGCCTAATTTTTTCACGGTATTTATTGCACGGTCTATAGAATTATAAAAGAGCTTAAGATCCGAAAGTCTTCCCCGTATAACTCTCGGTTCTTTTTTAATATCAGCGCACAGCCTGTCCACGTACGCCTCGGTAGCTGCAACGTTAAGATTATGCTTTATTATGTAATCAAGCGCCACACTTCTGGTATCTCCCTCAACACGCAACAGAGCTCTGCAATGCCTTTCACTTAAACCGTGTTCAAGGACGGCGCTCTGTTCCTCAGAGGTAAGGCGTAGTATGCGGAGCTTGTTTGCCACGTAAGACTGGCTTACCGACAGAGTTCGGGCAATAGATTCCTGCGTCATATCGTATAATTCCTTTAAAGTAAGTATAGCCATAGCCTCTTCAAAGATATTGAGGTCCTGCCGTTGGATATTTTCTATTATAGACATTACCGCCGAAGTCTCCTCGTCTGTATTGATGATAATACAGGGAATATGCTTCATTTTTAAAAGTCTTGCCGCTCTCAGACGTCTTTCTCCCGCTACAAGCTCAAAATCATTCCCGTTTTTCCGTACCGAGATCGGCTGTAATATACCGTGACGGTGTATACTGTCCGCAAGTGACAGTATAGCCCTGTCCTCAAACACTCTCCTGGGTTGCCGTTTGTTCGGCATTATTCGACTCTCGTCAAGCATACAGACCCTTTCGCTTTCTCTGATACATTCTACTGCAAGTATACCCATTTCTCTACATTTCCTTTTCTTTATTTACTGTGACGGTATTATACCATTATTTTCCATTTTGCTATGCTATTTTCTGTCTTGGGAATAATAATTTATTTTGTAGGATAGAGATAAAAGAAAAAGCCTTTTGACCATAAGGGTCAAAAGACTTTGTTTTTTATCTGTTGAATTATTTACTGGGATCAAGATAGGGCCAGTAAGCTATGAAGTAGTTGATACCCGACCACATTGTAAGAACTACGGTTGCGGCAAGGAAGATATAGCTTACTATATTGTTTGTGGGGGCAAGAGGCTCAAGAATAAGTACTACCATAGTTACGGTCTGAAGTACAGTCTTGCACTTACCCATCCAGTTAGCTGCGATAACTACGTTACCTGCGTCGGATACTACCAGACGCATGGAGGTAACTGCCAGCTCACGAAGAAGGATAAGGAAGAAGGACCAAGCAAGAACCTTACTGTAAAGCTCTCCTCTTACGTTTGCAACGCAGAGAAGACCTATAAATCCACCAAGAATCATACATTTATCTGCCAGAGGGTCAAGGAATTTACCAAAGTTGGTGATAAGATTGTACTTTCTTGCTATCTTACCGTCAAGCATATCTGTAAGTGCGGTAAGAATGAATATAACGGTTGCAATTATAGGACTTGCTACCTCTCCCGCAACGGGGAATATGATAAAGAACAAAAACAGGGGGATCATGATGACACGGAGAAGTGTCAGCTTGTTGGGAAGATTAAGTTTCATTATATTATCTCTCCTATCAAGTCATAGTCTAATATTTCAGTGATCTCAACGTTTACAAAGCTGCCCTCGGCAATACGTTCATGTGAAGTGAAGTATACCTTACCGTCTATCTCGGGAGCATCTGCCGCACTTCTGCCAAAATGCGCCTCGGATACGGGATCGTAGCCCTCACAGAGAACGGTAATAACCTTGCCTAACTGCTTCTGGTTATATTCCTCGCTTATATGCATCTGCTTGGACATCAGCATATCCGCTCTGTCCTGCTTTGTCTGTTCGTCAAGCTGATCGGGCAGGTCATACGCGGGGGTATCCTCTTCACGGGAGTAAGCAAAAGCACCGAAACGCTCAAACTTTACCTCACCTATAAACTCGCACAGCTCTTCAAACTGCTCCTCAGTCTCACCGGGGAAACCTGCGATAGCGGTGGAACGGATAACGATACCGGGAACGTTGTCACGAAGACGCTTGATAGCATCCTCGATACAAGCTCTGTCGCCGTGGCGGTTCATACGCTTAAGTATCTCGTTATTGATATGCTGGATAGGCATATCGATATACTTGACCAGCTTATCGTTACAACGAAGCTCTGCTACAAGCTCGTCTGTGATCTTGTCGGGGTAGCAATAGAGAATTCTGAACCAAGGAATATTTGTCTCCGCAGCTAAGCGGTGAAGCAGCTCTGCAAGCTTATACTCGCCGTAGAGATCCTGACCGTAACGGGTGGTATCCTGCGCTACCACTACGACCTCCTTGATACCAAGATCACAAAGATCCTTTGCCTCAGCTATGATATCCTCCATGGGACGGCTGCGAAAATGACCGCGGATAGAGGGGATAGCACAGTAAGTACAACGGTTGTCACAGCCCTCGGCTATCTTAAGGTAAGCGTAACCCTCGGTGGTAACTACACGGTCTCCGCCTAAGGTAAGCTCATGCGCTTCCTTTATAGAAACAAACTTATTTTTCTGCTTATTTTCTATAGCGCGGACAGCCTTGACGATATCATGGATAGAGTTAACGCCGATAAGAGCGTCAACCTCGGGCATAGATTCAAGTATCTCCTCGCGGTAACGCTGAGCAAGACAGCCTGTAACTATAATACCCTTGAGGTCTCTATTTTCCTTAAGCCACGCAACGTCAAGAATATTGTCAATGGCCTCTTTTTTTGCGCTTTCAATAAACGCGCAGGTATTGATAACGATGATATCCGCATCAATATCCTCTGCAACTATAGGATAGCCTGCTTCCACAAGCTCCCTTAACATTATCTCGGTGTCCACCTGATTTTTGGGACAACCAAGGGAAATAAATCCTACTTTAGCTTTACTCATTTTCATCCTCAATAATTCTGAAAGCGTCCTTGATATCCGACGGAGAAAAACCGTAACGGAGAAGGGCACAATAAAGTTTTCGCTCGTCAGAATATCTGTTTTTTATCTTAAGAATACGCTTGGCGCAGTTGGCAGCAAAATCTATCTCGGAAAAATCTATATTGGCTATATCTTCACGCTTAAAGCCTTTGGTATAAAGCTCTGTTACAAGCCTTCTTTTACCGTAGAGCTTGGAGTTAGCTATAGCATATACCGCATTTTCCAGATATCTTGCCTCGTTTAAGTAGCCTACCTTTTTTGCATAGGAAACTGCAAAGTCTATAGCATCCTCGTCGTGACCCTTGCGCGCAAGCTTTTCACGAAGCTTTTTTTCTGTACAGTCGGCATAGTCCAGCATATTTAATGCGCTGCGAGCCGCTTTTTTATGGGTGGTTGGAATATTATCTGAACTCATAATACTATTTCACTTCGGGCTCTGAATAAAAGAGAATTGCTTTCTTTACACCCGAGTATGGCAGGGGCAACTTGCCCCCTTACTCCTCGTCAAAGCCGCCTGCAAGTGCGATCTCAAAATCGTCCTCGTCGCCGTCGTCAAGGCTGGGAGTGGTATCCTCGGGGAGGGCGCCGTCCTTCATCTTTTCCTTGATCTTTTCTTCAAGCTCAGCCATAAGCTCAGCATTAGACTCAAAGAGAGCGCGAACCTTTTCCTTACCCTGACCGATACGCTCGCCGTTATAAGAGAACCAGCTACCGGACTTTTCGATAATATCAAGCTCAAGACCCATGTCGATGATCTCGCTTGATTTGGAGATACCCTTACCGTAGAGGATATCGAACTCCGCTACCTTAAAGGGAGGAGCGACCTTGTTCTTAACTATCTTACACTTAACGTGGTTACCGGTTACGTCGGTACCGGATTTAAGAGTTTCGGTCTTACGGATATCAATACGAACCGAAGCGTAGAACTTAAGCGCACGACCGCCGGGAGTGGTCTCGGGGTTACCGTACATAACGCCAACCTTTTCACGGAGCTGATTGATAAAGATTACGATACAGTTGGTCTTAGCAATAGAGCCGCTGAGCTTACGAAGTGCCTGTGACATAAGTCTTGCCTGAAGACCTACGTGAGACTGACCCATATCGCCGTCGATCTCCTGCTGGGGAACGAGAGCCGCAACAGAGTCAACTACTACACCGTCGATAGCACCGCTGCGTACCAGAGCCTCGGTGATCTCAAGAGCCTGCTCACCGCAGTCGGGCTGGGAAACGAGAAGATCGTCGATATCAACGCCAAGAGCCTTTGCATAAACGGGGTCAAGAGCGTGCTCTGCGTCGATAAACGCGCCGGAGCCGCCTAACTTCTGAACCTCTGCGATAACGTGGAGAGCAACGGTGGTCTTACCTGAGGACTCGGGACCGTAGATCTCGATGATTCTACCTCTGGGAACACCGCCTATACCGAGAGCCATATCAAGCATAAGAGAGCCTGTAGATACGGCGGAAACATTCATTTCGTTATTTTCGCCAAGACGCATGATAGCACCCTGACCGTAAGCCTTTGTTATATTGGCAATGGCGGTATCAAGGGCTTTTCTGCGTTCCTTTTCGTCACCGATAGCCCCGACTGTTGCCTTTGCCTGTGTCTTCTTAGCCATTTTATATCTTCCTTTCTAAAATCAATATGTGGGTGTATCTAACTTCCATCCGCTGCCCTCGTTGACAATAACTATCTTCATCTTTCCGTTGTTGGTGTCTACCTCAACGGTCTGCTTATTGTCACTTTCGGCAGAAACGACCTTTGCACTTGAAGCATCGATCTTTGTGGTGATCTCAAATCCGGGATTGGTGATATCAACGATCAGCACACCCGCGTCATTATCCTTGTATCTGGGGTACATCTGTGCCTGGGTATCCTCAAGAGCATCATCCGCACCCTCAAAGCAGGCATATTTTATCGTATTGTTGAAAAATGCCTCCGAGTATACGGCACATATTGCACCCTTAAGTTCCTCTGTACTCTGATAGGGAGCATCCTTTGCCACGGTACGGTACTGTGCCGCAGTTACCGTCTTAAGAGCCTCGTCCTGACCCGGCTCTATGGGCAGACCCTTGCCCCAGATTATTTCGTTTATTTCTTCGGCCTTGGGAAGAAGCTCGGTAAGTATCTGCTGAGCCTCGCTGTCAGTTATAAGCTCCGCCTTATCACAGGAAACAAGGCTAAGGAGCATTATAAGAGACAGAAGTATCAAAATTATCTTATTCTTCATCGGTTTCTACCGTTTCTGCTGCTTCAACAGCTTCTGCAACTTCGGCGGGAGCTTCGATCTCGGGGATCTCGTCAGGCTCCTTTGCCACCTTTGCAAAGTTAACGATATGGGTATCTGCGCCGGTTCTCATAACGATAACACCGCCTGCAGTTCTAGAGTATACGGGAATATCAGCCGCAGCGATACGGATCATAGTACCCTCGCTTGTTATCATCATGATATCCTCGTCATCTGCTACAGATGCGATACCGCAGAGCTTACCTGTCTTATCAGAAAGCTTATGACAGCATACACCCTTGGTACCTCTGTTATGAGCGGAGAAGTCATCATACTCGCATCTCTTACCGAAACCGTTTTCGGTAATGGAAACAAGCTTCTTGCCCTCTTCAACTATAGCAACAGCCTTTACGTAATCGCCCTCGGTAAGCTTGATACCGCGAACACCTCTTGCAGTTCTGCCCATAACTCTTGCCGCAGACTCGTGGAATCTTGCCGCATAACCGTTATAGGTTGCAATAATTACTTCGTTTTCGCCTGTGGTGTGGGCAACAAATACAAGCTCGTCATCCTCGTCAAGGTTAAGTGCTCTCTTACCGCCCTTGCGCTGATATTCGTACTCAGAGAGATCGGTACGCTTAACAACACCGTTCTTTGTTACCATGGTGAGGTACTCACCTGCAACAAACTCGGGGATAGAAAGAAGCGCGGTAACCTTTTCGCCCTCGTCAAGCTCAAGGATGTTTACGATATTGGTACCCTTGGCGGTTCTGCCTGCCTCGGGAATCTGATATGCGTTCTTGACCTGTACCTTACCCTAGTTGGTGAACATCATAAGGTAGCTGTGGCTGTGACATGCAACAACGGTCTCAACAAAGTCCTCGTCCTTTGTGGACATACCGATAACTCCCTTACCGCCACGTCTCTGGGCAGAGTAAGTATCGGAAGGACAACGCTTGATATAGCCTGCGTTGGACATGGTAACAAGGCAGGTATGCTTTTCGATAAGATCCTCTATAAGGATATCGTCCTCAGCCTCGATTATTTCTGTCTTTCTCTCGTCGCCGAACTTCTTCTTTGCTTCAAGAAGCTCGTCCTTGATTATCTGTTTTATTCTGTTTTCATCCGCAAGGATAGCCTTGTATTCCTTTATCATTTCATAGAGCTCATTAAGTCTTGCCTCTATCTTGTCGCGCTCCATACCAGACAGACGTCCCAGAGTCATCTCTACTATAGCCTGAGCCTGGATATCGGTAAGACCGAAGCGCTCCATCAGCTTTGCCTTGGCATCAGGAATAGATGCGGAGCCGCGGATGATATTGATAACCTCGTCGATATGATCGATAGCTATCTTCTGACCCTCACGGATATGCGCCTCGTGCTCCGCCTTTTTGAGATCGAAGTTTACACGGCGGATGATAACGCTCTCCTGATGGCTGATATAGTGGTTAAGTATTTCCTTGAGCGAAAGTATCTTGGGCTCGCCATTGACAAGAGCAAGCATATTGATGGCACAGGTATCCTGAAGCTGGGTATTCTTATAGAGCTGGTTAAGAATTATCTGTCCGTTTACGTCACGGCGGTACTCTATTACTATACGGATACCCTTCTTCTTGTCGGTCTCGTCGCGAAGTGCGGTGATACCGTCAACTCTCTTATCCTTTACGAGAGAAGCGATCTGGGATACCAGAGTTACCTTGTTTACCATATAGGGTATCTCGGTAACGATGATACGGCGGTTTTCCTCGTCTATCTCTGCCTTACTTCTTACCATAACTCTGCCGCGACCGGTAGAATAAGCCTGAACTATACCGTTGGAGCCGTAGATGGTAGCACCGGTGGGGAAGTCGGGACCCTTAAGATGCTGCATAAGATCATGAACGCTGGCATCGGGATTCTCCATCAGGCAGATGGTGGCATCAACTACCTCGCCTAAGTTATGGGTAGGGATATTGGTAGCCATACCTACGGCGATACCAACAGAGCCGTTTACTAAAATATTAGGGAAACGGGAGGGGAGAACGGTAGGCTCCTTTAATTTGTTATCAAAGTTGGGAGCAAAGTCAACGACGTCCTTCTCGATATCCTCAAGCATAAGGTTAGCCATCTTTGACATTCTTGCCTCGGTATAACGGTAAGCAGCCGCCTGGTCACCGTCTATGTTACCGAAGTTACCCTGACCGTCGATAAGAGTATATCTAAGGGAGAAGGGCTGTGCAAGACGTACCATAGAATCGTAAACCGCAGAGTCACCGTGGGGATGATATCTACCAAGCACGTTACCTACTGTGGTCGCAGACTTACGGTAAGGCTTATCATAAGTCAGATGGTCCTCGTACATAGCGTAGAGGATACGTCTGTGAACAGGCTTGAGACCGTCACGGACGTCAGGCAGAGCTCTGGACGTAATAACGCTCATTGAATACTGGATAAAGGAGGTCCTTACCTCTTTACCCATATCAACGTCTAAGATCTTCTGATCCAAAAATCTGTAATCTTTTGTTTCTTCTTGTCTTCTACTCATTATTCATACCTTCTTGCAGTAACTGCATCAATATATTTATCCATATCTGCTTTTTTTGGCAATGTGCTGCCGGGAAGCTCTACCTTTGCCGCCGCGGCACTTGAAGCAAATCTGAGAGAATATTCTATATCGTCGGTCTTGTCTCTCATATAAGTAAAGGCTGAAAGGAAGGAATCTCCCGCACCTGTGAATCCTCGCATTTCCACACGTGGAGAGGTGACGGAAAACACACCCTCTTTGCCTACAAAAATTGCGCCCTTTTCCGACATGGTACACAGGATTTCAACAGACTTTTCCACATATAAGCGCTTACATTCCTTTATTGCCTCATCAGGTTCCTTTATGTCCTTATGAAGCAGGAGTGAAAGCTCGTAAAGATTAGGTTTTATAAGGGTCGGACGGCCATCAAGTCCTCTTTCCAGCGCTTCGCCGTCACAGTCTAAAATTACCTTTGCACCCTTACTTTTCAACACATGTGTGATAGAGTTATACACACCTTTTTCCACAGGGTGTGGAATACTTCCGCCGAGAAAGAAATATTTTCCTTTTTCCGCCGAGTTTTCCATCATTTCGACAAGACTTTTCAACGCCTTGTCGGTGATGGGTCCGCCCTTTTCGTTTGCTTCGGTACAGGCACCGTCCGAATCTATCATCTTGATATTCATACGTGTGGGAGCCTCGGTCTTGACGAAGGAGAAGCTTACCCCTTCTTCGCGGAGCATATTCTCCATCGTTACTCCCGTATCGCCGCCGGAAAAACCGTAAGCCAACGCATCCACGTCAAATATCTTTAAAAATCTTGAAACGTTTATTCCCTTACTGCCGAGGGTCGTTACCGTATCGGTACAACGGTTAAGCTCCCCTGCACGAAAGGGCTTATCAAAGTACATGGTCCTGTCAAGAGCAGGATTTAGTGTAAGTGTTGCCGCCTTCATCATACGTCAAGGTCGGTAGCATATCTTGCATTTGCTTCGATAAATTCACGTCGGGGCTCTACCTTGTCACCCATAAGCACGGAGAATATTCTGTCGCATTCTCTTGCGTCCTCCATGGTGACTCTCAGCAGCACTCTCTTTTCGGGATCCATGGTGGTCTCGCTCAGCTGCTCGGGGTTCATCTCACCCAGACCCTTATATCTGCTTGCCTCAACACCGTTGACACCAAGCTCCTGAATATAAGCGTCTCTTTCTTCATCAGAGAAGGCATATCTTACCTGCTTGCCCTTAAATACCTTGTAGAGCGGAGGCTGTGCCAGATATACGTGGCCGTCCTCTATAAGCTGACGCATATGTCTGAACAGGAAGGTCAGAAGCAATATTCTGATATGAGAACCGTCAACGTCCGCATCAGCCATAAGTATAAGCTTGCCGTAACGGAGCTTTGATTTATCAAAATCGTCGCCTATACCGCAGCCAAGAGCCTGAATGATCGGTATAAGTGAGGGATTGGAATATATCTTATCAAGTCTGCTCTTTTCAACGTTAAGTACCTTACCTCTTAAGGGAAGGATAGCCTGGAAGTAGCTGTCACGGCCGTCCTTTGCGGAACCGCCCGCAGAGTTACCCTCCACAAGAAAAAGCTCGCTTTCCTCAACGTTCTTGGTATGACAGTCCCAAAGCTTACCGGGAAGTGAGGTGGACTCCAGCGCACCCTTACGGCGGGCTGTATCTCTTGCCTTCTTTGCCGCTTCTCTTGCTCTTGCCGCGGTAATACCCTTTTCAAGGATTATCTTTGCGGTCTTGGGGTTCTCTTCAAAAAACTCAGTGAGCTTTTCGGAAACGATAGACTCAACCAGAGTTCTGATAGAGGAGTTACCAAGCTTAGCCTTGGTCTGAGACTCAAACTGTGCGTTCTCAAGCTTTACGCTGATGATAGCGGTCAGACCCTCGCGGACGTCCTTACCGTCAAGCTTGTCTGCATCCTTAAGAGCGCCTGTCTTTTTACCGTAATCGTTAATAGCCTTGGTTATAGCTGCCTTGAAGCCGGTCTCGTGGGTACCGCCCTCAATGGTCTTCATGTTGTTTGCAAAGGAGATTATGGAATCTGTAAAGGAATCGTTATACTGAAGCGCAACCTCAGCAACGCTTGTTCCCTTGTTACCGGTTACGTAGATGACCTCGGGGTGGATGGGATCAACGGCTCTTTGGTGGTTATCAAATTCTACATAGCTCTTGATACCGCCCTCGTAGCAGAAGTTTTCCTCTGTTCTTTCCTCACCCGTTTCGTCGATAAGAGTGATAGAAACACCTGCGTTAAGGAAGGACTGCTCACGAAGTCTGTTTCTTACCACGTCAGCCTTGAAAACAGTTGTTTCAAATATCTCGGGATCGGGCCAGAAACGAACGTAAAGTCCGTGCTTATCGGTAGCTTTGCCCTGCTTAAAGGGTTCAACTATCTTACCCTGCTCAAAAGCAATGGTATATTCGTGACCGTCACGGCAGTTTGTTGCCTCAAGGCGCTTTGACAGCGCGTTAACGACTGACGCACCAACACCGTGAAGACCGCCTGCGATCTGGTATCCGCCGCCGCCGAACTTACCGCCTGCGTGGAGGATGGTGAATATTACCTCAAGGGTAGGCAGATTCTGTGTAGGATGTATACCCGAGGGTACACCTCGGCCGTCGTCGCGTACCGAGCATGAACCGTCCTTTTCAAGGGTTACCGTGATATTGTCACAGTATCCTGCCAGAGCTTCGTCTATAGAGTTGTCAACTATCTCATAGATAAGATGGTGCAGACCGCTTTCAGAGGTAGTACCGATGTACATACCCGGTCTTACTCTTACAGCTTCAAGACCTTCCAGTACCTGTATCTGACTGTCACCGTAAGTTACGTTGTTTTCCTTGTCCATTTTAACTCCTTTTATCTTTAATCCTGTTTATTATTCTTCAATCGTCCCGCAAGGGATTGGGGGGATAGCTGTGTCAGAAGCACTTTGTTTTCTTCTGTCACAACAAAGGATTTTGGTATCTCGTATTTAACGTTAACGCTTCTGCCTTCCTTTTCTGCTCTTCTGAGATACACTCTCGTATCGGGAGCACGGGTAGAGGTGTCCATATCAAAGATACCTATAATTTTCTTTTTTCTTAAAACGGCGTTATTGCCAAGATGAATATACATAACGGTTAATTTTGAATATCAAATTTTCCTTGATTTACTGTATAGGTTACAGCATTGCCTATATCTTTAAAATCATCCTCGTTACAAGATGTTATAAAGGTTTGCCTGTCCTTTAAACCGGACAGTATATATTCTCGCCTTTTATTGTCAAGCTCGCTTAATACGTCGTCAAGCAAAAATACGGGATAGCTTCCGCATTCCTTACGGGATATCTCACCCTCGCTTAACTTCAGAGCCAAAGCAATACTTCTCTGCTGACCCTGTGAGGCAAAGCTTCTGGCATCCCTGCCCAACAGCTCTATATCAAGGTCGTCCTTATGGACTCCGTACAGGGTGGAACCGTATTTAAGCTCTCTTTCGTGATTTGAGCAAAGCTCTTTAAAATATTCTTCTTTTGTTTTTTGGCTTCGGTAAGAAATTTTAAGCTCTTCCCTGCCACCGGTCATATCACCTATAAGAGCGTTTGAATACTCGGAAAGCGTATCAGTATACCACGCTCTTTTTTTGCTTATCCTTTCGGCTGCCTCGGCAAGCTGCTCCGACCAGTACTCTACGGTAGCGTCAAACACGTCTCTCTGAAAATACGCGTTTTTTATAAGAGCGTTACGCTGTGAAAGAATACTGTTATATTTTTGCAGCAGACCGACGTAGGAAGGCTGTATCTGTGAGATAGCAGTATCTATAAAGGATCTTCTGACACTTGGACCGTCCTTTACAAGGGACAGGTGATTGGGACAGAATATCACGGCTCTGAAATGTCCGATGAACTCGGAGAGCTTTTTGATATCCACTCCGTTATGCTTACATAACCTTCTGCCGTCACGGCTGTAGGCTATACGCATCTTATGCTCCCGTCGGGTATCGTTAAACTCCATATCAATGCTTGCATAGTCGCAGTCAAAACGGATCATATCTATATCGTGCTGACTGCGGAAGCTCTTACCTCTGGCAAAGAGATATATCCCCTCTACCGCCGAGGTCTTTCCCTCTGCGTTCTGACCGACAAATATATTTGTTCCCGGACAGAACTCAAGTGAAGCGTTCTCTATATTTCTGAAATCTTTATATATTATCTTTTTACAAAACAATATTTTCACCAATTTGATTTTTGCTTTTGCAAAAATCTACTTTTAATTCCGAATTCCGAATTTCGAATTCCGAATTACTCCTTGATCTTTACGGGGAGCACGAGGAAGGTAAAGGTTCCGTCTTCGCTTTCCTCTGCAGGCTGTATGGTCATACCCATAAGCTGACTTGTAAGGCTGAGCTTAAGCTTTTCGCTGTCGCAGGAACGAAGAGCGTCAAGCAGATAGCGGCAGTTAAAGCCTATCATGATATCCTCGCCCTCTTTTTCGGTAAATATCTCGTCGTATACCTTACCCGAAACGGATACGGAAGATATTTTAAGCATACCGTCCTCAAAATTGCATCTGAGGATAGATTTAGCCTGACCCATGGTCTTATCCTCTGTAACCAGCGAAGCACGCTCTAAAGCGCCTAAAAACGCCTCACAATCGATCTTAACAAAGGTCTTGGGAGCCTTGGGGAGGAATCTGTTGTAATCAATATACTCGTTCTCAATAAGTCTGGAGAAGAATATTACCTTGCCTATAAAGAGAATAACGTATTTTCTGGTAAGTCTGATAGAAACGGTATCGTCGCTGTCAGAAAGAAGCTTCATGATCTCGATAAGGGTCTTTGCAGGGATAATGAACTGCATATCAAGCTCACTCTGGTCATCGTTCTTGTTTTCAAGATCGGTGATCTGTTCCTTTATAGCCATCTTAGAGCCGTCGCAGGATACAACGGTAAGCTTTGTTCCCTCTATCTTAAAGAACGCGCCGTTAAGTTCGGGTCTCATATCGTTTGCGGCAACGGCAAACTGGGTCTTTGTTATCATATTGCGCAGTATGCTCTGCTTGATAACAAAACCGTGGTCACCGCGAAGAGCGGGAAGCTGAGGGAAGTCAGCGCCGTTCATGGCGTAGATCTCAAACTCGCTCTTACCGCTGATTATCTTTGCAATATTGTTGCTGTCTATATCAAGGGTAAGAAAACCGGAAGGCATTGCCTTAACTATCTGGCAAAGCTTCTGAGCATTTATAATATAGTTACCTGCTCTTACAACGTCGCAGGAGATCTCGGTACGGTAACCCTTTTCAAGATCGTATGCGGTAACAACACATACACCCTCCTCGGAGCAGTTAAGGTTGATACCCTCTATAGCGGGGATGGTATTCTTTCCGGATACAGATCCCAGTGCAGGAAGTATAGCATCCAGAAGTATGCTCTTTTCAAAAATCGCTTTCATTTTTTTCGTCCTTTAAATTAAAATAAAAATAAATATATAAAAGATAAATTAGTAACAGTGGTAGTAGGGGGGTGGGAAACCGTGGAAAAGTGTACTCTGCCCTTATACGGTGGGCGTTTATGCCTCCACACCCGGGTGTTTATACAGAGAGGATATTTTTGGATAACTTTTTTTGCCCTGTCGGTTTTCCACTTTTTCCGTCGGAAAACAAGTTAATAACATGTGGAAAAGGTGTGGAAAACTTTTTAAATATATAGGAATTTTCTCTATTCCGTGTGATTTGTATCACTACACAAAAGGGCGCAGTATGGGTTCGGCAACTTGCCGCTTTTTAACACAGTTTGTATATATGATATATTATACTTATTTTACTGCTTTTACCGATACCTTAATTACGTGGAACCTATCAAGGATATACGGTATAATGCAGAGCGTAGTATACCCGAGGCATTATGCCTCTTCGCCCTTGATCTCACGGATAAGTGAGTTGATCTCCTCTTCGTAGATAGAGTTGATCTTTATCTCGTTTGTAACCGACTCTACCGAAGACATCATGGTGGTTCTGTCACGCTTAAATATCTCGCCTATCTTGCCGTAGCTCATATCGGTGAGCTTATGTATCAGATAAGCACACTTGTGTCTGGAGAAGGCTATAGAGCTTGTACGCTTCTTGCTCTTGATATCGTCAACAGATATTCCGTCTCTACGGGACACCGTCTCGATAATAAGATCGGGAGAAACGTTTGCGGCTACCTTGGGAGATATCATATCCGCAACGGCGGTCTTTGCCATCTCAAGGCTTATGGGAGTATTGATAAGGAAGCTCTGAGCGCATATCTTGTTTATAGCGCCTTCAAGCTGTCTTACGTTAGAGGTAAGGTTCTCGGCTAAGTAGTTCAGTATATCGTAGGATATATCAACGCCCTTCTTTGCCGCCTTGTCCTTCATGATAGCTATACGTAGCTCAAGGTTGGGGGGCTGGATGTCTGCAAGGATACCCGATTCAAAACGGTTCTGCAGTCTGTCCTCAAGGGTAGCCATTTCTCTTGGGGGACGGTCGGAAGCAAGGATTATCTGTCCGCCTTCCTCGTATATGGCGTTAAAGGTATGGAAGAACTCCTCCTGTGTAGACTCTTTACCTGCAATAAACTGTACGTCGTCTATTAAGAGGGCGTCCACGGTACGGAAGGTGTTTCTGAACTCTGCGGTGGTCTTGTTGGTAATAGCCTCGATAAGCTTGTTGGTAAAGTCGTCACCCTTAACGTAAACTATCTTGGCTGCGGGGTTATGCTCACGCATACGGTTCATTATAGCGTTGAGCAGATGGGTCTTACCCAGACCCGAGGGTCCGTGGATAAAGAGGGGATTATACTCGTTGTCTATGGGGTTGTTTGCCACAGCCATAGATGCGGCGTGAGCAAACTTGTTTGACGATCCTACTATAAAGTTGTCAAAGGTGTAGCTGTGATTTTGTACCGCCTGAGGGATATCTATCTCGGGCATGGCGGTCTCAGGCTTGTTTTCGGCTGCGGGTACACCGTTGCCTCTTGTATATACCGACAGATCGTGAGGACCTTCCTCATCGTTAAGTACAACTATGTCAACGTCATAGCCTAAGGTGTTTATGAGATACTTTGAAATCTTATCCTTGTGCTGTTTCTCGATACCGTTACGGAAAAATTCTGATTTTGCAATAAATACTGCGGTATTTTCGTCAAGAAAGGCAAGCTTTAGATTGGCAAACCAAACATTGATAAAGGGTCTTGAATATTCTTCGTTCATGGCCTCGCATATAACGGCCCATACGTCGTCAAATGATTGCATCTTATACGTCCTTTCACATTTATAGTCTAACATTTTCAACACTATGTTAATTATAGATTATTATAATATAAAATAATATATAAATAAATAATATTATTTTATTATTAATAGAAAATTTACAAAGAAAATCCGAAAATCAGGGGAAAGTTATCTGATTGACAAAAGAAATCACTCTATGGTACAATACCTTAGAGTGATTTTTAATGCCGAGAGCAAAAGAGGTATCAAAATGAAAAATAAGGTTTGTATTATAACCGGAGCAGGCGGCGGAATAGGCTCTGCCATAGCCGAGGCTCTGTTCGGTCTTGATTTTAAGCTTGTACTTATGGGCAGAAACGAAGAAAAGCTCAAAAAGACCGCAAATGGCAGAGACTGTCTTATACTTGCGGGAGATATATGTGACGACAGCTACGTAAAGTCAGCCGTAGAAAAGACCGTCGAGGTATACGGCGGTATCGACGTTGTTATCAATAATGCAGGTGTAGCCCAGTCTCAGGCTTTTTGTGACATTACAATGGAAGAGTACGACAAGATAATGAACACAAACGTCCGTGCGCCCTTCCTCCTTTGTCAGAGTGCGCTGCCTTATCTTGAGAGATCGGGCTGCGGAACGGTTATCAATATAGCATCTGTTACCGCACATAAGGGCTATGCCCTCCAGAGCGTTTATTCTGCCTCAAAGCACGCACTTTTGGGCTTTACCAAGGCACTGAGTAAGGAATATTACAAAAAGGGTGTCAGAGCCCACGTTATAAGCCCCGGC
>JBGUUX010000033.1:0-24751 GCA_045133915.1 Eubacteriales bacterium | reverse complement strand
GCCTTGTATATCATCCGCAACTTGTTGCGGTATATCATCAACACGAAGTGTTGTATCTCATCAAGCCGCAAGGAAATGCACGCTGACGCGTGATAAGATACAAGGTCGGCTTGCCGACCTTGATGATATGCACCGCACTTCGTGCGGCGATGATATGCCAAGCCTACGGAGACCCCCAAAGCTCGCGTGCTCGCTTCGGGGAACCCCTACTGCGGCTTAGATAAACACAAAAAAGACACCTTACGGGAAAAATAGTCTTTTTCATGATTTTTCACAACAGAATCGAACCTTTAATACAGCGGCAGATCTCCCGTCAATTCATCCGCAATATCAGCAGGAAGAGGTTCTAATGCAAGACAGGTTTTTGTAGGAACTCCATGAAATTCTGTCATTCCCGCATCTGTAATAACAGAGGTAATTATTCCTCGTTCTTCTGCTTTCTTGGCTATATCCAACAGTGATTCCTCGGAATCAACGTATACACATATCTTTGCACAACCATATACAAACCAATCAGACAATGGAGAGCTTGGCTTGTCGGTATGCTTCAAAACAAGTCCATCTGCAGTCATTTCGAAATCTCCCATGCGCCCTTCTTTGCTCAATGCCATCAAAATAGCATCAATGCAAGCATGCCCTGCTTGTGCGGCTACCTTTCCTTTACGCATCTTAAGATCCCGACGCATTACTATCATCATTTTTGTTTTATACATTTATTTTGTATTCTCCTTTGCGGTGTTAATGGAGGAAATGAGCATTCTTCGTATAGATCCGCAATCGTGCAAAGCACCCTTTGCAACATCATCAGAGATAATGCTTGCTTTTAGTGCGATATCAATCCAGTATTCTGTTTCGTAACATTCCTTCAAGGCGATTTGCAATTTGGAAATAAAATCAGAACGGCTATGAGCATATTTCGCTTCGCGGATATTGGCACCAATACTTGTACCGCTACGCTCAAGCTGATTGGACAGAGAATAATGTCCTTTAATGTTTTCTGTCAATTTTAGGATTCGAATTGCAAATTCTGTTGATATATCTGCGAGTTTATTTTCAGCCATCAAAATCACCTCTTTGAATCCATTATACCACGGATTTAAACGATTTTCAATGAAATCGCGCAAAGCGCGATGAAATCCTCACTCAATTCGGATGAAATCTGCTACGCAGATGAAATTAAATCCGTCCTTCTCCCGACGAAGTCGGATTTCATCACTAAGTGATTTCATCCCACGAAAGTGGGATTTATTCCGTCCGCAAGGACGGATTTAGTTGAAAAGAACCCACATTTGTCTACGACAAGTGTGGGTTCTTTTCTGGTGGGCCATCAAGGACTCGAACCTTGGACCTACCGGTTATGAGCCGGGTGCTCTAACCAACTGAGCTAATGGCCCGAAATAAGCTGTGCTATTTCGCGTACAAAGCATTATAGCACAGCGTTTTTCGTTTGTCAATAACTTTTCTTATAATTTTTTGAGAATGGTTCGTCTTATATAGTCATAATCCGCATACTCTACCGAGCAGAGCTTATCACGGTCGATTATCTTTTCGTCAACAAAAAATTCTCTTACGTCCTTGGTAAAGAGTACCTTATCGTAAAACTCCTTTACGGCGTCTGCGCCGAACTTCTTTTTGTACTCGTTAAGAAGCACACAGAGATCACAGGCACGCTTAAGGATCTTGTAACGCAGAGACAACAGGGGTCTTGTGTCCTTGCCGGGATAAACGAAGCACAGATCGCCTGCAGGCCAGTTAAAGTATCTGATATCCTCGGTGGGGTGATCCGTCCATACGGTGTAGTTCCAGCGTAAAAATCCGCTCATCTCAAAATAGGACGTAAGTACACCCAGGAACAGTCCCTCGCAGAGATCGTTTTTAACCATTACGTTGGGATGAGGGGGATTGTTGCATACGTACCAGGTAAAGCGGCTGTCAGGCATGGTTGCCTTATACTCAAGGATCTTGTCATACTCGGTAGACAGCGACAGAAGCGAGGGTACGTAGTCAACTACGGTATCCTTGAATTCGGGAATAAACTGACTGTGGTTTATGGCTGCCTTAAATACAAAGCGGGGAGCTATGCTCTTGATATGCTCTGTTATACGGCGGTAGGCGTCGGTATCGTGGGGCTCGTCCGCCACTATACGTACACGGTACATCTGCTCTGTTTCAACAAAGTAGTCGTGAACCGCCTTGATATAAGCGTCAACGTCCTTACCTTCGGTGATATACTTGTAAACACCCTCGTCAACATCAAAATATCTCAGCTTAAGACCGTCGGGATGGTCGGGAGTGATGGAGTCAAATCCGCCCCAGTAATCGCACCATACGTTTACAAGTCCGTAGAGAGAGATCTCGCCGTCGATATTATACTCGGCGCAAAGGTCGATATATCTCTGAGCATCAGAAAAATCGTATGTAAACTCGCCCTTTTCTTTATAAATTTTTGCTATTGAATATTCATAAAGATTTGCCTCGTTACGCTGTTCAAGATGGCACCACTGACCGCTCCAGGGAGTATCCGACATAATAAGGGTCACGGTTTTCTGACCAAGCTCGGACATAGAGTAGAGATAGTTGTCCATTATCTCAAAATGCTCGTCGCTCCACGGCTCAACGTTATATTTTCTTGCCAGATTGCAGTTATGCTGCCAGAGATCAAGGAAAAACTCTCTTTCTCCGGGATTGGGAAGTATATAGTCAAAGACCTCAAGGGTAACTGTGGTCTGTCCTACCTTTTCTTCGGCAGAAAACATGTCCGAAAGATAAAATTCAAGGTCGATATCATATTTACCCGCTTCGGCAAAGGCGTCTGCAGAGACCTCGGCATAGATAGCCGCAACCTTACCCGCTTCATATTCCTTTACGGGGCTGTTTTCAAGGATATCCGCCTTTAAAAGTCTGTCGTCGTCGGGAATAAGGCTCTCGATATAAAGCTTAGTGAAAAGCTCGCTCTTTGTTGCAACTCTGAGAGTCTTTTTTCTCTTCTGGGCAAAGTAGGGAGCGTTGCCCACGTTAAGGGTAAAGCCCTCGTCAAGAGAAAGAATTATCTGAAAAGCTGCCGTGTCGTTTTTTGCACAGGCGAGCGCTATAGTCTTGTCGTATTCGTCTATCATTTTGGGATTACATCCGTGATAGAGTCCGTCAACCAGTTTAAATGTTTCGGGCTTGATTCCGTATCTGAAATTCATAACACACCTCACAATAGTATTGTATATATTATACACTTATTTATAGAATTACACAATATGTAAAATTAAGGTTTACAAAATAATTTTCTTGTGCTATAATGGAAACTGTATAATTATCTCTAAGGAAGTGACTGTATGGGAAAACATAACAGAAGCCCAAAATCATATATATTACCTGTACTTGCAGTCTCTGTGCTTGCCGTGCTTTGTATGGCAATATTTACGGCACTGACACTGCTTACCGATATACATCCCGCAAAGTTAGGTTTAATAACCGTATTGGTGTATCTTATCATCTGCGCGGTGGGTATATCCGTGTACTTTTTAGTGGGAAGAAGAGTTCAGCGCTTCCACGCAGTGGACGACAGCGCCTCCGACCTTGAATGCAACCTTACCCTTAATTTTTTGGCTGAGTTATATATGCCGGTAGCCCTTGTAAACGCTCAGAACAAGATCATCTGGTATAACCAGAGCTTTGCTGACAAAGCAGAAACAAGAGGTTACCTCTACGGCAAGAGCTTTGCCGACTTCTGTCCCGTTACAAAAGAAGAGCTCTTAGCTGACGAAAGCACAAAGGGTATGACCGTAGAGGCGTTTGGCGCATACTATAACGTCAAGGCGTACAACCTGCCCTTTGACGGAGAAAATATGGTGCTTACCGCATGGAACAACTGCACCGAGCTGGTTCTTGCCAACAAAAAGATCGAGGACGAAGATCCCTTGGTTGCTTTCATCGTTATAGACAACCTTGAGTACCTTATGCAGTACGCTCAGGAGAGCTACCGCTCTGCCTCTGCCCGTGTTGAAGAGATACTTCGTTCCTGGGCAGACTCTATAAACGGTATCTTCCGCGAGTACGAAAGAGACAAGTTTATCCTTGTTTTCCAGACTCAGCATCTGGCGCAGTTTGTAGCTACAAAGTTTGATATACTGGATAAGATAAGAGACGTACGTGTGGGCGTAAGCAACCTACCGGTTACTTTGTCCATCGGTATCTCCACCCTTGACGGTGACCTTGCGGCAAAGGAAAAGAATTCCCGCTCCGCCCTTGATACCGCACTCCAGCGTGGCGGTGACCAGGTAGTACTCAAAACTACCGAGGGAACCGAGTTCTACGGCGGAAAGGTACAGACCGTCAACCGCAGAAGCAAGGTAAGAGCAAGAGTGGTTGCGGAAGAGCTGAGCCACCAGATGGCACAGGCAGAAAACGTGCTTATTATGGCTCACGTATACCCCGACTATGACGCTATCGGTGCTTCGGTGGGTATCGCAAGACTGGCAGAGTATTGCGGAACACCCTTTAACATCGTTACCAACTTTACCTCAAGCGATTTCAAAAAGTGCTTTGCCAAGCTTTCGGGCTATGCGGACGGCGATATTTTCGTTGACGTTCCCACAGCTAAGGGTCTTATAAAAGAAAATACCCTTATGGTCATCGTGGACGTAAACAACCCCACTCAGTTTGAGTCCCCCGGACTTGCGGATATGGCAAAAAATATTTGTATCATAGACCATCACCGTAAAGCGGCTCAGTTCAGCTACGATACCAAGGTAACCTATATTGAGCCTGCCGCATCCTCCACCTCCGAGATGGTGGCGGAGATACTGGAGCACGTACTTGCTCCCGGACTTCTTACCAAGGACATAGCAGACATACTGCTTGCAGGTATTATGCTTGATACCAAGCAGTTCTCCCGTAATACGGGAGCCCGCACCTTCGGCGCGGCGCTCTATCTGCGTAACGAAGGTGCAAACCCCTCTACTGCAGGCGAGCTCTTCTATACAGAGCTTAATTCGCTTACAAGCGAGGCAGACTATGAAAGCAACGTTGTGATATACCGTTCCTCTATTGCCATTGCTCAGAACAGCAATACGGTAGTAAACGAGGCTGTAGGCAGAGTAGCGGCGGCAAAGGCGGCGGACAAGCTGCTGGGCGTCATCGGTGTAGAGGCATCCTTTGTGGTTTGCCATACACAGGACGCAGTACACATCTCCGCGCGAAGCAACGGAAAGATAAACGTCCAGCTTATCGTCGAAAAGCTGGGAGGTGGCGGCCACTTTGATTCAGCGGCTACCCGTCTTACCGGAACAACCCTCCAGGAGGCATTGGCCAAGCTTAAAAAAGCGATCGACGAATATATTAATGAAAACAAAGAGGAGAAATAAAAATGAAAGTTATACTTACTAAAGACGTAAAGGCACAGGGCAAGGCAGGTCAGATAATCAACGTATCCGACGGATATGCCCGCAACTTCCTTTTCCCCAAGGGTCTGGCTATCGAGGCAGACGCAAAGGCGATGAACGAGATAAAGAACAAGGAAGCCTCTGAGAAACACAAGATCGAGGTAGAGACCAATGCGGCTAAGGCAACTGCAGAAAAGCTCACTACCGTTCAGGTAAAGATCAAGTGCCAGTCCGGCAGCGACGGCAGACTCTACGGCTCCGTTACCACAAAGGATATCGCAGAAGAGCTCAAAAAGCAGCACGGAATCGAGATCGACAAGCGTAAGATCCAGATGGATGCCATCAAGGCTTACGGCAGCTACACCGCAGACGTTAAACTCTACAACGGTATCGTAGGCAAGGTAAATATTTTAGTTTGCGAGTAGGCAGGAGAAACAGTTAGGAATTAGGAATTAGGAATTAGAAGTTTAGGAAGAAAACCGCCAAAGCGGTTTTCAACCATAATTCTGCATTCTGCATTCTGAATTCTGCATTTTGTAATTAAATGATTAGGATATAGATTATTATGGCAGAATTAACAGATGAATTAGGGCGTCGTCTGCCCTTTTCCCTTGAAGCCGAGCAATCGGTACTGGGTTCAATACTTATAGATCCGGAGTGTTTTTCAACACTTCCCGAGCTTGTTTCCTCCCAGGATTTTTATCTTGAGGAGCACAGGCTTATCTATGCCGCAATGCAGACCCTCTTTCTCTCAAGCAAGTCTATTGATGTAATCACGCTGATAGACGCTTTGGTAAAGGTAAGCGCGGAGGATGAAAGAAAGAACCCCAAGTTAGTTGACAGAGAAGAAATATCAAAATATATCCGTCTCATAGCAGAGACCGTACCCACCGCAGCCAACGTCAAGGAATATGCAAGAATAGTCCACGATAAGGCAAAGCTGCGTTCGCTTATTGAGGAATGCGCTAAGATAAGCGACAACGCTTATGCGGGTACAGACGACGCCGCTACCATCATAGGTGATGCGGAACAGCGTATATTTGCTCTGGCGCAGGATAATACACAAAAGGCGTTTGCCGACATCAAGGACGTGCTTGTACAGACCTTAAGTCAGATAAAGCAGGTCCAGACAGAGGGTATTGCCGCAATGACCGTGCCCACCGGCTTTTCGGGAGTTGACCGAGTGCTTGTAGGTATGGGTAAAAGTGACCTTGTGCTCATAGGTGCCCGTCCCGGTATGGGTAAGACCTCATTTGCCCTTAACATTGCCACCATGGCGGCGCAGCGCTTTGCCCGTGAGGGATCAAACAAGGCGGTATGCGTATTCTCTCTTGAAATGTCAAACGAGCAGCTGGTTCAGCGTATCCTGGCAAGTGAGGCGATGGTGGATAGCCATGCGCTGCGTTCGGGTGAGCTTACAGGTGAAGACTGGACAAAGCTGGCTCAGACCTCCTCCATACTTTCTGACTACAATATCAAGATAGACGACTCCACAGGCGTGACCATTACCTCTATGAAGGCAAAGCTGCGCCGTGAGAGAAATATAGGCATGATAGTTATCGACTATCTCCAGCTGATGAACTCGGACAGAAAGATAGACAACAAGGTTAACGAGGTTGCGGATATCTCCCGTAACTTAAAGATCATGGCAAAGGAATTTAACGTTCCCGTTATCTGTCTGTCCCAGCTTTCCCGAGGTCCTGAGGGACGTACCGACAAAAAGCCTATGCTTTCCGACCTTCGTGACTCTGGTGCTATCGAGCAGGACGCGGATATAGTAATGTTCCTCTACCGTGAGGAATACTATGACAAGGAAAAGAACCAGAACACCGCAAAGGTCATCGTAGCAAAGAACCGTCACGGCGGTACAGGCGATATCGACGTAGGCTGGATAGGTAAGTTTACTAAGTTTACTACCTTGTCTGATCGCGAAGAGCCATAGTTAACATAGGTCAAAAGACCTATGTTAACAGTGAAATCGCCTTCGGCGGTGAAATCTGCTTTGCAGGTGAAATCCACCTTCGGGTGGGTGAAATATTTACCCTTCAGGGTAAATGTTAAGGAGGCTTTTTGCCTTGCAAAAAGCAATTTATTGTAATGATCAGTGCTTCAATAATAGTTACAAATACAATATTCAGATATAAGATGTTATCCCGTGATGACTACGTTGCCGTTGCCTTTTCGGGCGGTGCCGATTCTACGGCTCTGCTTGATATGCTTCACAAAGAAGGATACCGAGTAGCGGCAATACACGTCAATCACATGATAAGAGGAGCCGAGGCTGATTTGGATGAAGAATTCTGCCGAAGCTTTTGCGAAAAGAGAGATATTGCTTTCTTCTGCCACCGTATTGACGTACCCGCCGAGGCAAAAAAAAGCGGCGAGGGTCTTGAGGAAGCGGCAAGAAGACTGAGATATGCCGCAATAGAAGAAACGGTATCAAAAGAAAACATCACAAAGGTGGCAACAGCCCACCACGCTGATGACAATGCTGAAACCGTGATCTTTAATATCGTCAGAGGAAGCGGAGCCAAGGGCGGCTGCGGTATTCCTCCCGTAAGAGGCATATATATAAGACCTCTTATAGATATAACAAGGGATGAGGTCATCGCTTATTGCAAGGAAAACGGCCTTGACTTTGTTACCGATTCTACAAATCTTTCAACAGATTATACCCGTAACTTTATACGTCACGAGATAATGCCGAGGTTAAAGGAAATCAATCCTTTGGCGGCTTCGGCTTTGGGTAGATTTTCCTCCCATCTTCGCACAGACGAGGAAGCCCTTGAAGCTCTTGTTCCCAAAAAAGGAACAGACCGTCAGAGCCTTTCGGCTCTTCCCGATGCAATTCTTTCAAGATATATCAGAAAATGCTGTGAGGAAATGGACGTTTGCCCCTCTGCGGTAAGCGTTGCAGAGCTGATAAAATGTATAAGGCAGGGTAAGCGATATCTTATCTGCAATATGGGCAAGGATATCGTAGGAGTTTGCGACCGAGATTCTCTTATTTTTCGCAAAAAAATCACAGAAGATACACAAATGAGCTTTATAATAGATACGCCTATAGTATCTGCCCCGGGCTTTGGTGTGATCTGTGTTGCAAAAGACAAGCAGAGCTTTGAAGAAATGAAGTGTGAGAGCACTTTAGCAACTGCCTGTCTTGATGCTGATAAAATTAAGGGCGGACTTCATATAAGAAGTCGCCGTGACGGAGATAAATACCGCTATGACGGTATGACCCACTCCCTTAAAAAGCTCTTTAATTCAAAAAAGATCCCGGTTGAAGAAAGAGCAACCATCCCTCTGGTATGTGACGAGGAGGGTATTGTCTGGATCCCCGGATTTAAGGTGACGGACAGAGTTAAAAAGGATAATAAAGAAGACAATACAATATATATAGTTTACAACAAAAGGAGATAACAATGGCACTTAATAAAGACGTAGAAAGAGTACTCGTTTCCGAAGAAGAGATCTTGAGCATAGTAAAGCGCATTTCTGCCGAAATAGACCGCGATTATGCAAACTCAGGCAAAAAGTTCCTGCTTCTCTGCATACTCAAGGGTTCTGTCGTATTTATGGGCGACCTTATGAAGCATATCACCATACCCGTTGAGATAGATTTTATGAAGGTATCTTCCTACGGCGCAGGAACACAGACCACCGGCAGGATCAACATTATGCTTGACCTTTACCGAAACGATCTTCCCGATACCGACATACTTATCGTTGAGGATATCATCGACAGCGGAAGAACCCTTTCTTACCTCGTTGAATATCTCAAGCTCAAGGGTGCACACTCAGTCAAGACCTGCACACTTCTCGACAAGCCCTCTCGCCGCGAAGTAGATTTCACTCCCGATTACTGCGGACGTGCTATTCCCGACGAGTTCGTTATCGGCTACGGTCTGGACTATGACGAACAGTACAGAGCACTTCCCTACGTGGGAATATTAAAAAGATCGGTATACGAAAAATAATAAAATATATCAAATTGTATATCATATTTAAGGAGTAAACATACGGAGAACAAGATGAAAAAAAAGGGTAATAACAACAGAGTACTGATATTCTACGTTGTCCTTATTGCAGTCATCCTCTTCAGCGTGGGTACACTTTTGTCCAACGCCGTTCAAAAGGAACTGAAGTACAGCGACATCGTGGAGATGTTTAAAAATGAAGAAGTAAAGAGCTTCACCATAGATGAAAAGAACAACCTTATCATCAAGGATCAGAAGGGTGTAGAGTACACCTACAGACTGCTCTCTATCAGCATCTTCTATGAGGATATGAACGATCTGGTTCAGGCTCAGCTGGAAGAGGGTATCATTGAAAGCTACAACTATGAAGAGCCTACCAATATTCCCTGGTGGGTAAGCTTCCTCCCCTACCTTGCCCTTATAGGTCTGTTTATAGCCCTGTGGGTATATATGATGCGTCAGGCGTCAGGCAAGGGCGGAAAGATGGGCGGCTTTGGCAAAGCCAAGGTCAAGACCCCCACAAATGATAAGAACAAGGTCCTGTTTAAGGACGTGGCAGGCGCCGATGAAGAAAAGGAAGAGCTTAAGGAGTTCGTTGACTTCTTACGCGACCCCAAGAAGTTCACCAAGTTAGGTGCAAAGATACCTCACGGAGCTCTCTTGGTAGGCCCTCCCGGTACAGGTAAGACACTTCTCGCCAAGGCTGTCGCAGGCGAGGCAGGTGTTCCCTTCTATTCTATTTCGGGTTCGGATTTCGTTGAGATGTACGTAGGTGTGGGCGCAAGCCGTGTCCGCGACCTCTTTGACACCGCCCGTAAGAGCCCCGCAAGTATCATATTCATCGACGAGATCGACGCCGTGGGCAGACACAGAGGCGCAGGTCTTGGCGGCGGACATGACGAAAGAGAGCAGACCCTTAACCAGCTTCTGGTTGAGATGGACGGCTTTGGCACTCACGACGGAGTTATAGTCCTTGCGGCTACCAACCGTCCCGACATCCTTGACCCTGCGCTGCTTCGTCCCGGACGTTTTGACAGACAGATAACCGTAGGCTATCCCGACCTCAAGGGCCGTGTGGATATCCTCCACGTTCACGCAAAGAACAAGCCCTTCAGCGGCGAGGTTGACTTTAACAAGGTGGCTCAGTCCACCGCAGGCTTTACAGGCGCAGACCTTGCAAACCTGCTTAACGAGGCAGCTCTGCTTGCTGCAAGAAAGAACAAGATGCTAATCGGTATGGACGATATCGAAGAGGCTACCCTTAAGATAATGGTAGGTCCTCAGAAGAAGTCCATGAAGATCAAGCCCGAGGAAAAGCGCAAGACCGCTTACCACGAGGCAGGTCACGCTATCATCGCATTTGCCCTGCCCAGCCTTGACCCCGTAAGACAGATATCGGTTATCCCCAGCGGCAGAGCTTTGGGTTACACACTCAATCCTCCCGTAGAGGATAAATACAGCGTATACAAGAAGGGTCTTAAGGACGAGATCGCAATGCTCCTTGGCGGCCGTGTTGCCGAAAAGATCATCTTTGACGATATCTCCGGCGGCGCCTCCAACGATATTGAGCGTGCTACCGAGATCGCCCGCAAGATGGTTACAAAGCTTGGCATGAGCGACAAGCTCGGTCCTATAGCCTTTGGCGGCTCCACTACAGGCGACGAGGTATTCCTTGGCCGTGACTTCTCTAACTCCCGCAACTATTCCGAAAATATTGCCGCAATGATCGACGAAGAGATGCACGCCATCATCACCGCTGAGTTTGAAAGAGCCGAAAAGATCCTGCGTGACAATATCGACAAGATGCATTTCATTGCCGACTACCTCACCAAGTACGAGGTTATGGACGACAAGCAGTTCAAGGCTGCCATGGAAAGTGACGAGCCCACCGAGGAGATGCTTAATGACATCGCCCAGGAAAGCCGTAACCAGCGCGAAAAGGAAAACGAGGCAAGAGCCCGTGAAGAAGCTGAGCTGAGAGCAAAAACTCTTGAGGCTGAGACCACCACCTTTGACGTGCAGGACAGCACAGATCCCATCGACGCTTTTGCAGAAAGCGAAAAGAACAACAATAATACCGAGGAATAATTTAAAGCCGCCGTATGGCGGCTTTAAATTGAATTGTTATGACAAAATTTATTTGCCCTATATGTAAGGAGCCGCTTGCAGGAGACAAATCTCTTCGTTGCTCTAACAACCATTGCTTTGACCGTGCCAAAGGCGGTTACATAAACCTGCTGTCCGGTAAAGGCGGTAACCACGGAGACCCCAAAGAAATGGTCCTTGCCCGCAAAAACTATCTCGACAAGGGATATTACGAGCCTCTAAGAGATGATATAGCAAAAACAGCGGCAGACATAACCCCCAAAAAAGGAACGCTTCTTGACTGCGGTTGCGGAGAATGTTATTATACCCATAAGATGGCAGAGCTTCTTCCCGAAGCCCATATCATGGGTATAGACGTATCAAAGGATGCGGTAAACTACGGCTGTAAGCGCAACAAGTCTCTTGACCTTGCAGTAGCAAGCGTATACGCCATGCCTGTGGCAGATATGTCTGTTGATACCGCCGTATCTATCTTTGCTCCCCAGGCTACCGAAGAGTTTGTAAGAGTGCTTAAGCCCGAAGGTCATCTCATAATGGCAATAGGCGGTGAGGATCACCTCTGGTCACTTAAAAAGGCTGTATACGACACACCTTATAAAAACGAGCCTACCGACTATACTCTTGAGGGCTTTGAGTTTATCGGCAAAAAGGAGTTAAAGTATTCAATAGATCTTACCTCTACAGAGGATATCAAAAACCTCTTTTCCATGACCCCATACTATCACAAAACATCTATGAGCGATATAGCAAAGTTAGATAATTTAAACTCTCTCACAACAGAGGTCGAATTTGAGGTGCTTATATATAAAAAGGTATCCGCTTAAGCGGATACCCACCTTAATTCTGCATTCTGCACTCTGCATTCTGCATTATTTATTTCCCAAAGGGAAATAAATAAAACCGCCGAAGCGGTTTTATAAATTGCTTATCTCTGCTTTGTCTTCTTGGGAACAAAGAGAACGATCGCTACTACGAATGCAACAAGAACTACCGCTGCAACAACAAGTGCAATATAGTCGGATGTATTGAGGGTTGCCCAACCATCGTTAACTGTATGAGCATCTGCTGCGTGATCAGCTACACCGTCACCGTCGTGGTCGTGCTCAACGATCTCAGCGGTATCAGCGCCGTCTGCAAATACGGGAACTGCCGCCATAGTGAACATAACGGTCATAACCATCATAATAGCAAGAAATACAACAAACTTGTTCATTATATAGGTCCTTTCTCGAGAAAATATTGATATATATCACTAATAGAGGATAACAAATACATATTAACACAATATTAATAAATTTATAATAAATTATGACAAAGGAAGTTATATGGATACTAAACGCTTTTCAAAAAACGATAACGGTTTCATCTGCGCTCACTGCGGAGCACATGTAGAGCCCTTGGGCTATACCTCCCGTAACCACTGCCCCGTATGTCTGTGGTCTCTGCACGTTGACGTCAACCCCGGCGACCGCGCAAACGAGTGCCGTGCGCCCATGGAACCCATCGGCTGTGTTACCGATCCCAAGAAGGGTTATATCATCATCCACCGCTGTACCAAATGCGGTGAGATAAAGCGAAACAAGGCTGCTCACGAGGCCAAAAATCAGCCTGACGATATCAACAAGCTTATAGCTCTCACCGCAAAGCATATTGATTAATTACCCATTATTTTATTGACTTTGATAAATAATTGTGATATCATATACTAAAGTATGCTGGGGAGGTAGTTATGTCAAAAACCAATATTGTTATGATAACCTCCTGCAAGGGCGGAGTTGGTAAAACCACGGTTTGCGCCAATCTTGCCATGACCCTTGCCAAGCTGGACAAAAGGGTGCTTATGCTGGACTGCGACTTTGGTATGAGATGCCTTGATCTGGTATGCGGACTTGAGGACAAATGTATGTACGACGTCTGCGACGTCATCGTCCGTCACATAAGCTACGATAAGGCTGTCATCCGTGACGAACGAAGCGAAAACCTATTTTTCCTTGCAGCTCCCTACAGATACGAAAACGACATAACCGTTCCTGCATTCAAAAGATTTATCGAGAGCATTTCCGCTGCCCTCGATCTTGACTATATATTTATCGACACTCACGGCGGCAACGGCTCCGAGATAGAGCTGGGTGCCTCGGTTTGCGATCTTGCTCTTATAATAGCGACCCACCAGAGCGCCGCTCTTCGTGCCGCAGAGCAGACAAATCAGCGACTCTGCGATCTGGGAGTGCCCAAAACAAAGCTTATCATCAACTGCTTTGACGAGCACAGAGTCAAACGTGACGAGCTGCCGGGTATCATAGATATCATTGACAAGACTTACGTTAAGCTTATCGGTGTTATTCCTACAGATCACACCTTTGTACTGGCACAGCGTAACGGTAAGTTGGTTGACAGTTTTGGTATCACCAATACAGTCCGCGCGTTCTTCAACATCGCGCTACGCCTTGAGGGAGCTAACATCCCCTTGCTGAAGGACTTTAAAAAAACAGACAGAAAGATAATCCTCAAATAAACAGTATTAATTAAGGAAAGGGTGAAATAAATGCATATAGCAATCATTGCCGACGACAAGAAAAAAGAACTGATGACCCAGTTCTGTATCGCATACTGCGGAATCCTCAACAAGCATGAACTTTGCGCAACCAACATCACAGGTAAATACATTTCTGAAGCCACCGGTCTTGAAATAGAGAAGCTTATGGCCGGCTCTGTCGGCGGTCTTCAGCAGATACTGTCCCGTGTTGCATATGATGAGATCGATATGGTTCTCTATATGCGTGATCCTGACGCCTTCCATTCTATGGATCACAAGGAAACAATTGACAATTTATTCAGACTTTGTGACATACACAGCGTACCCCTTGCAACCAATATCGCCACCGCAGAGGTACTGATCAACGGTCTGGAACGCGGTGATCTGGCTTGGAGAGAGATCTACAATCCCAAAGTAAAATATTTTTAAAAGCAGGCGATACGCCTGTTTTTTTTGTAGCAAAATCCCATAGCAAAGGACTTTTGAAAAAATGAAAATAAGAACTGCAGAAATTTTGTGTGTCGGCACCGAAATACTCCTTGGCGACATAGTAAACACCAACGCCGCATATCTGTCCCGTGAGCTTGCTTCTATGGGTATTTCCCAGTACAGACAGAGCGTTATAGGAGACAACAGCGAAAGACTGACAGAGACCATCAAGGACTGCCTTAATAACTGTGATTTCCTTATCATGACAGGAGGACTGGGCCCCACCTATGACGATATAACAAAGGAGACTGCCGCCAAAGCTATAGGCAGAGGCATCTATGAGGATGCCGAGATCCTTGAAGAGATACACAGGTATTTCAAAAAGCGCGGACGTCACATGACAGACAACAACCGTAAGCAGGCAAACGTAATCGAAGGCTCGGTAGTGCTCAAGAACACCTGCGGCACGGCTCCCGGTGTGTTCTGTGAGGCAGACGGCAAGGTTATAGTTCTCCTGCCCGGACCTCCCTCCGAGATGAAGCCCATGTGGCAAAACGAGGCAAAGCCTCTTGTAGCGCAGTACTGTGACAAGGTGCTCGTATCCAGAAACATCAATCTGATAGGCATAGGCGAGTCTGCCCTTGCCGAAAAGCTGGGGGATATGATGGAAAAGGCAACCAATCCCACTATTGCTCCCTACTGTAAGACCGGTGAGGTAAGACTGCGTGTTACCGCCTCTGCCGACACCCACGAAAAGGCTCTTTCAATGTGTCTTGATACCATAGAGGATATCAAGGCTACCGAGGTGGGCAAGTATATCTACGGATACGATACCACCCTTGAGGAAGCGGTGGTAAACACACTTCGCAGAAAGAATAAGATACTCTCGACAGCAGAAAGCTGTACGGGCGGTCTTATTGCCAAGATGATAACCGACGTTCCCGGCGCATCAGACGTTTATTTCGGCGGTGTCAACAGCTATCATAATACAATAAAGAACAAGGTACTGGGTGTTTCAAGCCGAAGCCTTGAAAAATACGACGCTGTATCCCATCAGGTAGCCGTAAGAATGGCAGAAGGCGTGTGTGCGCTTATGAACTCGGATATCAGCGTTGCCGTGACAGGCCTTGCGGGACCCGGCGGCGGCACAGAGGAAAAGCCGGTCGGTCTTGTATACGTTGCAATATGCCATAACGGCAGTACCTCGGTTAAAAAATATAAATTCGGCCACACTCTGTCAAGAGAAAAGATAAGAGAGCTTGCTGCAATAAACGCCCTGTCCGATATTTTGGAAGAGTTAAAATAAAACGAAAAAAGAGACGCTTTACGCGTCTCTTTTGTTTTTAGTTATCACTGTACTTATAGACGAAATCCTTATATTCTTCCTTTAAGAACTCGATCATCTCGTCGGTGATCTCCTCGCCGTCATAGTAAGGCTTAGCAATAATACCGCCGATGATAGGCTCAAAATAAGGAGCAAGAACCTTACGCTCGGGCTGGAACTCGTGGATATACTCACAAAACGCCTCGAACATAAGAGGGTCGTTCTTCCAATGTCCGCCCTCTGTTACGATGGGTATGTCAACAGGCGCCTCAGAACGGTTTATCAGACCGATGGTCTGCTCTGCCAAACGGGCTGCACATTCACGCAGCAGGTGCTTTGCTATCTCGTCGCCTCGTCTTGCCGCCTTACCTACGCAGGGAGCGCAGCTTGCAAGTGCGGGGATGGGATCTCTGCCCTCAAAGTGATATACGTTGTAGCCTGCTTCGCCTATATCCTTGGCATTAAAATGCTCGCAGATAAACTGGGTCATAAGGGTAGAAGGGCCGCGCTTTTCATAGTCCTTGATACACTCGGCAAAGGCCATACGAGCCATATGATAGCCGCTTCCCTCGTCATGGATAACAGAACCGAAGGCGCCTGCCTCGTAGCAGGTCTTTTCGTCCTTAGGCCAGAAGATAACAGAGCCTGTACCCGAAAGGGCTGTGATGGCGCTTCCGTATACAAAAGCTGCAAGCAGGCCCATCTTAGCCTCGCCGCTTACGTGGTTTTCGTTATTTACCTGTATCTTTTCCTTAAGAGTACCGAGGATGATGCCGGAAAAAGCGCCGTATACGTTCTCGATCTCGGTAACGCCTGTACCGTCAAGGAGCTCGTCCATAAGCTTGCGTGCGTTGGCAGATACGGTCTCACGGCTTGTGGATGCGGTGTTCATACCCGTCATACGTGCGTGTCTGATCTTCTTTAAATTTTCGTCAAAGAGGATGGCCTCAACCTTGGAGCCGCCTCCGTCAAAAGCTACGTAATACTTCATTTTTGACCTCACATATAGAAAATATTATCTTTGTATTCGTTAAGTATCTTTGCGTTATGCTCTGTACCGCCGTCAATGTTGGCAGACAGGAACACGGGGGGAGTAACGCCCTTGGCAATAAGCTTCTCCTCTGCCTCTATAACGAGAGCGTTAAGAAGCGCCGCGCCTACTGCGGTAGATGTGGGGCCTGTCTTCTCTGCTAAGCCCTCAAGCTTAACGGATGCATCGCTGATACAGCCGCAGTTGTCGATAACGATATCGCATACCTCATAGAGCTTTTTGCCCGAGGGAGCGCGGCTGGTAACCGCAGAAGAATACTCAAGATTGGTGATAGCGATAGTCTTAACACCCTGCTTTGCAGCTTCCTCTGCCATCTCTACGGGAACTGTATTTCTGCCCGAAACAGAGTGGATGATAAGCACGTCACCCTTCTTAAGCTTATTTTCGTCAAAAATGATCTTTGCCAGACCCGGAAGTCTCTCCAGCATACTGGTCATGGTGACGGGACGGGTGTTGAGCATAAATCCGGGGAAGAAAATAGGATTTATGGTAACCATACCGCCGCTGCGGTAGAATATCTCCTCTGCGAGAATGCCTGCGTGAGAGCATCCGAAGGCGTATACGTTATTCTTCTTTTCGGTTGCCTCGCAGATGAGGTCTGCGGCGTGGTCAATAGCCTCCGCGCCCTTTGCCCAGGCACGGCTGATGCAATCTATCACACCATCGATGTAAAGTTTTCCGTTCATTATTCTACCTCCTTAATACAAGAAATTATATATAACGGGGATCTTTTCGATTATGTAAGCCATTATTCCCGCAAAGAAAACCGCAGGAACAAGGTTCATTACCTTTATTTTGGTTATCTTGGCTATATTAAGACCTATAGCCATAATGAGTATATAACCCACGCAGTTCATCTCGGCAATAACGAGAGTGCTGAGGAAGGGTTCTATCCAGTGGGCGCACAGGGTGATGGTTCCCTGATACAGAAATACCGGCACTGCGGACAGAAGTACGCCAAAACCTAACTGAGCCGCCAGAATGGTGGACATTATTCCGTCAAGCAGACTTTTTATAAAAAGGGTGGTATGATTACCCTCAAGACCGCTCTGAAGGGATCCCAGTATCGCCATAGCGCCTACGCAGTATATAAGGGATGCCGTAACAAAGCCCTCTGCAACGGTAGACTTACTGTCCCCCTTGGCAAGCTTGTCCTGGATACGCTGTCCCAGACGGTTCATACGTCCGTCAAGGTCGCATATATGACCGAGGATGCCGCCTAAGGTCATTGCGATTATTGTAATAAGCGAGTTTGTATCTGCGCCGTCAAGGGTGTTGCCCGCATCAAGGGCACCCGAGATACCGATATATATAACGCATAAGCCGATACCCTTCATCAAAAGGTCGCTCATCTTTTCGCTTATTGCTTTTTTGAATAAGAGACCCACACAGCCTAAAACTATGACTGCAAGAGCGTTGACTATTGTACCTAACATAATTTATCCTTTTGATCAAAGGAGATTTTCGCAAGCGAAAATCCTCCTTAATTCTGCATTCTGCATTCTGCACTCTGCATTAGTTTTTAAGGCTGTGGATAGGCGCAGGAATTCTTCCGCCTCTGAGTATAAACTCCTTGGGAGAATAGGGGCTTATAGGCATAATGGGAGCAACGCCCAAAAGTCCGCCAAAGTCTACCTCTTCGCCTACACCCTTACCGTGTACGGGGATAACACGTACGGCGGTTGTCTTGGTGTTGGCAACACCGATAGATATCTCGTCTGCAATAAGTCCGCAGATAACCGCCTCGGGAGTGTCACCCGCAACGGCAATCATATCAAGACCCACAGAGCATACTGCGGTCATAGCCTCAAGCTTTTCAAGGGAAAGTGCGCCCTTACGTACCGCATCTATCATACCTGCGTCCTCGGAAACAGGGATAAATGCGCCGGAAAGTCCGCCTACAGATGAGGAAGCCATAACTCCGCCCTTCTTTACCGCGTCGTTAAGCATAGCAAGACAAGCGGTAGTACCGCAAGCGCCGACAGACTCAAGACCCATACCCTCAAGGATGTGAGCAACAGAGTCACCTACTGCGGGAGTGGGGGCAAGAGAAAGGTCAACTATACCGAACTCAACACCCAGTCTCTTTGCGGCTTCCTTAGCCACCAGCTGACCCATACGGGTGATCTTGAATGCGGTCTTTTTGATTATCTCGGCAAGCTCCAGAAGGTCACAGTTACCTGTGCGTTTGATAGCAGAGGCAACCACACCGGGGCCTGATACACCTACGTTGATAACACGCTCAGCTTCACCTACACCGTGGAACGCACCTGCAACAAAGGGGTTATCCTCGGGAACGTTTGCAAACACAACAAGCTTAGCACAGCCTATAGAGCCCTCGTCCTTAGTGAGAAGAGCTGTACGCTTGATAACAGAACCCATCTCGATAATGGCATCCATGTTGATACCTGCTTTGGTAGATGCTACGTTTACAGAGGAGCAAACCATCTTGGTCTCGCTGAGAGCCTCGGGGATGACCGAGATAAGCTTGCAGGCAGAATCATTCATACCCTTCTGCACAAGAGCGCCAAAACCTCCGATAAAGTTGATGCCTACTTCAGCCGCCGCACGGTCCATAGCCTTAGCCGCCTTGATATATCCCTCAGAGGAGATAGAACCGCCAACCATGGAGATAGGCGTTACCGAAACACGCTTATTGATGATCGGAATACCGTATTCTTTCTCGATATCGCAACCCACCTTAACAAGGTTTTTGGCAGACATGGTTATCTTATCATATATCTTTTCGGCAAATCTGTCATCGTCGTCGCAGGCACAATCGTAAAGGGAGATACCCATAGTTGTGGTACGGATGTCCAGATTTTCCTCTTTTATCATATTTATGGTTTCAAGGACGTCGTCCATCTTGATCATTGACATCGCCTGTCACCTCATATCTTGTGCATGGAGTTAAAGATATCCTCATGCATCATATGTATCTCAAGATCGTTTTCTTTACCCATATCGTTCATGATATCCACAAAGTCCTTATAGTCGATACTGCACTTGTCGATATCAACGACCATCATCATGGTAAAATAGTTTTCAATAACGCTCTGGGAAATATCGATGATGTTTACCGAATATTCGGCACACTTGCCTGATACCTTTGCTATAATTCCTGTACTGTCACAACCAACAACGGTAATAACTGCTTTCATTTTTACACATCACTTTCTTTAAAAATAATATTATATATATATTACACCATAGTAACACAATAATCAATAATTTTCACAAAATTTACTTGAATTTTAACGTACCGTATGCTATAATGACCTTAATATGTCAATAATAATAAATTTGGGGGTTTTACACAATGAATGAAATTACCAACCATGCCGATTTAACGGTAGAAAAAAAGGTAGAAGGCGCTTATAAGAGAAACCGTCTTCTGATGAAGATAGCGTACATCATTGCTCCTATCGTTATTCTTATCATTTTCTCTGCTGCGGGCATCCTGCTTCTCGGTCTTATCATGGTTCTCGCTCTCTATCCCTTCCTGCTCTCCAAGCTCATCATCCCGATGACCTCTCCCTATGTAAACATCGAGCAGAAGATGGATATCTCCGGCGGTCACCTTACTCTCTCTACCATCTACGGTAAGAAGAAGTCCAAGGACCTCTGCAAGATCAAGGTAAGTGCTTTTGACGCCATCGCTCCTTACAACAACGAGGAGTACAAGGCTGACGCAGATGCGTTTAAGTATGACAAGCGTTACGAGGCTGTTTCTTCCATGAGCCACCCTGACGTATACTACGCATACGGTACAAACGAGTTCGGTGAAAAGGTTATCTGCTTCTTTGAGGTAACAAACAAGGCTCTCAAGGTTATGAGATTCCTTAACAAGAAGACCGTAGTTACCGAGGTTTCCAGATAAGTAATCAAAAATCAAGCCTCCGCATAAACTGTATGCGGAGGTTTTGCATATGAAACGTATTGTAATCTTACTCGTCCTTTTGCTTCTTTTTACATCCTGCGGGCAACAGAACAGGATACCGTCATTTGATGCCTATCCCATGACTCTCACAGGTACTCTCAGCTATAACGGCTCTTGCTTTGCCGTAACTGCCCTTTTGCAGGACAGAGACCAAGCTGATATAACCATAGCTTCCCCCGAAAATCTCTCGGGATACAGCTTTAAGGTTGACAACACGGGCGTTTGGGTATATTATGATAATATGCAGATAGAATTGCATACCACAAATATTGATATACCGTTTTCCTTTTTGCCGAGGATGCTTGACGTGTCCCGAGAGGACTTTACGCAATACCGCACCGACAGCGAAAACAGGATATATCATTACACAAAAGACTCTCACAGTACAGTAATCTATATCAGAAGAACGGAACAGCTTCCCCACCGTATCGAATATACCGAGGACGGCATATCACTTGTCTTTGATATAGAAAACTTTATAGTCCAACGAGGAGACACCGATGCTGACCTACAGTAACGCATATGCCGAGATAGACCTCGGCGCTTTGGCAGACAACTACAAAAGAATAGCAGAGTACGCAGCTCCCGCACAGCCTATAGCCGTGGTAAAGGCAGATGCTTACGGTCACGGAGTAGAACGTTGTGCACACACCCTGTATAACTGCGGATGCCGTTTCTTTGCGGTAGCAACCGCAAGCGAGGCTCTGCAGATGCGCAGACTCTTTTCCGACTGCGAGATACTTATTTTAGGTAACACTCCCAACGTAGAACTGGCAAATATTCTCTCAGACAACGATATAATCATCACCCTTGGTTCCCTTGAGTACGCAAAGCGTCTTGAGCAGGAGCTGTCTCACGGCAGACGCCTGAGATGCCACATAAAGCTGGATACGGGTATGAACCGTATCGGATTTTCCACAAGGGACGAAGATTTTGACGAGCTTGCGGCCGTATTTGACGTCAAGGGACTGCGCATAGAAGGTCTGTTCAGCCACTTTGCCTGTGCGGATATGCCCGACTCTGCCATGACCGACAAGCAGTTTGAAAGATATAAAAAAACAGAACAAAAGCTCCGCGAGTTAGGTCACAGCTTCAAGGCAAGACATCTCTCAAACTCTGCGGCAACAATATACCGTCACGACGCCTGTCTTGACTACGTAAGATGCGGTATAATACTTTACGGTCTCAACCCCTCTGACGAGGCTCCCGCAAAGGGACTTAAGCCTGTTATGAGCCTTAAGACCTATATCACCCACATCCACACCCTGTGCGCAGGAGAAAGCGTGGGCTACGGCGCCACCTTTACGGCAGAGCAGGATATGAAGATAGCCACCATACCTATAGGCTACGCCGACGGGTTTATACGTGCTTACGCTAACGGCGGTTATATGACGGTAAGGGGCAACAAGTGTCCTATCGTAGGCAGGATATGTATGGACCAGTGTATGATCGACATAACCGGGGTGGACGCAGCTCCCGGTGATGAAGTTGAGATCTTTGGCGAACATACCTCTGTAGACGTTTTTGCCAAGGCGGCAAACACCATAAATTATGAGTGTGTATGTCTCCTCTCCCGTAGAGTAGACCGCGTTTATATCAAAAAGGATAAATAAATTCACAGGAACGGAGAAATTTAGATATCATGAAAAAAATTATAGCTTTAGCTCTGGCGCTTTTATGTATGCTTTCCGTATTTGCCGGATGCAAGACCGAAAAGGCTCCCGAAAAGGTAACACCGAGTAACACAAACGTTACCGAGACCTTTGACATCCCCAAAAACGAAGCTCTTGAATATAACGTAGAGTTCTCCGAGTATATAACACTCCCCGAGCTCAGCTCTCTTGAGGTCAACTACGTCACCATTCCCAACACACCTGAGATGGTAGACCAGTACGTATACGCTCAGCAGTTGACAAAAGCCACCCGTACAGAGGTTACCGACAGAGCCGTAGCAAGCGGCGATATAGCTACTATCAACTACAAGATAGTTTTCTTTGGCACCGATGAGGTGGTCTCCGAACAGAAGAACGTTGAGATATCGGTTGGCAAATACATGGCTATCCCCGAGCTTGAGGATGCTCTTGTAGGTATGGCAAAGGGAGAAACAAAGCAGGTAGATATCGTTTATCCCGCCGACCGTACCACAAGCAAGCTTCTTGCAAACGCCAAGACAACCTATACCATCGAGATGGTCAAGATAGAGACCGCAGTTCTCCCCGAGCTTAATGCCGAAACCATAAAGTCCTTCGGACTGGGCGTATCCACACACGAAGAGCTCAGAGAATTTTATGCATATCAGATAGACCAGCAGAACTCACTTAACAAGCAGGACGCCGTATACAACGCATTGATACAAGGCTCCACTCTTATCTCTATGCCCTCTGCCGAGCATAGCTACTACCTTGATATGTTCGACAAGAACGCCAAGGCAAAGGCAGACTCTATGGGTATCACCGTTGATGACGTTATCGCTTCCGACTACGGAACAAAGGAAGAATATGAGCTTAAGCGTAACGCCTACGCCGAAGAGAACGTGTACAAGGATCTCATCGTATACGCCCTTAAGGACAGATTTGACATTGAAGTAACAAAAGAAGAGTTCAATACTGCCCTTTCGGTTACGTTCAGGGATCAGGCGGCAGGTCTGGGTTTAACCACTATCCAGGATTTCTACGACAAAATGGGAAGCTCAGTTTACAAGATGGAGCTTACATACCAGGTAATTGAAGCTGCAGCAAAGCAGGTTCCCGACAAACAGTAATTCAAAAAGGTCTCTGAAAAAATCAGAGACCTTTACTTTATATTTCCTTCAGATTTTTACCGCAGCGGGGACAGAAGTTATTGTTTTTACGCAGTCTTATACCACACTCGGGACATCTGCCGTCGTCCGAAACCGTATCCTTTTTCTTCTTTTTGGTGCAGAGAAGCACAAGGGCGGAAATAAGGAAGAACAATACAGACAGCCATGAGCCAATAGAAATATCGGTGGTGTGGATATCGAATAAGGGTAAAATACCCTTTTTAAGGGCATATCTGAAAAAGTTAAGGAACCATACCGCAATTCCAAGAGTATTTGAGAGAGAATAAAGCCACCTCATACGGGTAAGAGCTGTCGCCAGCATTACCACTGCGGGCAAAAATACACCAATGGTCATATGTACTACCCAGAGAGAAAGAGTTCCCTCTTCCATAAGCAGATCCCCTACGATACGGGCAAAGTTATATTCAGCTTTGAATACAAGCATTCCCTCACCTTCGGAATGCATAGGCAGAAAAAGCACGCTTGATAAGATCAAAGCGGATATTATTATAAAGAAAATTCTTGAAGCTTTAGTCATCGCAAAACCTCCGATATATTTTCAATATAACATAAAATTTTCTGTTTTTCAAGGTTTTTATTATTTATTTAAAAATCCGTTCCTTTATATACCAAGGCATAGAAAGGAACGGATGTCATCGAAAAAGAGCGATCAAAAGGTGCGTAAATGTAGGTAAGAACGACCCAAAGTACGGTAACGATCGGACCTATCATTTCGTATTCTCCTTTGCGGTTCGGCAGGAGGCGATCAGCATTACACGCAAGGAAGTACACTTTGCAGAAAGCGTTTTATATGCTTGCTCGTCAATGTAGTTGGTTCTGTGCAACAACTCAATCCAATAACCTGTTTCACTTGCTTCTTTCAAGGCAATTTCAAGTTTTGAAACAAAGTCTTTCTTGCCTTGTGCGTACTGTGCTTCATGGATGTTGGCACCGATGCTCGTTCCGCTTCAGCCGATTTGGTTAGAAATAATAGATTCGTGGTTAGATTTTAAATGCTTTACAAGGTTGATAATATCCACAGAAAACTCCATTGATAGTTCCGCAAGTTTATTTTCCTTCACAAAATCGCCTCCTTTTACTTAATTATATCATAAAATTCAGCATATTTCAATGATGCATCGCCTGCGGCGACATGATGCATTTGCTTCGCAAATATGATGTTGCTCCCGTTGGTCGCAATGATGCGATGTTT